>JASJCU010000074.1 GCA_030065815.1 Gammaproteobacteria bacterium | reverse complement strand
GAAGGCCGACTGGGCACCGCGTGTCGTGCGCGCCAAGACCACGTTCCAGGCGCTGGCACGCGACAGCGTCGGTGCCTGGTTCCACAGCGTGTCACGGATGAGCGATGCGCAACGCCAGCGCCTGTTCAGCGATCGCCTGAAGGCCGATCTGGACGGTTACCACGCCGTCGACGTGATGCGCGCGCACGCCGAACGCTCACCCACCGACCACCCGCTTTCGCTGGTGCAGTACCTCGACCTGAAGACGTTCCTGGTCAGCATCCTGCACAAGGTCGACCGTGCCAGCATGGCGCATGCGCTGGAGGTCCGTGTACCGTTGCTGGATCATGAGCTGGTCGAGTGGATGTCAGGCCTGAAACCCGAGTGGAAGCTGGCCGGCGGCGATGGCAAGCACCTGTTCAAGCGTGCGCTCAGACCCTACCTGCCCGACGACATCATGTACCGGCCCAAGCAGGGCTTCTCGATCCCGCTGGCGGAATGGTTCCGCGGGCCGCTGCGTGCCAAGTACGAGCGCGAGGTCCTCGGCGACGCGATGTCCGACACCGGCCTGTTCGACCGTCGCTACCTGCAGCGCCTGCTCGACCAGCATCTCAGCGGCCGGCACGACCACAGCGTCGTGATGTGGGAGCTGCTGATGTTCGCGCTCAGCGACCGCCACCTGAACACCTGACACAGGACGCCGTGACCGCGCCCCGCAGCCAGGGCCTGTTCACACGACGTGAGACGCAGCGACGGAGGCCGTTCTCTTGGTCAACAAGGCACAGCGAGCGCGATGTGCCCGCCGTACATCGGCGGGCAGCAACGCCAGGCCTCAGGTCGCGCGAACAGGCCCCACCGGGCGCGGTCGCCGGCGTCAGGTGTCCTGCAGCGCCGCGTGGGCGGCGGCCAGGCGCGCGACCGGCACGCGCGGCGGTGAACACGAGACGTAGTTGAGGCCGGCCTGGTGACAGAAGGCGATCGATGACGGGTGGCCGCCGTGCTCGCCGCAGATCCCGACCGACAGCTCGGCCTTGGCCTGGCGGCCCCACTGCACCGCGATCTCCATCAGCTTGCCGACGCCCTTGGTGTCGAGCACCTCGAACGGATTGTCGTGCAGGATGTCGCTCTGGTTGTACATCGGCAGGAACTTGTTCTCGGCATCCTCGCGCGAGAACGAGAACGTCGCCTGGGTCAGGTCGTTGGTGCCGAACGAGAAGAAATCCGCCTCCTCGGCGAGACACTCGGCGCGCATGCACGCGCGCACGACCTCGATCATCGTGCCGAAGCGACAGCTCAGGGGCTGACCGGTCGCGGCCTCGACGTCGGCGCGGATCTCGTCGACGTACTTCTTGATCCAGCGCAGTTCCTCGGCCGTACAGACCTGCGGCACCATCATCTGCGGATGCACCTCGAGCCCCTTGGCGTGACACTCGGCCTCGGCCTCGAGGATCGCCCGGATCTGCATCCGGTAGATCTCCGGGAACGTGATGCCGAGACGGACACCGCGGTGGCCGAGCATCGGATTGACCTCGGTCAGCGTACGGACCTTGCGCAGCATCTGCTCCTTCTTCGCCAGCGCGGCTTCGACCATGTCCGGGTTGACGATCTGCCGGACATCCTTCGGATTGCCTTCGAGGCCGGCGTCCTCGATCAGCATCATCGAGTTGGCCAGCACCTCCATGCCCTCGACCGAGTCGCGCAGGTGCTTCAGGCGCTCGATGTCGCTGAGCAGCTGGCGTTCGGTGGGCAGGAACTCGTGGATCGGCGGGTCGAGCAGGCGGATCGTCACCGGGCGCGGCGCCATGGTCTCGAACAGCCCGCGGAAATCGGCGCGCTGCATCGGCAGCAGCCGGTCGAGCGCGGCCTGGCGCTGCTCGGCGCTCTCGGCGACGATCATCTCGATCACGACCGGCAGGCGGTCGACGGCATTGAACATGCGCTCGGTGCGACACAGGCCGACACCACGCGCACCGAACTTGAGCGCACGGTCGGCGTCGGCCGGCGTGTCCGCGTTCGCCATGACCCGCAGGTAGGCCACGTCATCGGCCCACTGCAGCAGCTGCTTGAGTTCGTCGGAGAACTCCGGTTCGACCATCGGTACCTGGCCCAAGTAGACGTTGCCGCTGGAACCGTCGATCGTGATCATGTCGCCTTCACGGATGACGTGCGCCCCGACATGCGCCTCGCGGCGCTGTACGTCGACATGGATGCCCTCGGCACCGGCAACGCATGGCTTGCCCATGCCGCGCGCAACCACCGCGGCGTGCGAGGTCTTGCCGCCGCGACTGGTCAGGATGCCCTGCGACGCGAAGAAGCCGTGGATATCCTCCGGCTTGGTCTCCTCGCGGACCAGGATCACCGGGCGGCCGAGGTCCTTGCCCTGGGTCTCGGCGCGGTCGGCGTCGAACACCGCGTAGCCGGACGCCGCCCCCGGCGATGCCGGCAGGCCCTGCGCCAGGGCGTCGCCGTTGAACTCCGGGCTCAGGCGCGGGTACAGCATCTGCTCGAGGAACATCGGGTTGATGCGCAGCAGGGCCTGCTTCTCGTCGATCAGCCCGGCACGCACCATCTCGACCGAGGTGCGCACCATCGCGACGGCGTTCATCTTGCCGTTGCGTGTCTGCAGGCAGTACAGCACGCCGCGCTCGATCGTGAACTCGAAGTCCTGGATCTCCTTGTAGTGGCTCTCCAGGCGATCACGCAGCTGATCGAGCTGACGCGCCATCTCGGGCATCTCGGTCGCCAGCTTGTCGATCGGTTTCGGCGTACGGATGCCGGCGACCACGTCCTCGCCCTGGGCGTTGACCAGGTACTCACCGAACAGCTTGTCCTCGCCGGTGCCCGGATTGCGTGTGAACGCGACCCCGGTCGCCGAGTCGTCGCCGCGGTTGCCGAACACCATCGTGCAGACGTTGACGGCGGTGCCGTTCGCCATCTCCGGCGTGATCTGGAACTCGCGCCGGTAGTCGACGGCACGCTTGCCCATCCACGATCCGAACACGGCCTTGATCGCGATCTCCAGCTGCTCGTACGGGTCCTCGGGGAACGGCCGGCCGGTGTGGCCCTCGAACACGCGCAGGAAGCGTTCGCTGATCTCCTTGAGATCGTCCGCAGACAGGCCGACGTCCTCGGTGACATGCGCCGCCTGCTTGACGGCCTCGAATTCGGCGTCGAACACCTCGTCCGGTACGCCCATTGCGACCTTGCCGAACAGCTGGATGAAGCGCCGGTACGCGTCGTAGCCGAAGCGCGCGTCGCCGGTCTGGCGGATCTCGCCCTGCAGGGTCTGCGCGTTCAGTCCGAGGTTGAGGATCGTGTCCATCATGCCCGGCATCGACAGCGCCGAGCCGCTACGCACCGAGACCAGCAGCGGGTTGCCGGCATCGCCGAAGCGCTTTCCGGTGGCCTCCTCGACCAGCGCCATGTTCTCCCTGACCTGGCGCATCATGTCGTCCGGGACGGCCCCGCTGTCCGAGTCGAGGTAGTGCAGGCAGGCCTCGGTCGTGATGACGAAGCCCGGCGGCACGTTGAGGCCGATCTGGGTCATCTCGCACAGATTGGCGCCCTTGCCGCCGAGGAGTTGCTTGTCGCTGCCGTCGCCTTCCGAAAATGCATATACCCATTTGCGTCCTTCCGAACCTGCGTTCACCGGATCGATTTCCCTCTGTTGCTGCATGTGCTGTCGGCTCCTGTATCGGTTGCACGAGAGTATAGATAGCACGTCGGCAATGACAGGCGTGTCACATCGGCGAATTCGCGCGGGAAATTTGTCGCCGGGTGACCGGCGTCAACCAGGGACGGGGTTGCGTTGTCGGCGCGGCGCACGACGGCGCGGCCGTGGCCTTGGCCTGCGGGTGCGGCGGCACAGCCGGTCCGGACGGACTGAGTCGCGCGGCACAGCGTGCCGACGCGCGTGGGAACTGCGTGGAAACCCGGCAATGGCGTCGCGCTCGGCCGCACGGCCCGAGGGTCGGATCCAGCCGTTTCGCGGCAGGGCCGGTCGCGCGCGACGGCGGATACCAGCGACGCGCTGCGTCGCCGCTCGTCACGTCCGCCCTGGCGATGCCTTCAGGCGGCGACTCGGCGGGCGCGACCGCAGTGGACGCCGGCGCCGCGTCGGGCGGCGCCTTGGAACCCGGGCCCGGGAACGCCGTTCATCGACACGACCCGACCGGCCGGGGGATGGCGTCCGGACGGTCGTGAACGCGGTCGGCGTGCTAGCGCGAGGCCACCTCGGAACCGGCGTCGTCTTCGGGCTTATCCGGATACTCGTGGGCAATGCCCTTGTGACAGTCGATGCAGGTCTTGCCGTCCGTCGGCGCTTTGGCGTGCTTCTTGCGCGCGGAGCGGTCCTGCTCGCTGAGATCCATGGATTCGAAATCGTGGCAGTTACGGCACTCCCGCGAATCGGTCGCGCGCATCTGGTCCCATACGCGATTGGCCAGTACCCAGCGCTTGGCCTCGAACTTCTCCGGCGTGTCGATGGTGCCCATGGCCTTGTGGTACAGCTCGCGGGTCGCCTGTACCTTGCGTACGACCTTGTGCACCCACTCGCGCGGCACGTGGCAGTCCGCGCAGGTGGCCTGTACACCCGAAGGATTGCGGTAGTGCGGGGTCTCTTTGTACTCCTCGTACACCGTCGCGCGCATCTCGTGGCAGGTGATACAGAACGTCATCGAATTTGACGCTACCATCGCGGTATTGAACCCGCCCCAGAAGATGATTCCGACACCAGCGCCGAGCACGAGCAGCAGCAGCGGCGAGCGACGGCGCAGCTTCTCGTTGAAGCGACTGAAGAACGATCGGCGCTCCTCCGACATCTCCTTCCTCCCGGGAACGCGCAACGCATCCCCCAAAATACCCACTATTTTCAGTATCCGAACGGCGAATGCTGCAGCCGATCCCCCATCGCCCGGCAGCCCTGCTGGGAGGCCTGCCGGTCACGCACCGGCACAAATATTGCGAGATGCGCGGCCGTCAGTTGTTGACCAACATCAAGAAAGTGCGCCGAAAACTGCGTCGCGCTGCGACAAAATTATGGACAAGACGTCGTCAGATTCGGGCGGCGCATTCGGCGCCGCTCGGCTCACGCCTCCGGGCGCATGTGCGGGAACAGCAGCACATCGCGGATCGACGGCGCATCGGTGAACAGCATCACCAGGCGATCGACACCGATGCCCTCGCCGGCCGTCGGCGGCAGACCGTGTTCGAGGGCGCGCACGTAGTCGGCGTCGAAATGCATGGCCTCGTCGTCGCCGGCCTCTTTCTCCTCGACCTGGCGGCGGAAGCGTTCGGCCTGGTCTTCGGGATCGTTGAGTTCGGAGAACCCGTTGGCGACCTCGCGGCCGCCGACGAAGAACTCGAACCGGTCGGTGACGGAGGGATCGTCGTCGTTGCGTCGCGCGAGCGGCGAGACTTCGGTCGGATACGCGGTTATGAAGGTCGGGTCCTTGAGCTCGTGCTCGACGGTCTTCTCGAAGATCTCGATCTGTACCTTGCCCAGCCCGTAGGTCGGCTTGATGTCGATCGCCAGGCGCTGCGCGTGCGCTGTCGCCGCGTCGAGGTCGTCCAGGTCGCCCGGCGCGATGTCCGGGTTGAACTTCAGGATCGATTCCCTGACCGTCATCCGCGCGAACGGCCTGCCGAAATCGTAGGTCTCGCCCTGGTAGGCCACCTGGGTACTGCCCAGCAGGTCGATCGCGATGCCGCGCAGCAGTTCCTCGGTGCGGTCCATCAGGTGGTGATAATCGACGTAGGCCTCGTAGAACTCGATCATCGTGAACTCGGGGTTGTGGCGAGTCGACAGGCCCTCGTTGCGGAAGTTGCGGTTTATCTCGAACACCTTTTCGAACCCGCCGACGACCAGGCGCTTGAGGTAGAGCTCGGGCGCGATGCGCAGGTACAGCGCCATGTCGAGCGCTTTGTGGTGGGTGACGAACGGCTTCGCCGCAGCGCCGCCCGGTATCACCTGCATCATCGGCGTCTCGACCTCGAGAAATCCGGCGTCGACGAAGTAGCGGCGGATGTACTCGATGATGCGCGAGCGCAGGATGAACGTGTCGCGCGTCGCCTCGTTGACGATCAGATCGATATAGCGCTGCCGATAGCGCTGTTCCTGGTCGGACAGCCCGTGCCACTTCTCCGGCAGCGGGCGCAGTGCCTTGGTCAACAGCAGCGCGTGGTCGAGGTACACATACAGGTCACCCTTGCCCGATTTGTGCACCGGACCCTCGCCGCCGACGATATCGCCGATGTCCCACGCCTTGATCTGCGCGGCCAGTTCCTCGGGCAGGCCCTTCTTGTCGACGTAGAGTTGGATACGGCCGGACATGTCCTGGATCACGATGAACGGGCCGCGCCGCGCCATGACCCGACCGGCGACGCTGGCGCGCTGGTTCAGCGATTCCAGCTCCTCCTTGCTCTTGTCGCCGAGCCTGTCCTGCAGTTCCGCCGCCAGCACGTCGCGGCGGAACTGGTTCGGGTAGGCGACGCCGTTCTCGCGGATGTTGGCAAGCTTCTCGCGCCGCACGGCGATGAGCCTGTTGTCGTCTTGCTGCTGGTCGGTCATAGGTTTCTCGGTAGTGAATGTGGAGATCACCGAGTCGGCGATGCGGGGTCATTGCCCGGCGAAATCGCCCGTCGGCGACGTCCATGGGTCCGGGTACCCGTCTCGGCGGGGCGCGCTATCGTACTCGACTGCATGCGCTGCGAGCCCGGCATCGGTTCGCGACCCGTCCCGTGCTCCGTATCGTCTGCGTTCCGTCGCGTGGGCCACGGCCGCCGCCGCGCATCTCAGAGTCCACTCTTCAGGCTGGCCTCGATGAACAGGTCGAGCCCGCCATCGAGCACCGCCTGGGTGTTGCCGGTCTCGACGTTGGTGCGCAGGTCCTTGATGCGCGACTGGTCGAGCACGTAGGAACGGATCTGGCTGCCCCAGCCGATGTCCGACTTCGTGTCTTCCAGGGCCTGTGCGCTCTCGCTGCGTTTTTGCATCTCCAGCTCGTACAGCTTGGCCTTCAGCTGCTTCCACGCCTGGTCGCGGTTCTTGTGCTGCGAACGGTCGTTCTGGCACTGCACGACGATACCGGTCGGCAGGTGCGTCAGGCGGACCGCCGAGTCGGTCTTGTTGACGTGCTGGCCGCCGGCACCTGACGCGCGGTAGGTGTCGGTGCGCACATCCGCCGGGTTGACCTCGATCTCGATCGTGTCGTCGATCTCCGGTGACACGAATACCGAGCTGAACGACGTATGGCGACGGTTGCCGGAATCGAACGGCGACTTGCGCACCAGGCGGTGCACGCCGGTTTCGGTGCGCAGCCAGCCGAACGCGTACTCGCCCTCGAAGCGGATCGTCGCCGACTTGATGCCCGCCACCTCGCCCGGCGACACCTCCATCAGCTCGGTCTTGAAACCGCGCTGCTCGCCCCAGCGCAGGTACATGCGCAGCAGCATCTCGGCCCAGTCCTGTGCCTCGGTGCCGCCGGAGCCGGCCTGGATATCGAGAAAGGCGTTGGCCGCGTCGAGTTCGCCCGAGAACATGCGGCGAAACTCCAGCTCGCCGACCCGGCGCTCGAACTCGTCGATATCCGCGGCGATCGCGTCGACGGTGGCGCCGTCACCCTCGTCGACTGCCATATCGAGCAGGTCGCCGCCGTCGGCCAGACCGCCGAGGATCGCGTCGATGTTGCCGACCACGGCCTCGAGACCGGCGCGCTCCTTGCCGAGGGCCTGGGCGCGCTGCTGGTCGTTCCACACGTCGGGGTCCTCGAGTTCGCGCAGGACCTCGGTCAGACGCTCTTTCTTGCCGTCGTAGTCAAAGATACCCCCTGAGAGACTCCAGGCGTCCCCTCAGATCGGCGATTTTGTTCGTGATCGGATTGATGTCCTGCATATCCAGCTCCGCAAGGTTAGCCGGTTATCGTAACCCAATCACACCCCCTGCCCCAAGCCGCTAAGGCGCTCAATCGCCGCTCGGCCACAGGCCGACGAACGGCTCGCCGCGCCGCGGCGCGGCCATCATGTCGCCAACCGTGTCGCGCCATGCCGCGTAGTGCGCGGTCTCCTTGTGCGCCTGGGCATCGGCCTCGCTGGCGTAGGCCTCGTAGAGCACGAAGCGGGTCGGATCGGTGGCGTCCTGCAGGATATCGAAGCGGCGGTTGCCGGGCTCGGCGGTCGAGCCCTCGTGGTTCAGCCGACAGGCCTCGATGAACGCCGCGACCGCCTGTGGCTTGACGTTTACATGGACCAGCGTGACATGCATGGGACTTCTCCTTCACGGGGTTGGGCCGTCACCGGGCGGCGTGACGGCGTGGCGCGAGATCCAGGCCGACAGCAGCATCGTCAGCACGACGCTGGCGGCAAAGGCGTAGATACCGATCTCGACCCGGGCCTCGGCCAGGGATCCGAGCTTCACCGACACGACCAGCAGCGCGACGACGAACACGTCCAGCATCGACCATTTGCCGTAGGTCGACAGCCAGCGCAGGTGCCGGCGGTGACGCTCGCCATGTGACGGGTCGAAATTCCACACCAGCAGCAGCACCACCGATTTCAGGATCGGGAACACGACGCTGAACGCGCCGACCAGCGCAAACAGTCCCCATTCCGCCTCGCGCGCCAGCTGCTGCAGCGCCGACAACAGGCTCACGGTATTGGAGAAGACATAGAACTTCTCGAGCGTCAGGATCGGTGCCTGCAGGCCGTAGAACAGCAGGCCCAGCGACGCCAGCAACGCGACATTCACCAGCACTCCGACCGCGGGGCGGCGAAAGGCGTAGCTGTTGGTAAGACTCATGCGGGCCTCGGACGGGTACTGCGCGCGCTCGAAGCTTACCTCACCTCACGCCGGTAGATGAGCTGGTTGCCACGATTGAAGATGCCGAACGTGGCCCGTGCCCGCGGATCCTCGTCACCGGCGCCGCGCCAGTCGAAGCGCAACCAGTCAGGCGCCAGCACCTGCACCCCGGCGACGCCGGTGTTGCCGGCGCCAGGCGCCTGCAGATGGAGGTTGAACAGGCCGGCGGTCGGGCTGGTCGCAAACTGCAGGGCCGGCGGCCCGGGGCTCGCGCAGCCCGCGGTCGTAACGTTGAGTGCGTCCCATACGCAGGTCTCCGTGGGCACCAGGTCGTCGCCCGGATCGAGGTCGCTGAGCGTGACGGTCGACAGCGCCGTGCAGCTGTCGGCGGCGGCGACGACGAATCCCTGGGTGCTTCCGGCATAGGTCTCGACGCGCAGCGGGACCGCGAGGTCGAGCAGTTCGGAGCCGTGGGCGTTGACGATGTTGAGCCGCCCGTAGCGCACCGCGGTCGTGCCGATCGCCACGGCGTCGCAGTTGCCGGCCGCGACACAGCTGCCGCTGGTCGCGGCATTCATGTCCCGATTCGCGAGCGTCGCCCAGCCGCCATCGTTGTCGACCAGGCGCACGCCGAGCTGCAGGCTGTCGTAGGGGCCGTCGATGACAGCGTCGCGGGCGAACACGACATCGCCGGCGCTGATCGTCAGCAGTCCCGCGGACCAGCTGCCGGCCAGGCTGCTGAGGCGCGCACCGAGATCGTTCCCGGCGTCGCTGTCCTCGGCGACCAGTGCCCAGGCGGCCTTGGCGAAGGCGTCACGGTAGTTCTGCGTGCGTGCGCTCGCGGCGTTGCGCGCCTCGACAGCGAACTGCACGCCGAGGGCATCCTGCGCCATGTAGGTGAACGACCCGCAGCCCGGCGTCAGAACGCCCCCCGCCAACGCGAAGCGGTCCGGTACAAAGCGGCCGATGTTGGCGCTGCTCGCGGTCGCCAGTGCCTGACCGAGGTAGGCCGGCGGTGTCGCCTCGATACGCAAGACACCGACCTCGCTGTAGGTCTGCGCGATGCTCCTGGTGCCGCCGTCGCCGCTGCGCAGATCCACGTCGGTGACGCCCAGCGCACCAACGCTGCCGCTGAGCGGCGCGACCAGGGTCGGCGCCAGCACGATGTCGTCGAGGCGGAAGTTCGGCGTCGTCGGGTTGCCGCTACAGAAGTCGGCGCCGGTCTCGCCGGCCGTCTCCCAGGCCACGGCGCGCACGTCGAGGTCGAACGCCTCGCCGGCCCGGGCGAGCACGCTGCAGGTCGCATCACCCGACAGGCACGCACCCGACGCGCTGACCGGCTCGATGCACAGGCCGGCCGGCACGACGACGAACGGGTTGCTGGCGCCGGCGACGACCGTTGCCACCTGCTGCCCACTGGCCGGCAGGCTGGCGCGCGCATGCAGCACCACGCGCCCGACGTCACTGTAGGCGAACGTCAACGGCGCATGGCCGCTGGCGTCGAACGTGAGGTCGACGGCCTGGTAGGTCGCGACGCCTCCGGCCGGATGCCCCGGTACCGCCATCCCCTCGACCGACGCAACCTGGCCGACGACGCAGGCCGAGGGATCGACACACTCCAACGCGAACTCGACGGCGTGACGGCCGCTGAGCCGGCTCTGGCAGACACCGGTCTGGGCGTCGGTCTCGACGGCACGGACGCTCAACCGTTGCCCGCCCGGTGCCGAGGTCGATGCCTTGCCCGCGACCTGGGTGCCGATGGCATCGGCTACACCATCGGCATAGAAACGCAGTGCAGAATCGACGAACGCCAGGTCGGGATCCTCGCTGGCCGCCTCGACGGCACCGTTGCCGTCGAGCGCGTTGACGTTGACGGTACCGCCGCCCGGTCGACTGAGCCACAGCTCAACCTGGGTCTCACCGGCGGCAAAGGTGTAGCTGGCAGTTCCGCCGCCGAGGACCGCGAACGTCCCGGAACCGGTGTAGGTCCACGTGGCATCGGTCGCCGTCGTACCGCTGAGCGTGTCGATCGCGGTGACGACGACACGCGTACCGGCCCCCGGTTCGGCACTGCCGTGCGCGCCGTCGTGGGCGCTCAGGGTCACTGCCGAGGCCTCGCACGTGACGCCGGTACCGCCGTGGCTGACCGCGTAGTGGTCGATGCCGCAGCTCGGCGTACGAATGCCGATATCGACGTTGTCGATGTACACGTAGTCGCTGTTACCCAGCCGCGACGACGTCAGGAAACGTATCCGTGTATTGCTGCCGGCGTAGCGGCTGATGTCGTAGGTCTCGCTCTGGAAGCCGCTGTCCGTGCCCGGCCCGATGAAGCGGTCGAGCTCTCGCCAGCTGCGTCCACCGTTCGACGATACCGCGACCGCGACGTAGTCGGTCGTGCTGTCGAGCCCGACGCGGCGGTAATCGAAACCGAGCACGATGACCGAACCGGGCGGCTGTCCGGAGAGATCCAGTTCGCGGTAGACGCCCTCGCCGCCACCGTCGTTGTCCGAGAGTCGCAGGGCATGACCGCCGCCGCTGCTTACCACGCGGATGTCGCCGGCGCCGGCACCGTCGGACTCGTTGATCTCGGTCCAGTCCGTACTCCAACTGAGCGACCCGGTGTTGCCGACGAAACCGCCGGAATCGAAATCGTCGGCGGCATTGTCGGTGAGTCCGTAGCGGAAGGTCAGGAACGGGTCCTCGACGTGGTGTTCGGTGTCGCTGCCGTCGTTGACGTGAAAATTCGTGATCACCGGACTGGCATAGCTGTACTGGAGTACCGCCTGACCGCGATCGGGCGCCGTGAAGTTGTAGCGCGCGCGACCGCCGCCGAGGTCGACGAGCGAGCCACGGCCGGAGACGTTCGACCAGCTGCCAGCCGAGCTCGTCGCACTGAGGTAGACAGTTCCGGTATAGGCGGTATCGACACCGTGGGTATCGTCATGGCGCGTGACCGTGACGTTGACCGCGTTGCTGCGGCACAGGTTCACGCTGCTCTGCACGTCGAGCGCGAAGTGCGGCCGCTGGGTATAGAACACGATCGCGGTGTTGCCGTCGACGGCATTGGCCTGGTCGAAGCTGTACTGCGTGAAGTCACCGCTGCCGATCTGTACGCCGATCGTCGCGCTGTCGCCGGTGGCATTGCCGTTACCGTACTGGACCTTGATCTCGCCGTCCTCGTAGAGGATCACCTGCAGGTTGTAAACACCGGTGTAGTTGTAGTTCGGCAGATCCTCCCAGCTGACGACGAACGTCCGGTGTGGCGCCGAACCGTGCATGCTGTAGCGCACCGTGCCGCCGCGCGCCGGATTCAGATCGTCCCAGTAGACGAAGATCGCCCGATCGCCCTGTGCGTAGGGCAGCGCGCGATTACGATAGTGGGTGTGCAGACCGGTGTCGGCGCCGAACTGCAGGATACCGTTGGACAGTATCCTCACCTGGGTATAGCGAGTGCCGCCGAACGGGAAACTGAACCCGATGTTCACGACATCCTTGTCGTCGTCGACCGGATACCGGGTCGAGCGCCTCTCCCAGACCACGTCCGTCGCCGCGTCTTCCCATGCGTACGGCGCGTTGTCGTCGTACAGGTAGGTTGCCGCAGAAGCGCAGAACGGTATGGCGGCGAGCATCCACAGCGCCGTGAGATGCCGTATGAACAAGCCTGGGCGGTTATTGCGGTACATCGCGATCAGGCCCCGGTAACGCTGACGCTCAGCACCCGCCTTACGTAGCCGGGACTGCCGAAGCTGCCGATGCTCGCATCGACCTCGATCTCGTGGACCGGATACGCAACACCGCCCTCGCTGACGATCTGCGTGACGCAGCGCTGGACCGCGACCGTGTAGCCGTCGATCGTCACACTACCGGGCAGCGTCGCGCAGCTGTCGCCGTGTTCGAGGCGGTAGATCACCCAGTCGATGCCGCTGTGGGCCATGTACATCGCCTGCGCAGCGCGCACCGACAGTGCCGTCGACGTATGTTGCGCGGTCCCCAGCGTCGCCAGATAGACGCCGAGCACAGCGACCACGACAACGACGAACAGTGCGCTGATCAGCGTGAAGCCGCGTTGTCGGTCGTGCAAGGTCGTCATGTTCCGTTCATCACCCCGACCTGCTGCAGCAAGCGCACGCTCTCTCCGGCTTCGCTGACGGTCAGACGCAACGTCAGCACGGCGTTCCTCGTCGGCGTACCCGGGCTGTAGGCGAAGCTGCAGGTTGCGACATTGTCGGCGAGGATCGCGCTCTCGGCCGGGTTCGGCAGCGCGAGCAGCTCGGCATGTGTGTCGACGTCGCTCTGCGCGGCCCGGATGCTGTAGCCCTCGTAGCGCCGGATCAGCCCGCCACCGGTATCGCACAGGTACGCGACCGGTGAGTCGACGACAAAGAAGCGCTGTCCCGGCGATGCCGCCGGGAACGCCGCCTGACCGCTGGAGAATGCGCTGTTGTCGAAACTGATCGACGTCGCGCTGGCCGCGTTCACCGTCGCGATATTGTCGCCCTGCCAGGCATCGGTACCGGCGAACCCGGTGTTGTAAACGACCACGCAGGCCGCCAGTCCGTTGCGACACGCATCCGCCGCACCACCGGTGGCCAGCCCGGCCGGCAGATCGAGTGGCCCGAGCACATCGAACGACGTATCGGCGTCGCCAGGCACGAAGCTCAGGGTGTCACCCGGCAGCGCGGCGCGATAGCGGCCGCCGGCCACGCTGCGCAGGAACTCCAGGCAGGCGCCGCCGCAGCCCACGCGCAGGCTGTTGGGCAGCGCCGCGTGCACGTCCAGGGCGATGCGTTCGACCGCGACGTCGGCGATCTCGACCAGCCGCGCACGGCGGCTCTGATCGACATAGGCATCCACCGGCACCGCGATGAACTGCATGACGACCAGCGACAACACGCCACTGAGAACGACGACGATGATCAACTCGACAAGCGTGAATCCGCGCTGGTGCCGTGGTCTGCCCATCGTCAATTCAATCGGTAGGCATTCAGCGAGATCGCGAATGCCCCGTCGCCGTCGAACGTGACGGTCACGCGAACGCGCGACGCCGGGTCGCCGTTGACGGTCGACGCGGCCACGTCGACGGCAACGTTGTAGCCCTCGAGACCGACGATCGGGTTGCCGAACTGATCGATCGCCCCTGCGGCGTCGCTGAGACCGTGGTAGTCGGTGATGTCGTCGTAGGTGGCGCGCACCTCGCCGGCCTCGGCGGCCCCGGTGTCGACGCCGCTCGGCTCGGTCAGCGCCTGCGACAGGATCTCCTCGAGATAGGCCGTGGCAATCGATATCGCCTGCGTACGCACCATCGGATCGGCGCTGCGTTGCGTCGCATTCGCGACCACCATCATCACGCTGGTCACCGAGATCGAGATGATGACGATCGACACGACCAACTCGATCAGCGTGGCCCCGTGCTGTCGCTGCCGCTTGCGCATGTCAGTGCACGAAGCCGGTCAAGGGTTCGAGCGTGATCGAGCGCGCCCCGATGGCCAGGGTCTGCGCGCTGCCGAGCAGGCTGCCGCCGGCATGCTCGTGCGGCCGCCCGGCGGCATCGAAGTAGACGTCGAGCGCCCCCAGTGTCACGCCGACCGGCACCGTCTCGGACCAGCTGCCACCGCCGGGCCGGGCGACGACGCGTGTGAACGCGCCGTTGTCACAGTCCGTCGCACGTTGCCATAGCGCGTATCCACCGCTGACCTGCACGCGCGTATCGCAACCGGAAACGACCGCGAGCTTGCGCGCGTGCCGGATCGCCGCGGCCGTAGCGTCGGCGAATCCCATTTCCTCGAAACGGCTGGCGGTGAAGAACTGCGGCATCGCGTTGGCGGCGAGAATGCCCATCAACACCATGACCACGACCAGCTCGACCACCGTGTAACCGCGCTGGCACGCGCGACCAGCAAAAACGCGGCCCGGGGGCCGCGTCATCGAGTTCGCACTGTCGCTCAGCATGATCGCATGCGCGGCGGCTGTTACGGATTGGTGACCGTGATCGCGCCGTTCGCGGCATTGTAGGCGATCGTGCGCGTGGCCGCGGTGTCACCCTGGTAGGTAAAGGTGCACACCTGGCCGGCCGCGGTCGCGACATAGTCCACGGTGCCCGCGGTAGCCGCGGTCGGCGGATTCTGCATGACGCCGTTCCAGACCTCGACACAGCTGGTCGCGCTCGCGATCGAGTTGTTGCCATCGGTGGTGTTGGTCGGCCAGCCCGCGGCATTGGTGTCGACATCGGCGGCACCGAAATTGGCGACGTTGTCGACCGCGGCAGTCGATCCGTTGGCCACCCACTGCGCCCGCGCCATCGCGACACCGGCACCGAAACCACCCGCTGCGCCGTCGACCGCCGCCTGGTGCGCCTGGGTCTGCACGTTCATGAACCTCGGCAGCGCCGTCGCCGCGAGGATTCCGAGAATAATGATCACCACCACCAATTCGACGAGGGTGAAACCGGCCTGTCTGTTCATAAGAGACTCCTGGATCTCTAGTCGCTGGGCGTTGCGGAGCGTCGACACAGCCGGTGCCGCCGTCCCCGTTCACGGCATGTAGCGACGTGGCCAGGTGAATCTTTAGGTTCGTGGGGGCGCTAGGAACGTCAATCCCGATCCGGCAGACCGGGACGCTGCCAGTGGACGTGCCAGCCGGATGCGCCGTCGGCGGCGGCGAAGGTATCACAGACGCAGCAGTCGGCGATCGCGGCCACGCGGCCGTCGATCCACACGACCGGCAGATGATCGCGCAGCCACGGCGGGATACCGCATTCCTGAACGAGATTCTTGAAACTGCGCGTGCCGCCGCGGCCGGCCGGGCGACAGCGCATGCCGCTGTGCCGCACGCCGACCTCGACGGTGCCGCGCGACCAGCGGCCAGGATCGATGCCACCCGGCCCCCAGGTGCGGGTCACGCGGCCGCGCCGGTCGCCGAGCGGCAGCCCTTCGCCGCGCCACGCGACGCGCGGCCATCCGCCGACCGGCAGCTGGCGCATGCCGATCCAGACGCGATCGCGGTAACGGCGCAGTGCAAGGCCCGACCAGGCGATCTCGACCCCGGCTCCCGGGCGCGCCGTACACAGCTGCTGTACCGCCTCGCGCAGTCGCGTCGCCGGCAGCGCCGGCAGGCCCTGAGTGCGCAACCAGAAGCGCAATACGGCACGGGCGCGCGCGTCGCCGAGCGCGCACAGCCGGTCCAGCCGCAGCTGGTCGGGTTGCGCCGTCGCCAGCGCCGCCAAATCGTCGGCCGTGGCGGCGGCCAGTCGTGCCGCGGCCTCGCCACACAGCGCGGCGCTGTGTGCGAGGCGGGCATCCGCTGCCGGCCAGCGCTCGCGCAGCCTGGGCATGACCGCGTGTCGCAGGTAGTTGCGATCGGCGCCGAGTTCCGCATTGCTCGGGTCTTCGACCCATGCAACCGCGTTGGCCTCGGCCCAGGCGCGCAGCGCGGCACGCGACACGTCGAGCAGCGGCCGGCCGATCCAGCCGCCCCGCCATTCGCGCAGCGTGGGCATCGCGGCGAGGCCGTCGACGCCGGCGCCGCGCAGCAGCTGCAGC
>JASJCU010000073.1 GCA_030065815.1 Gammaproteobacteria bacterium | reverse complement strand
GCACCTCGGCCTCGCCGCCGCGGTCGGCAGCGCCCGGCTCAGCGTCTGTCGGCGGCCGCGCGTCGCGCTGTTCGCCAGCGGCGACGAGCTGGTCATGCCCGGCGAGCCGCTGGCGCCGGGCAAGATCTACAATTCCAACCTGTTCACGGCGACCGGGCTGCTCAAGGCGCTTGGTTGCGACGTCATCGAACTCGGCATCGTCGAGGACACGCTCGACGCTACCGAGGCGGCACTGCGCGACGGTGCCGCCCGGGCCGACCTGGTGCTGGCGTCCGGCGGCGTGTCGGTCGGCGAGGAGGACCACGTCAAGCCGGCGGTCGAGGCGCTGGGCTCGCTGGACATGTGGAAGATCGCGATCCGCCCCGGCAAGCCGGTCGCCTTCGGCCATGTCGACGGCACGCCGTTCATCGGCTCGCCGGGCAACCCGGTGTCGCTGTTTGTGACCTTCGTGCTGTTCGTGCGACCCTTCCTGCTGCGCCTGCTCGGACGCGAAGACTGGGCGCTGCAGCCGATGCAGGGTGTCGCCGACTTCGACTGGCCGCGGCCGGACAAGCGGCGCGAGTTCCAGCGCGCGCGGATGCGCTTCGACGCCGCCGGCGTCGGCCACGTCGCCGTGCACCCGAGCCGTTCGTCGGGCGTGCTCAGTTCGGTGACCTGGGCCAACGGCCTGGTCGTGATCCCGGAGGGGCAGGTGGTGCGGCGCGGCGAGCCGGTGGCCTTTCTGCCATTCAACGAGTTGCTGCGATGATTCAAGTGCTTTACTTCGCCAGCCTGCGCGAGCGTCTCGGGCGCGGCGACGAGACGCTCGACCAACACCCGGACACGCTGGCCGCGCTGCGTGCCCAGCTCGCGGCGCGCGGCGGCGCCTGGCACGAGGTCTTCGCCGGCGACCTGCGCGTGCTCGCCGCGGTCAACCAGGAGATGGCCGGCGAGGACGGCGCGATCGCCGACGGCGACGAGATCGGTTTCTTCCCGCCGGTTACGGGCGGCTAGCGCGCTATGGACGTCGAGATCCGCATCCAGGACACGCCGCTGCAGCCGTGGTCGGAGATGCCGCCGGTGCACGCCGGGCGGCCGTCGGTCGGCGGCGTGGTCAGCTTCGTCGGCCTGATGCGCGACAGCAACCAGGGCGATGCGGTCGCCGGCATGACGCTCGAACACTACCCGGGCATGACCGAGAAGGCGCTCGCGCAGATCGTCGACGAGGCCGGGCAGCGCTGGCAGCTCGAGGCCGTGCGCGTGATCCACCGGGTCGGCGAGCTGGCGCCGCAGGACCCGATCGTGCTGGTCGCCGTCGCCAGTGCACACCGCGGCGAGGCCTTCCAGGCCTGCGAGTTCATCATGGACTACCTGAAGACCCGGGCGCCGTTCTGGAAGCGCGAGCGCACCGCCGCCGGTGATGCGCGCTGGGTCGATGCGCGGCACAGCGATGACGCGGCCGCGGCGGCGTGGGAAAATGGGCCGGAATCGTAAACGGAACGGGCCCGCCGACCGCTATCGGGGTCGCTGACGGCCCAGGTGGTTACATGGCCTGGATTACGCGCAAGCGCGTCTGCCATTCGTGCGGCGCCACCGAGCTGACGCGCTATCACCGCGTGTTCTGGATGCGCTGGTTCAAGGGCAGTCAGCTGCTGCGCTGCCGCCAGTGCCGCTCAACTATCCTGCTGCTGCGAGGCGGCGACGTGGCCGAGGAGGCGTCCGGCAGCGAGCGTTGACGTCGCGACCGTGTCCGGCCAGCGGACGACGCTGGCCAGCTTCTCGCCGATGCCGTCGATGCTCTCGCCCTGCTCACCGACGACCGCGATGCTGCCCCACGCGGTCGGCACGATCCTGCCGGCGAAGCGCGGCGACTCGACCGGCAGCACGTCGGCGGCCATCTCACCGGGCATCAGGAACACCGTGATCGCGCCCATGCGGCCCGGCAGCACCAGGTGGATGCCGTTGCGATCGCGCATCAGGCACTCGGCGGCGAAATGGATCGGGCCGATGTCGCCGGCCAGCTCGGCACCGAAGCGGTCGAACACGTAATTGACGCGCCCGGCCGAGACCGGCTGCGCCTCGCGCAGGTGCGCGGCCTCGTCCTCGATGTGGTTGATCACCGACTGCGCCAGCTCGAGGCCGATGCGTTCCGCCGACGTGGTCCACACCGAGACCAGGCCGGCGCCGACCGCGAGCAGCACGCCGGCCGCGGCGCCGTACCACCAGCGGCGACGCGTCGCGGCCTTGCCCTCAAATCGCGCCGCGAGCTGGATGCGCTCGGCCATGCCTTCGGGCGCGCTGACCGAGTTGATCAGCGCGCGCAGCTTGATCTCCTGTGCCCGGACCTCGCGCGCATGCGCCGCGCACGCCGCGCACTCGGCCTCGTGCGCCGACGCGCTCTCGTCCTGGTGCAGCGGGTCGGTCAGCAGCTGGCGGCGGAATTCCAGGCAGTTCATTGCGCAGCCTCCCGGTCGGGCAGCTCGCCGAGCTGTTCGCGCAGCGTCTTGCGCGCGCGAAACAGCCGCGTGAGCACGGTATTGGTGTTCAGGTCGAGCATCGCGCCGATCTCGCGGCAGCTGAAGCCGCCGACCACCTGCAGCAACAGCGGGTCGCGGTAGTCGGCGTCGAGCGCGGCTAGCGCACGCCGGGTCGCGAATGCCTCGGTGCTGGTGTCGTAGCCGTAGACCGCGACGTCCGGCAGCTCGTGCGGATCGCGGACCTCGGGACGCTGGCGCTCGTACAGCCGGGCGTGTTCGTTGCGCAGGATCGTGTACAGCCACGCCCGCGCGGCACGGCTGTCGCGCAGGTCGCTGCGCGACCGCCAGGCGCGCAGGAAGGTCTCCTGGACCAGGTCCTCGGCGGTGTCGCGGTGGTGACACAGGCCCATCGCATAGCGGAACAGCTCGCCGGCAAGGGCGTTCACCAGCGTGTCGAAATCGGTGCGTACGTTAGCCATCAGCAAACAAGACCGGTGCAGACGGCCAAATATTACACCGCGACGCGCCCTGCCGGTGCCGCCGCAGACAGCAAAAAGGCCTGATCCCTCAGGCCTTTGGCTCGTCTGCCCCAATCAGGGGCAGGTCTCCGCGGGGTCAGGGCTTGATGTACGTGAAGCCCTGCGACTGCAGGTGCGCGAGCTCGGCGACGCCGCTCGGCACGATATCGGCCTGGTCGACGTCGTATAGGTGCTCTTCCTTGTTGACCTTGCGGCCTTTCAGCGTGTTGGCGCAGATCTTGAACGCGACGCCCTGGTTCTTCAGGCCGTCGATGCGTGCGGTCATCTGCTCGTTGGCGTTGGCGTTCTTGAACTTCGGCACCTGGGCCAGGGCGTCGGGTAGCAGCACCAGCGACACGCCGTTGCCGTGCATGACCACGCGCAGGTCGAGGTTGTCGGCGCCGACGGCGTTGATGTGGTTCTGGATGTTACGCAGGGCACCGGCCTGCTGTTTCGGGTTGTCGCCGTTGATGTGGTACACGACCTTCTGCTTCGTGTAGCCACTGTCGGCGGCCGTGGCGACCCCGGCCCACGTCATCAGGCCGATCAGACCGGCCAGCGCGAATTGCATCATCGTCTTCATCTCACTCTCCTGTTCTGCTCTTTGGCAGTTTCGCGTCGTCGTTATCGGGACGCCGTCACGGCGCCCCCGGGTATACCGCCGCGCCGTCGGCGCGGCAGATTCTCCTGCCATCGCTGCCGGGACCGGCAGTCACGGCTTGATGTAGGTGTAGCCGTCTCCCTGCAGGCGCACGATCTCGGCGAGACCGCTGTCGACGAGGTCGTCGGGGCCGACGTCGTAGAGCCGGTTGAGGGCGTCGACGTTGCGCCGCGTCAGCGAATTGCGGCAGACGTGGAAGGTCACGCCGCGGATCTTCAGGTCCTCGATGCCGACCTGGACGCGGTCGTCGGCATGGCCCGGCAGCGCGTCCGCGGCCGCGCCGTCGCTGTCGGGCAAGACCAGCATCGACACGCCGTTGCCCTGGATCACGACGCGGATGTCGAGGTGCTCGTCGCCGACGTCGTTGAGGTGATTGCGGACGATCCGCAGCGCCGCGCGCTGGCGCTCGGGGTCGGCGGCGTCGATGTGGTAGACGACGCGCTGCAAGGGGTCTTCCGGTGCCGCCTGGGCAGCACCGGTCGACGCCATCAGGCCAACCAAGCCTGCAAAATATGTCAGTAGTCTCCGCAGTCTCACTATGCCGACCTCCCGGCTAGCGCCGCGTCCTGGGGTCTAGACCCGGATGTACGACCAGCCCTGCTGCTGGCGCCTGACGACGTGGCTGACGCCCGAGTCCGTGACCTCGGCGTCCGGTACCAGCTGGACCTCGATGCCGTGGTCGACGCGCAGCCGGTTGATCGTGTTCTTGCACGCGACGAACGTCAGGTTGTCGTAGTCGCCGGCCAGTTCCTGGATGCGTGACTCGTGCACGGTCAGGCTCTGGCGCAGCAGCTCGAGGCCGTCGCTGTGGCTGACGACCTCGACGCGCAGCGGCCGGCCGTCGGCCTCGTAGGCCTGCAGCATGGTCTCGACCTCGTCGAGTAGCTCGCCGGCGACCATCGGGTCGGCGTTGGTCAGGTGGAACAAGATGCGCGTCTCGTCGTCCGCGGCGACCGCCGGCGCCTGGCCGCGGCCTTCCGGGTCGAGCACGACGAAGCGGTTGTGCTCGGCCGTGCCGGGCTGGTTACCGTTCATGATCCACCCGGCCAGCAACCCGACCGACAGCATCGCACCGCCGGCGGCGACCGCGCGCCACGAGCGTCCGACCCGCCGCATCGAGCCGCGATCCGGCTGCGGCGGGTTGGCGTAGGCGATCCGCATCTGCGCCTTGAGCTGGCCGAGCTGGCAGATCTGCTGCGCCAATTCGGGGTTGTCGCGCATGGCCTCGAGGACCTCGGCCTCCTGGTCGTGGCTAAGTTCGCCGTCGACGTAGGCGTTCAGATCGATTTCATCAATGCTCATTGGGGTCTCCTCAGCGGTACGACATCGGCACGTCCTATGCCTTGCTGTTCGAGCATCTCGCGCATGCGCTTTCGCGCCCGCGACAGACGGCTCATGATCGTGCCGACCGGCACGTCGAGGATCGACGCGGTGTCGGCGTAGCTGAACCCGGCGACGTCGACCAGGGTCAGCACCTGGCGCTGGTCCTCACCGAGGCGCGCGATCGCGTGCCGGGTGCGGGCCACGAGCTGGCTGCGGTTGGCGGCCTGCTCGGGGTCGTCGCCGCCGGCCAGCAGCTCGGTCTCGAGACCGGTATCCGGCGTGATCCGGCGGAACTGGTCGCGGTACAGATTGGCCATGATCTGGGTCAGCCAGACCTGCAGGCGGTTTTCGTCGCGCAGGCTGTCGATCTTGGTCAGCGCGCGCGCCAGCGTCTCCTGGACCAGGTCGTCGGCCGTGAAGCTGTCGTGGCACCACGACCAGGCGATCCGGTAGAGACGATCGCGTTCGCCGGAAATTTCCTTGTGTAGCTTGCGCTTACGCCCAAAGGCGGCGAGCAGCGGTGGGTTTGTGTCGCTCATGTGCGGTCAGACGCTCCGCGTCGGGGTTTATTCCGGGGGTCGTACTCGTCCCGGGGATCGTACTCAGTCTGCGGCGTTTGCCGCGGCGACGGAATCCAGATCGCGCAGCGGCGGCTCGCAGGTGGTGCCGCGGCAGCGGTAGGCGAGGGTCTCGCCGGGGCCGGCGACCTTGTCGGCGAGGCCCGCCGGCAGTCCGCTGGCGGCGGTCTCGACGGCCAGCACCAGGCGCCCGGGCACGTAGCGGTGCAGCGCCGCCCGCTGCCAGTCGTCGAGGCCGTCGGCCGGACCGCGGATCACCAGCTGCTCGGCCGGCTCGAGGTGGTGGTGCAGGCCCTCGAGCAGGCCGACATGGGCGTGCGGCGCCCGTGCGATGGCGCGCGCACTCGCGCGCAGCGCGCGTCGCGCGGCGTCGTGGAAGCGCAGCTCGCCGCCGAGCAGCGCGAGGCGCTGCAGCACCTCGACGGCGACACCGTTGCCGCTCGGCATCGCGTCGTCGCCGAGCGGCTTGGGGCGGTGCACCAGGGCCTCGTGGTCGTCGGACGTGAAGAAGAAGCCGCCGTGCTCGCGGTCTTCGAAATGCTCGAGCAGGCGCTCGGCGAGTTCGCACGCAAAGGCATACAGCGCGTTGTCCCAGCCGGCCTGCAGCAGTTCGAGGACCGCGTCGGCGAGGTAGGCGTAGTCGTCGAGGTAGGCGTTGAGCTGGGCACGGCCGTCGCGGCTGGTCGCCAGCAGCCGGCCGTCGCGCCAGTGGCGCGCGCGCAGGAAGGCCAGCGCCCGCCGCGCCGAGTCGAGCCAGTCGTCACGCCCGATCAGCCGCCCGGCCTTGGCCATGCCCTTGATCATCAGCGCGTTCCAGCTGGTCAGGATCTTGTCGTCGCGGCCCGGGCGCACGCGTTGCTCACGCACCGCCAGCAGCTTGTGGCGCGCGCTGAGCAGCAGTTTGCGCACCTCGCGCGGCTCGCGGCCGATCCTTTCGGCGATCGCAGCGGTGTCGGCGAAGGTGTGCAGGTGCCAGTGGCCTTCGAAGTTGGCCGCGCGGTCGAGGCCGTAGCGCGCCGCGAACACCCGGTACTCGGCGTCGTCGAGCAGCGCGACGACCTCGGCCGGCGTCCACACGTAGTACTTGCCCTCTTCGCCCTCGCTGTCGGCGTCGAGGCTCGCGTAGTAGCCGCCGTCGGGCGCCTGCATCTCGCGCATGACCCACTCGGCGGTGCGCTCGCAGACGTGCTTGAACAGCGGCCGGCGCCCGGCGGCCAGCCACGCCTCGGCATACACCGCGAGCAGCTGGCCGTTGTCGTAGAGCATCTTCTCGAAGTGCGGAATCATCCAGTACTGGTCGACCGAGTAGCGGCAGAAGCCGCCGCCGAGGTGGTCGTTGATGCCGCCGTTGGCCATCCGTTCGAGCGTGTGCAGCGCCATCTCGACGGCCGCGGCGTCGCCGCGCCGCACGCCCTCGCGCAGCAGGAAACGCAGCGTGCCCGGGTGCGGGAACTTCGGCGCGCCGCCGAAGCCGCCGTGCGCGGCGTCGTATTGCGCGGCGAGCTGGCGCAGCGCGTCGACGATCGGCGCTTGGTCGGGATCGTCGCCCGGCGGTGTCGCGTCGACCTCGGCGAGCGCGCTGCGCAGCGACGCGTTCTGCTCGTCGATCGCGGCGCGCTGTTCGCGGTAGGCGCGGTCGATCTGGCGCAGCAGGTCGGCGAAGCCGGGCAGGCCGTGGCGTGGTTCGGGCGGGAAATAGGTGCCGGCGAAGAACGGGCTGTGGTCGTCCGGGGTCAGGAACACGGTCAGCGGCCAGCCGCCGGGCCGCCGCGACAGCAGCTGGTGCGCGGTCTGGTAGATGCGGTCGAGGTCCGGGCGCTCCTCGCGGTCGACCTTGATGTTGACGAACAGCTCGTTCATGACCGCGGCGGTCGCCGGGTCCTCGAACGACTCATGCGCCATCACATGGCACCAGTGGCATGCCGAGTAGCCGACCGACAGCAGGATCGGCCGGTCCTCGCGGCGCGCCAGCTCGAGCGACTCGTCGCACCACGGCCACCAGTCGACCGGGTTGTCGGCGTGCTGCTGCAGGTACGGGCTGGTCGCGTGTTGCAGGCGGTTCACGGTCATGGCGGCTCCGGCGTTGGCGCACGAGACGCCGACGATACGTCCACTGCCGCTTGGCGACAAATAGACGGCGGACAGGGTTTTAGCGCCGCGCCGCTCAGCGGTCGAAGGAATTGCCGCGTCGCCCCGGTCATGGCTGATGGCGGCAGCCGCGCAAAAAAAATCTCCACGGCTGCAATCAGCGGCGCATGCCGTTCGTCATTGCTGACGAGCGCGGGCGCAGACCGGCGCTCGGCCACAACCCAATCAGGAGGATTCCGATCCATGAATACGTCAGACCGTACCCGCGCCGCCGTTGCCGGGATGCTCGCCGCCGGTGCCATGCTCGCCGCCAACAACGCCGCGGCCGTGCCCGACGCACCCAAGGCGTGGGAGAAGTGCGCCGGTATCGTCAAGGTCGGCAAGAACGATTGCGGCTCGCTCGACGGCAAGCACGCCTGCGCCAACCAGGCGACCTTGGCCAACTCCGACCAGGAGTGGGTCTACGTGCCGGCCGGCACCTGCGAGAAGATCACCGGCGGCGTGGTCGCCAAAGTGAAGCCGGCCAAGTAGGCCGTTGGGGTCCGTGTCCGCGACACGGGACAGCAGGCCGGTGTCGGGAGTCGGCATCGGCCTGCGCGACCCGCACTTCGACGCGCTGATGGGCGACCAGCACGGCGTGCCGTGGGTCGAGCTGCTGGCCGACAACTTTCTCGCCGCGGGCGGCCTGGTGCCGCGCCAGCTCGAGCGCATCGCCGAGCGCTTCCCGGTCACGCTGCACTGTGTCGGCATGAACCTCGGCGGCAGCGACCCGCTCGACATGGCCTACCTGGCTGCGGTCCGCACGGTCGCCGCGCGCACGGCGCCGGCGTGGATCTCCGACCACCTGTGCTTCAGCGCCTGCCACGGCCGCCACTATCACGACCTGCTGCCGCTGCCGTACAGCGACGAGGCGGTGCGCCACGTCGCCGCGCGCATCGGCCGCATCCAGGACTTCCTCGATCGCCGCCTGGTCGTCGAGAACGTCTCGGCGTACCTGCGGGCCGATGCGCCGCTCAGCGAGGCCGAGTTCGTCGCCGCGGTCGCCGCCGAGGCCGACTGCGAGCTGCTGCTCGACGTCAACAACCTCTACGTCAACCAGGTCAACCTCGGCCTGGATGCCGCGGACGCGCTCGACCGGGTGCCGCGCGAGCGCGTCCGCGAGATCCACCTCGCCGGCCACGAGACGCGCGGCGACTACCTCGTCGACGCCCACAACAGCCGCGTCAGTGCGCCGGTCTGGGCATTGTTCGCGCAGGCCGCGGCGCGCCTGCCCGACGTCGCCGTGTGTATCGAGTGGGACAACGACATCCCGCCGCTCGACGTGCTGCTCGACGAGATGCGCCACGCCGGCGAGCTGCAGCGCCAGGCGCGCGCGGAGGTCGCATGACGGCGCTGCGGCAGTGGCAGGCGGCGCTCGCCGGCATGATCGACGGCGGGCCCGGCGACGCCGTGTGCGCGGCCGCGCGCCCGGTCCCGGGGCTGGCCGCCGATACCGCGTGCGCGGTCTACCGCAGCGCCAGCCGCGGCGCCCGTGCACGAGCGCTCGACGACGTCTACCCTGTGTGCCGACGCCTGCTCGGCGAGGCGTCGTTCGCCGGCCTGGTGCGCGAGTTCGTGCGCCGCGAGCCGTCGACCGGGCCCGACCTGAACCGCTTCGGCGACGGTTTCGCCGCGTTCGTCGCCGGCGTCGTGCGCGAGCACGCGGCGTTCGCCGGGCTGCCGTGGCTCGCCGACCTGGTCGCGCTCGAATGGGCCTGCCACCGCATCTACTACGCGGCCGACGACCCGCCGCTCGACCTCGACCGGCTCGGCAACGCCGATGCGACGCAGCTGCTGCCGCGCCCCGCCGCGGCACTGGCGTGGCTGCGCAGCGCCTGGCCGGTGCACCAGATCCACGCGGCGCACCGCGGCGACGGCGAGCCGCCGGCGCTCGAGATCGTGCCCGGCGCCTGGTGCCTGGTCATCGAGCGCGTCGACTTCGCGGCCCGTGTGCAGGTCGTCGACGCCGGGCTGTGGGCGCTGCTCGACGCCTGCGGCCAGCACGGCGCCGGCCGCCGTGACCTGGCCGACCTGGTCGGCGACCCGGCGCTCGACAGCGGCCGCCTCGGCGAGCTGGTCGCGCGGCGCTGGCTGGGCGCTGTGGAGCTGCGCCAGCATGCTGTTTGACCGCGACGCGCTGAACCGGCTGTTCCGCTACGCCTATGCGCTGAGCGGCAACGAGGCCGCGGCCGCCGACCTGCTGCAGGACACCGTCGAGCGCTGCCTGCAGCGCCCACCACGGCCGCTGGCCTGCCCCGAGGCCTATGCCCACCGGGTCATGCGCAACCGCTACATCGACCTGCGGCGGCGCCGCGAGGCCAGCCCCGAGCACGACGCCGGCGATGCCGACGCCGAGCTGCTGGCGATCGACACGCACTGCCTCGAGGAACTGATCGTCAGTCGTGACGAGCTGCAGCAGGTCTGGTCGCGACTGGACGCCTTCGAGCGCGAGATCCTGTACTACTGGGCGGTCGAGGACATGACCGCGGCGCAGATCGCGTCGACGCTGGGCAGCCGGCGCGGTACCGTGCTGTCACGGATCCACCGCCTGCGTGCGCGCCTGCGCGCCGAGTTCGGCGACCCGGGCGCCGTGGAGGGTGCAACGCCATGAAGTCGCCGCTGAAGCGCAGCGTCAACGAACACCTGGAATCGGTGCGACTCGAGCCGTCGCGTCTGCGCGAACTCGAACGCGTGCAGCGCCAGGCCGCCGCGCGGCGCTGGTGGCCGCGGCACGGCTGGGCCGTGGCCGCGGCGGCGGTCGTCGTCGCGGCGATCACGGTCGTGCTGCTGCCGTGGCAGGCGGCGGTCGACGACGCCGACCGCGCCGTCGCGATCGCCGAAGAGGTCGCCGTGCAGCATCTCAAGCGCCGTCCGCTCGAGGTCCGCGGCGCGACGATCGCCGCGGTCGAGGACTATTTCGACGAACTCGGCTTCCGCCTGCTCGATTCGCTGCGCGCGGCCCCCGGCGCCGAGCTGCTCGGCGGCCGCTACTGCAGCGTGCAGGGCGTGATCGCGGCGCAGCTGCGCCGCCGCGATGCCGCCGGGCGCACCCAGTCGCTGTTCCAGGCGCCTTACGACGCCGCGCGCTTCGGCCCGCTGCCCGACGTCGGCAACGGCGAGGCGCCGCGCACCCTGCAGGTGCGCGGGCTGAACGTCGACCTGTGGGTCGAACGCGGCCTGCTGTTCGCATTGACCCGCGAATCGTGAGCGTGGCGGCGGCTGCGGTCGCCGCGCCGGGCCCACCGCGCCGGTCCCATCAACCCGGGCTCGCCGGTCTCGGCCCACCGGTTTGGGGCGCGGTCCGGCGGCTGGCACAATGCCGAGATCCCAGTCCACACGAGGATCGCCGCCATGAATCCCTCCGTCCTTACGTCGCTGGCCGTCGTCACGCTGTGCGCGCTGCCGCTGACGACAGCCGCCAGTGACAAGAGCAAGTCGTCCGCCAACGGCCGCTACGAGGGCGTGGCCGCGTCGGCGACCGCGGTCTGGGTCATCGACACGCGCACCGGGCGCGTGCGCAAGTGCACGCAGGAGTTCGCCGATCAGACGCCGCGCTGTTCGCAGCCGTCGAACTGAGCACGCCGGCAGCGGCGCCGCGGACTCGGCGATGTCGCCGCACCGCGCGCGTCGCACGGCCGCGGCGCGCTCCGTTGCCGCGGCGACGCTGCGCTAGCCGCCGTCGCACTCGTCCGGCCGGCCATCGCCGGTGGCATCCGCGCTGCGCGGTGTCAGCGAGCGGTTCAGCAGGACGGTCACATCGCCGTTGCCATTGGCCACCGCGACGTCGGGTCGCGCGTCGCGATTGAGGTCGGCGACGTGCAGCGCCTCGGGGTTGGGCCCGGCGACGAACACCAGCGGTTCGAGGAAGCTGCCGTCACCGGCGTTGCGCAGCACGGTCACGCTGTCGCTGGCCATGTTCGCCGTGACCACGTCCAGATCACCGTCGCGATCGATGTCGACCAGCGCGAGGTCGCGCGGGTCGGCCGACGGGCGCGTGCCGCGCACGCTGACCGTCTCCGGTGCGTCGAAGCTGGCCCGCCAGAAGTCGGCCCGCGGGTCGATGCCGATACGGACGGGCGAGTTGCGCAATACCGAGACATGGCTGCGGTAGGCGTTGGCGACGACGATTTCGGGGAAGCCGTCGCCGTCGAGGTCACCGATGTCGGCGGCCAGCGGGATCGACCCGGCGGCAAAGTCGCGGCACGCCCGGGTGAAGCCGAAACCGCCGCTCCGCGTCGCATAGTTGTCGCAGACCAGGACCTGCGGCGCGCTGTAGCTGCTTACGACGATGTCCAGCCGGTCGTTGCTGTTCAGGTCCTGTGCCGCGATCGACGTCACGGCGCCGTCGAGCCCGATGTCGGCAGCGGCGTCGTGGTGGAACGTGCCGTCGCCATCGTTGCGCAGCAACACGATCTTCCATTCGACGTCGAGATCGGGATCGTGCGGCATGTCGCTGCTGATCAGGTCGGGCGTGACCGCGAGGTCGCGGTCGCCGTCGCCGTCGAAGTCGGCCGCGATCACGTGACGCATCGGCGGCAGGCGCGGGTTCGGCTGCTCGTAGATGACGTCACGGACCGTCCAGGTCGCCAGTGAGCCCGATCGCCCCTGCTCGACGAGCTTCAGTGCCGTGACCGTTACGTCGCGGCCTTCGACCTCGGCGCTCTCCAGCGTGACGATCGCGAGATCGTCCATGTCATCGCCGGTGAACTCGCCGCTCGCCATCGCGATCGCCTTTTCGCCGATGAAGCCGATGCCGAGGTCGAGTTCGATGAAGTTGCGCAGCAGCGCGCTACCGCCGCCGAGCAGCTCGGCCGGGTTGCGCGCGATCACGAAGTCACCATAGTCGCGGTTGAACAGCACGCGCAGGTGCGCACCGGTCCATGCGTTCATGACCAACAGCTCGTTGTCCGGGTCGTTGTCGAGCGGCGCCGCCCACAGCACCGGGTCGTACAGCAACGGCCCCAACAGCGGCGCGCGGGTCTCGACGATCTCGAAATCGTCGTAGGCCCCGCCAGCGCGGTGCACGTAGTGCTTCCATACCGCACGCGACGACAGGCCGACCTGGTGGGCAACGTCGCAGCTGTCGGGTATCCCGTTGGCGTTGCAGTCGTCGGATCTGAGACTGGCGATATCGCAGGCATCGGGCACGCCGTTGCTGTTGCAGTCGGTACTGATGCGCGACGCGTTGGCGAACACGACCACGCGGTCGGCGGCCGATGACAGCGCCGTCAGTTCCGGCGGAGCGACGCCGTTGAACTCGACCGGCAGCACGCGTCCGACACTCACGCCGGCCTCGTAGCGATAGGCCACGGGCTCGAACAGCAGGTCGCCCTGCGACAGCAGTATCGATACCTGCTCGGTCGCCGCACCGTCGACCACGATGTCGGCCAGGCCGTCGCCGTCCATGTCGGCGACCGCCAGTGAACCGACGCCCGGTGTCGCCAGCGTGCGCACGCTGGCCGGGTCGTCGTCGAACTGCAGCGCCCCGGCAGTGCTGGTGTTGGGCAGCACCTGCACGAGACCATCACCGGTGTCGGCGGAGATCAGTTCCGGCAGGCCGTCACGGTCGAGGTCGGCGGCCGCCAGATGACTGCCGCCGGCGAGGCTGTAGTTCGGCCCGGCAGGCAGCGTCAGGCTCCCGCCGTCGTTGCGTGCCGCGAACACTTGGTCGTTGCCGATGATCGCGACGTCGGTATCGCTGTCATTGTCGAGGTCCGCGGCGATCATGGTGCCGCCGCCGACCGGCAGGTCGGCATAGCGTGTGGTCGTCAGCGGACCGGCGCCCGCGCTCGCGAGGATGAAGAGGTCGGTCTGGGGTGCAACACCATGGCGGTTGGCGATCACGGCCAGGTCGTCGCCGAAGCTGCCGTCGAAATCGAATGACGTCATCGCCGCGATGGTCCAGATCGGCGCCGCTTCACCGACGGTATAGGTCGTGCTCGTCGGGAAGGTACCGGGCGCGGCGTCGTCGTTGAGGAAAAGCGTGATCGTGTCCGCCGCGCCATGCGCCCCGGCCACGGCGAGGTCAGCCACGCCGTTGTCGTCGAAATCGCCGGCGGCGAGCGTGCTCACCTTGTCCTCGAGGTCGAGCGTGACCCGGCTGCCGAGCGGAAACGCTCCGCCACCGTCGTTGAACAGGATCTGCACCGCTTCGAGGTCTTGATACGCGATCGCGAGGTCGAGATGGCCGTCGCCATCGAAGTCCGCCTGCACGTGGAACTGCGGGTTGTCACTGACCGCGATCAGCGTGGGCTCGCCGAAGCCCAGCGGCTTGTGCTGGACCTCGACGAGGTCGACGACAGCATTGTCGTTGCAGTCGCCGAGCAGCGGCCGCGCTTCCCACGCGACGCCGTCGACGGCCACCGTCAGCTCGTCCGGATCGGGCCGCGGCAGCTGCGGGCTGCAGGCGTTCAGCGCGATCGCGGCGGTGGTCAGGAGCAGGGTAAGGGTCGGCCACAGGGGCGCACGTGCAGGCGGTTTCATCGGATATCCCTCCGATCCGGTGCGGTCTCGGCGCCGCAACTCAGGTTCTTCCCTTTACTTCAACGTATAGCCCGGAAAGCGGCCCTCCACTATCGCCGCCGCGTTCCGTTCTGTCGCCCTGTCACGGCTACCCCGACGGCGTTGTCGCGCGGCGGTGCCGGCCGATGCGAACCGCCCTGAGCGGCCGTCGGTGCGGCGCGGATCCGCCGAAATCGTGTCGTCTCCGCGAGTGCGGCGACTTCGGCGTTCCGCACACTGGCGGGCCGTCGGCAGCCGTTGGCCTGGGGCCGACCGACCGAGGGCTGGTACCGGCGAACGCAGGCGCGATACCCTGTGACCCGACACGGGTTGCTACAGGTAACGGCGTCGACGTCGATCGCATCCTTGGCCCTACCGAAGAACAAGACACGACAGATCTGCGTGGCCGGTATCGATTACCGATGGGGCGCCTTTGCGCGCAAGGATGCCGTCGAGGTCCGCGCAGAGCTGCTGGACACGCCGGCGAGCCAGCTGGTCGTGCGGGTGCTGGCCAATGCCGACGGCAGTCTGCCGACGGTCGCTCCGGGACTGGTCGCGTCGCTGATCGAGCGCGGCCTGGCCGACGGCTGGGTGCCGGACGCCGGCAAACCGGGCGAGTGGCCGTTGGACGATGTCGCCGAGCTGTCTCGCGAGCACGACCTGGCGTTCCGCAAGTCGCTGCTCTGTCTCGTCATCACTCCTTTCGATGCCGGCGCTTCGCGCCTGCGCGACGCGGTCGCGCGCAGCGTGCGCGAACTCGGCCTGCAGGTGCGCGATGCCGCCGATGCCGCCGCATCGCCGTCGGCGGCTGCCAGCATCGCCGACTGGGTCGCCGAGGCCGACATCGTCGTTGCCGACGTCACGCGGCGCAATCCCAACACCTTCTACGAAGTCGGCTTCGCGCACGCGCTCGGCAAGCCGACCATTTTGCTGATCGACGAGGGCAGTGCCGAGAGCGTTCCCGCCGCGCTGTCGGGCAACCTGTTCCTGACCTACACGCCCGACGACCTGCGCGCGCTGCACGACAGCCTCAAGCGCGCCGTGATGCGCGTCGTCCGCGTGAGGGCCGCGGGGTGAGCGGGCGCGCCAAGTGTTTCTTCGTGATGCCTTTCCGCGAGGATCTGAATTATTTCTACCTGTACCTGAAGAAGCACATAGAGTCGCATTACGCGCTCGATGTCGAGCGTGGCGACACCAAGCGCCTGACCCGGCCGGTCATGCAGAAGATCAGCGCGCAGATCCGTGAAGCACGGCTGGTGATCGGTGACATCAGCGGCGCCAATCCCAACGTCATGTACGAGATCGGGCTGGCGCATGCGGCCAAGAAGCCGGTGCTGCTGCTGACCCAGGACCCGCCGGAGGCCGCGCCATTCGATCTGCGGCACTTCGATTTCGTTGCCTACGACATGGGCGACCCCGACGGCCTGCTGCGCGAACTCGATCTGGCGCTGCGCGAGGAACTCGCCGAACAGTTCGCGGATCTCTACGAGCGGGCCTGTGACCTGCTCGACCGGCTGAACAGGGACCGGCGCACCGACATCGCGGCCGTCTCGCGCGACACCTTCAATCAACGGATCAGCCCGGTGATCAGCACCCAGCGTCTGCCGGTCAACGGCGACGAGATCACTATGGTAGAGATCCTGCTGCCGCACGTCGTGCAGGACTCGACCGACATGCAGGTCATCCGGACGCTGGCGGCCTGGGTCGACGAGCGCTATGCCTAGCATCGTACGACGCCTGACCTCGTGCGGCATGCCTGTGCCTTTCGATCGTCGACTGCGCATCCCGCGCGATCACGCGGCGATGCCACACGGCAACGGGCCAGCGGGGGATTCACCGATCGGTGCGAACACCGGCGACGCTGGCGGTAGCGCCGACCGCAACAGGTGACTGGCGCAGGCACCGTCGCTGCGCCTGATTCCGTTAGTCGCTCCGGTGCCACGCAGACCGGCCAATGCCGCGGTCCAGTCGTGTTCGAGGCGTCGCGCCGCGTCGCTGTACCAGACCTCGTCGAGCGTTGTGACCGCGCGCAGGTAGTCGACGTGCCAGTGCCGGGCGACCCTGGCGCGCACGCCGCCGGGCCCGAACGCGCTGCCGACGTACAGATACCAGCCGGGCCGGGTGTCGAGGCGGCCCCAGCGACCGACCTGCACATGCTGCGGCCCCGCGCTGCGCAGCAGCAGGATGCAGGTGCCGGGATCGGCGTTCATCGCGCCGGCGCGGGTGCGGTCGGCCGTCACGTGCCGGCAGTCCGCATCGCCGCGCTCAGACGCGCGCCAGGCCGCCTGCCAGCAGCAGCAATGACAGGACGCCGAGCGCGGTGCGGATGTGGTTCCAGCGTTGCCACTGGCGCCGGTAGGCCGGCCATGCCCGTGCGGCATCGTCGGCGGACGTGTTGGCGAGGCGGTTGTTCAGCGGCACGTTGAACAGCACCGTGATACCGAACGGGCCGACGAGGTAGGCGACGGCACCGGCGAACAGCGCCAGACGGCCGGGCGCCGCCAGCGACCCCGCCGTCAGCACGGCGATCGCGACGCACAGCAGCGGCGTGCCCAGGAACAAGACCAGGAACAGCGGGTTCTGGATGCGGGCATTGATCTGCTGCATCGCGAACATGCCGTGGGCGTCCGGCAGGTCGGCGAGCGCGCGCAGCGCGAAGTTCGAGAACGCGAACAGCAGGCCGGTGACGATCCCGGCCGCGGTCACGCAGACGACGACGAGCAGCGGCAGCAGGTCATGCATGGCGGGGCCTCGTGGATCGCGGGTCGTATCGACGACGCGGTCATACTAACCCGCAAATCGCCGGCGCCGTACGACGCCAACGCTACCGGTACCTGGACATAACGGCGGTCGCCGATCGTTGTTGCGAAGTTCCGGACGTCGCGCTTGGCGCCCCATACTGTACCGCGCCGATGTCCGTTCGCGGTGGTTTGGCTGTCGCGACGACGGGCCTGCCCACCGTCACACGATCGCCACCGACAGCGTGTGGGTGCCGATCCCGATGTGGCCCGTCGTCGACCGCGGTCTTCCATCCGTGTCGCTCCCGGTGACTGTCGCAGCAGGCTATGGGCGCGAACGGCGTGCGGCGCACAAGGCGTGTTCAACAGGTTCGCGCGGTCGCTGACAAACGACGACATTTCACCGGGCGGTCGCCGCGCGTTGCCGGTTCAGGCCGCGGTCATGACGTAGTAGGTGTAGCCGTAGTCGCGATGGTGGTCGCCGAAGAACTGCATCTCTGCCGCCGTGTCGGCGATGACCGCCTGCATGACGGCGTCCGGCGAGTGCGCGAGCGCGGCCATGTTGGCCTGCAGCGGTTCGTAGTAGTTGTCCCACCAGCACGCGGCGGGCAGGCGGCGCAGCGCCGTGACGGCGAATCCCGACGCGTTGATCCGCTCGACATTGGCCGCCTCGGTCTGGATGCCGGGGTAGGCCTCCGCCATGTAGTCGCGGACGACCGGCGCCGGTGGATCGCGGAAATGGTTCATCTCCGAGATCACTGCGACGCCGTTCGCGGCCAGCAGTGGCCGCCAGGCGCGCAGCGCGCCGGCGAACGTGATGTTGTACGCGGCGCCCTCCGACCACAGCAGATCGATCGATCCCGGCGGCCAGTCGAGCTGGCCCATGTCACCGACGATCGGTTCGATGTAATCGGCGAGCCCCTGGCGCGCGGCCTCGCGCATCATCTGCTCGACGAAGTCCGCGGCAAAGTCGACGGCCCTGACCGTCGCGCGATAGTGTCGGGCCAACAGCAGCGCCCCGGCGCCGGCACCGCAGCCGATATCGGCGATCTTCGGCCGCGCGGGCAGGGGCGGCAGGTCGGCGAGCAGGCGTTCGGTGAAGCCGTCGTCCCCCGGGCCCTGGCGTTTCAGGCCGCGGTGCAGTGCGATCAGCGCGTCGATGTAGGCTTGCGGGAGTTGCATGGGGCGCCTGGGGATCGGCCTTCGGGGCGGCCGCCATTGTCGCGCACGCAGCCGGCCGCTGCAGTGCCGCATCGTGGCGCCAGCCCGCCTGGCCAGATCAGTACGTGCCCTTGCGACGCTCGCCGAAGCGCGGCGCGGCCTGCGGCGCATCGATCAGTGCCGGCGTCGCCAGCAGGTTGCCGGTCGCGAACAGGTAGGTGCGCAGAATGTCCGCCTGCACCTCGAGCAGCCACGCGTTGGACAGCGCGCCGAAGTCTACCGGCGTCAGGCCGATGTCGCGCAGCAGCGCGGCGACGACGTCCTTGGCGTCGGCATCATCGCCGGCGATGAATCCCTGGATACCGGCGCTGCGCAGCGCCTCGGCATCGGCGTTGAAGACCTCCATGGCCTGGTTGTTCAGCGCCTTGACGACCTTCGCGCCGGGCACGTCGCGCTGCGCGGCCGAGGCCAGCGATTGCAGGAACTCGTCGCCGTGATACTCGCGCGGGAAATCACGGTTGTTCAGGTCGATCAGGACCTTGCCGTCGAGGCCGTCGGTGGCCCGCAGGTACGCGCTGGGTACGTCCCGGATCGAGCTGACCAGCACCTCGCAGGCCTGCGCGACCGGGTCGTTGCCGTCGCCCTGGGCGCCGTGACCGATCTCAGCGGCAACACCGCGTGCCTTGCCCTCGTCGCGCGACCCGAACCAGACCTCATGCCCGGCCACTGCCAGTGCGCCACCGACCGCGCGCGCCATGTTCCCGGTACCGAAGAACCCGACTTTCATACGATTCGCCTCCTAAGGCCCCTGTCTCTGCGTCTATTGGTCTCTGATGGCGGCCGCCGGGTTCCGGGTCCGGTGCCCGACGTGCCCGCGATAGCGGCGACACGCCGGTCATGGAGCCGTGGTCGGGTCGGTCGTATGGCGTCACCGCCGCCGGTGGACAGGGCGCACCCGGCCGCGACGCAGGCCGCGGTCGGAGCTGTTTCTCGACGTTGCCAGGGGCAACGAAGGGGAGCGGTGACGTCCCGTCCCCGAACGTCACCGCGCCCGCGTCGGGCGCTACAGGCCGCCCAGCAGTCGACCGACCTGGTCGCGCACCCAGGCCTCGTCGGCGCTCATCTTTCCGCACGAGCCGTTGTGATGCGAGTAGAAGGTCTCGACAACGAACAGGCCCTGTTCCCTCGGCGCCAACCGGGTCGTCGGGCCGCCGTCGCTGCGTCCGACACAGCCCTTGCCCCGACTGTTGACGACCTCCCTGGCGGCGAGCAGCGAACTCTCGGTCGCCTCCTTCACGGTCTCGCCATAGCCCTTCGCCCAACCGCCGGCGTGAACAGCTGCGGATGCCAGCATCGATGCCGCCATCAGCAGCACATACGTCGATTTGCGTGTCTTCATCGTCTGTCTCCTTGCATATTGCATCGATCGGAGACGTCAGCTTGCGTGACCTGCCGCCGGCAGCGATGTGGCAAACACCACACTGTCGATCGGGTCGGCGCTGCGCCGGTCTGGCAGCATCGCGTGGAAGGTGCTTGGGATAGGGACGCCTGCGATAGGGGCGGCTGAGGTAGGGGCGCCTGGCGCGCGTCCCGCCGCCTTTCGCCCGCTTCGCGCGTGCCGCTAGCCTGCGCTGGCAATGCGGCGACAGAGCCGGGCCAGGGTCTCGAGCTGTTCCGCGCTGGCCGTGTTCTCGAAACCCTCGGCCAGCACCTTGCCGTAGACCGGCCACATGCGGCGGCGGACCCGCCGGCCTTCGGCGGTGATCCGTACCAGGAAGCCACGCCCGTCGTCGTCGCAGGCGAGCTTCTCGATCAGGCCGTCGCGTTCGATGCGGTCGATCAGTCGCGACGTGCCGTACTGCGGCAGCAGCAGGCGCTCTCTGAGCGCGAACGGCCGGATGCCGGGTTTCCCGGCGCGCTCGATCTCGAGCAGGGCGTCGTACCAGGACAACGGCGGCAGTCCGGCCGCCTTCAGGGCGCCCTCGACCCGTTCGAGCACGCGGCGACTCGCGGACACCATGGCGGTCCAGGCCTCGACGGTCGTATCGGACGGTGTGGGCATGGGCGCAACGATAGCCGAAAGATGCACTTGCATCTAGTGCCTGCGCGTCCTATAGTCGCGGCATACTCGATGCAATTGCATCTAGATGGGAGGTTCAGAGCATGCATCAGGCCTACTTGAACGATCTTGCGGCGTTCCTGCTGCGTGTTGCGCTGGGTGCCATGTTCGTTGCCCACAGCTGGTACCTTAAACTTTTCGTATTCACGCTGGCCGGGACCGCGGATTTCTTCGCGTCCCTCGGTCTTCCGCACTGGTTCGGCTATTTCATCTTCGGTGCGGAGGCGTTGGCCGGGCTGATGCTGGTACTCGGCATCCAGGCGCGCTGGGTGGCGCTGGCGACCGTTCCGATTCTCGCCGGTGCGACCTGGGCGCATTGGGGCAACGGTTGGATGTTCGGCTACGAGAACGGCGGTTGGGAGTATCCGTTGTATCTCACGCTGCTGGCCTTCGTGCAGTTTCTCGTCGGCGACGGGCTGTACGCGATCAAGCGCAGTTATCCGGTCCCCGGTATCGCGCGGGCATCGGCCGGGTCAGCGGGCTGACCACGGCCGTTCGCCGCCTGCGGTAGCGCGGACCACGGGGCGCATAGCTTGCGTGCGTCGGCCCGCCGGGTCGCGTCGTTGCCCGCTGAGCGGGTGCGACCGTGATAGTGGGGGCTGACCCCGATGCCATTACGTCACGGCAGACGCGATCGAGCGCCATGCGCTGGCACCGTCGGGTGTCAGCAGCCAGACGAATGCCGCGCAGTTCAGTATCACGGTCACCCAGAAGATTGCACGGAACGGCTGCTTGCGCGTCTTGTGTCGCAGCCGGCCCTGGGCGATCAACGCACCCGGCCAGCCGCCGGCAAGGGCCAACAGGTGCAGCGTGCTCTCGCTGGTCCGCCAGTCGCCCTGCTTCGCCGCCATCTTGTCCAGTGCATAGGCGGCTATCGTGATCACGCTGACCGCGACATAGATGGCCAGGACCGGCAGTGGCACAGCGGAGACCGCGGCCGCCCCGGCGACCAGCACGAGAAAGGCCACGGCAGCCAGCTGTGGCAGCGTACCGGGTCTCCTGTTCGGTCGCGCGGCGTGCGCAACACCGGCAATCACCGCGGCATCCGCGCGCGGCCGGCCCCGGGCGTCCGCCGACAGTGTGTAGGTCACGATGTCTCCGACCGCCGGGCGGCGGGCCCGGTTGGCGAGGGCCTTGATGTGCATGAAGGTCCGTTCGCCACCCGCCAGCGGCGTGATGAAGCCATAACCCTTGGCGTCGTTCCAGGACGTGATTCTTCCCTTCGTTCTCATGTGCCGGTATCCATTGGGCTCAGGTCAGTATCGACGGGCGGCATGCCGCGTAGTCCATCCGTACACGCCGCAGGTGGGGCGAATGCGTTGTCAGCCGCGACGATTCCGCAAATGCGCGGCGACGCCAACTCGACTGGGCGGCGCGGCCCGGGATGCGGATGGTCTCTTTGCAGCGGCAGCTACAGGGTATCGCTGATGACGCATCGCCAGCGCGCGTGCGGGCAGCGGCACCGGCCATCCACCGTGCGACGCCGCTGCGCCGCACGTCAAGCCTGCTGCCCGGCCCCGTCGCGCAGCACCTGGTAGCGTAGACGCAGCGCGTCGTCATTGAGGGCCTGGGAGCCCAGCAGCTTGAGCCGAGTCATGTCCAGGGCATCGCCGAACATCGGGATGCCGACACCGAACGCCACCGGTTGCAGGTCGATGACGATGTTGTCGACCAGCCGTTCGCGCATGAACGCGTGTGCGACGGCGCGGCCGCCGCCGATCATCGCCTCCTCTACGCCGGCTTTCTCGAGTATCTCCAGCGCCTCGGCCGGCGACCGGGCATGCCGCCACGAGGCCTCACCGGGATCGATATCGCGCGACGACAGTACGATCTTGTGTGCCGGGTGCAGTAGCGATGCCGTGTCGTCACCTTTCAACTGCTCGTAAGAGCTCCGCCCCGCAATGACATTGTCGGCGTCGTTCACGAGGGCGCACCAGTCCTGCCAGGCACCGTCCGGGAAGCGCGGTATGCCGTCGTTGTCCGCGATCAGGCCATCGATCGAAACCGAGAGAAACAGCGTCGTCTTCACGAAAACCTCCGTGGGGCCTGGGGCCCGTCAACGTGGCCCACGGCGAGGCCACAGGTCTGTATCGGCGGCAAACCGGCGAGGGCCCGGAGACGCTAGGCCTTGTCCCTGGCTTCGCCGGGCCGCCTCGGCCTCGACAGGATCGCGCCGGCGGTCGCCGAACCGCCAGCACGGCGCGTCGCGTGGCACAGCAAGAAAAGGCGTCTGATCCGAATCCTGCCACAGCCATCCCATTGTCCGACGCCCTTCCGCGGTCGTTCGTGTCCCGTTTGCCGTCGGCTGCCGCGACTGCGCGCATTCACGCCCGGTACCGATATGGGTGCCGGTCGGCGTCGCGTCGGGCCTTACGGCTTCCGATGTCACGCTGGCACGCATGCAAAGTCGGGAACGGACCCGCATTATCCACGCTCTGCCGAACGGCGTCGCCCGGCCGGACCGACTAGCGGCCCGGAACGTGCCGTGTTGCCGGGCCGTTCAGTCATCGTCGTCGGGCAACTCGTCGCGCAGGCAGTCCTTGAGTTCCTTCAATGCCTCGCTCAAGCCGGTGGCCGACGCCAGGCTGCCCAGGAAGTTGTTGATGATGTCGACCCACTTCCTGAACGGACGGCGCCACAGCTGCCGCGCGCCGCCGACGATACGCTCGCGCAACGTGCCGTTGGCGGCCGTTACCTGTCGTTCTTTGAGGTCCAGCTGCGCGCCGTAGAATCCGGCCTTCTGGAAGTTCTCCCTCGGGGCCTCGTATATCAGGACCTCGGGATGCGTCTCGCCGGACGCCGCGGTATTGCGCCAGAAATCGTCGAGGTATTCGTTGATCGCCGCACGGACCTCGGGCGCCCGGTCTCCGAACAATCCATCCGCATGGACCCCGATGGTCTCGAAGGTGTTGATCGTGTCTACCAGCATCCGCATCACGCGCCCCTGGACGTCGCGCAGCTCGTCATCTGTCAGTGGCATGGGTCACCTCGTCGGGTCGAAGAACGCTGGCCGCTCCCTATCCCCCGCTGGTCGGGCATAGCGACATGCTAGCCGTCCTGAACGGCGTAATCGCCTAGCCAGACGGAAAGCGCGCGCAGTGTGAGCGCGACAACGGCGATCGACGTGCCCAGGAAGACCAAACCGACGATCCAGTACCACAACCTCGACAGCCGGCGCTGCATGCGCCTGAAGAATCCAGCCGCATCGTCCAGGCGTTCGGGCACGTACTTGAACGTCTCGATGAAACCGTAGACGCTCAGCGCCCACATGAAAACCAGGATGCTCGGGAACAGGTACCTGTCGTCTTCATGAGAGGACGACGTGAACACGATGAAGACCGCGTGTGCCAGGCACGCGACGGCGAGGATCAGCGACGGTATGGCCAATCCGCCTGCGGCTCGGGCGATACTTCTCAGTCGATCAATCATCGGCGGGCTTCTGTTGTATAACGCCCGGTCCAGCGGCGCTCAGCGTGGAGCGACTGGCCGGGCGGCAATGCGGCTGATAGCTGCTGACAGGGGTTCTGACCTCATTATCCTACGCCAAAGCATTGCACGCGCGTTCGTCTCCGGCCCGTGGCGCCAGTCGTCGGTCGAATTGTTGGCGATCTTGCGGTCCGCCGCATTCGCTACATCGACCATGACGGAGGCAGTGTGCGGCGACCTATCTGGCATTGCCCGGCGTCCAACCCTATCTGCTCCTTCCGGCTAAGACTAAGCTTGATCAACGGGGAACAGGATCGGAAGGGGAGTCAATGGCCGACAAACTGCACGACGCTGCGCTTGCCTATCATCGCTTGCCGACGCCCGGCAAGTTGCAGATCGCTGCGACCAAGCCCATGGGCAGCCAACGCGACCTTTCCCTGGCGTACTCGCCGGGTGTCGCGGCAGCCTGTACGGCAATTGCCGACGACCCCGCAGAGGCAGCCAATCTCACCGCGCGTGGCAATCTGGTGGCCGTGATCAGCAACGGCACTGCGGTGTTGGGCCTGGGTCCCATCGGTCCACTGGCGTCCAAGCCGGTGATGGAAGGCAAGGCGGTGCTGTTCAAGAAGTTCGCCGGGGTCGATGTGTTCGATATCGAGGTTGCAGAACTCGATGTCGGCCGGTTCGTCGACGTGGTCGCGGCACTCGAACCGACCTTCGGCGGCATCAACCTGGAGGACATCAAGGCACCGGAGTGTTTCGAGATCGAGGCCCAGCTACGCGAGCGCATGAACATCCCGGTGTTTCACGACGATCAGCACGGTACGGCAATCATCGTGGCCGCGGCAATCTACAATGGCATGCGCTTGCTGCAAAAGGATCTGAGCAAGGTAAAGCTGGTGACCTCGGGGGCCGGCGCGGCAGCCCTGGCATGTCTCAACCAGCTGGTCTCTCTTGGTATCAGGCGCGAGAACATCTGGGTCACCGACATTCTCGGCGTGGTCTATGAGGGCCGGCCGGAGCAGATGGACCGCTGGAAAGCGCCCTATGCGCAGAAGACCGAGGCCCGCACGCTGGCCGAAGTCATCGACGACGCGGATATCTTCCTTGGCCTTTCGGCGCCCGGCGTGCTCAAGCCCGAGATGGTCCGGCGCATGGCCGACAGGCCATTGATCATGGCGCTGGCCAACCCGGTGCCGGAAATACTGCCGCGAGTGGCGCGCAAGACCAGCCCCAGGGCGATCATCTGCACCGGACGTTCGGACCTTCCGAACCAGGTCAACAACGTACTCTGTTTCCCCTACATGTTCCGCGGCGCGCTCGACGTCGGCGCTACCGACATCAACGAGGAGATGAAGCTGGCGGCGGTGAAGGCAATCGCCGACCTGGCCACGGCAGAGCCCTCGGAAGTGGTGGCCAAGGCCCTGGACGGCGAGGCGCACTCGTTCGGTCCTGACTACCTGATTCCCAGCCCGTTCGATCCCCGTCTCATCCTCGAGATCGCACCCGCGGTCGCCAGGGCTGCGATGGAAAGCGGTGTCGCAACCCGCCCGATCGCCGACTTCGACGCCTATGTCGACCGGCTCTCGCGCTTTGTCTTCCGGTCCGGCACGATCATGAAGCCGATGTTTTCGAGGGCCGCGAAGAATCCCAAGCGGGTGGTCTACGCGGAGGGCGAGGATGTACGCATCCTACGTGCCGTGCAGATCGTGCTTGACGAAGGCCTGGCGAAACCCGTCGTGGTCGGCCGGCCGCGGGTAGTGGCGACCCGGCTGAAGAAACTGGGCCTGCGTATCCAGGCCGGCCGCGACTTCGAGCTGATAAACCCGCAGAGTGATCCGCGCTACAAGGAATTCTGGGGCGCGTACCACAGACTCATGGAACGCAGGGGCGTGTCACCCGGCCTCGCACGCACGGTGGTGCGCACCAACACGACGGTGATTGCCGCCCTTGCGGTCAGGCTGGGCTATGCCGACGCGATGATATGCGGCCTGGAGGGTGGCTACCGCGACAATCTGAAGCACGTGTTCCGCGTTATCGGCCGTGCCGAGGGCGTTCGCGACATCTCGGCCCTCAGTGTGCTCATTCTGAGCCACGGCAGCTACTTCCTCGCTGATACGCATGTGACGGTCGATCCCAGTGCCGAGGAGCTGGCCGAGATGACCGTGTTGGCGGCCCACCACGTACGGCGCTTCGGCATCGAGCCCAAGATCGCCCTGCTGTCGCATTCCAGCTTCGGCAGTTCACCGGCCCCATGCGCCGACAAGGTGCGCAGGGCGCTGAAGATCCTGCACGAGAATCATCCGGAACTGGCGGTCGAAGGTGAAATGCGCGGCGATGCGGCGCTGGACGAGACGGTCCGCGCACGGCTGTTTCCGAACGCGCGACTCACCCAACCCGCCAACCTGTTGATCATGCCGTCACTGGACGCCGCCAACATTGCGTACAACCTGGTCAAGGTCCTCGGCGACGGGCTGCCCGTCGGGCCGGTGCTGATCGGTACAGCGATGCCCGCGCACGTGCTCAATTCGAGCGTGACCGCACGAGGCGTGGTCAACATGACCGCGGTTGCGGTAGTCGATGCCCAGGACCGCGAGACCGAGCCATCTGCAAGTTGAATGACGGGATCACCCACGTCTCAAGGAAGATGCGCCAGGCTGCTTTGCCCGAAAGGAAACCGAAAGCGAGCGCCGAAGGGGCGCCAGGAAGATGCGAATCTTTTCAGTCCACAGGCGCATCGACACTTGTGTGGTCCGGATCGACTCCGGGATCGAGATCGACGCCGCGTACCAAGAGCATGCTCTGTGACCCGCGAGGGCACGGCGTCGACGAGCGCATTCTGCAAGCACGGACCCGACGATCACGCAGACAGGGGTCTGACCCCGATCTCCATTTGCCGCGAAATGCCTCCGTGGCCTACTTCCTGAAATGCCCGGCCAGCTGGCGATGCCATATCACTGCAGCGACGAACACAGCGGCGGCGGCGTAGGTCGCCATGACGTTGAATGTATGTACTGCGGGGTTGTGCAGCAATCCGTTCATGACGGCCAATGCGTCGCCTTCGCTGGAGCCTTCCAGCAACGAAACGATGTAGCCGTGGGTATCG
>JASJCU010000072.1 GCA_030065815.1 Gammaproteobacteria bacterium | reverse complement strand
CTGCGCTATGAGTGACGCCGCGGTGCTGTCGTGCCAGGGAATGGGCAGGCGCTTCACGACCGGTCCGAGCGACGTCGTCGTGCTCGACGGCGTCGACTTCACGATCGCCACCTGTTCGCCGGCGGCGAGCGTGAAGTCGACGCCGTCGAGCACGACGACGTCGCTCGGACCGGTCGTGAAGCGCCTGCCCATTCCCTGGCACGACAGCACCGCGGCGTCACTCATAGCGCAGCGCCTCCGCCGGCTGGGTGCGATAGGCGCGCCATGCCGGTGCCAGCGTCATCAGCAGGCTGAGCAGGAACGAGCCGACGCCGACCAGCAGCACGTCGAACGTCTGCACGTCCGACGGCAGCTTGGCGATGTAGTAGATGCTCGGATCGATGAACTGGATGCCGAAGGCGCGCTCGACCGCTGCCACTGCGGCCTCGATGTTCAAGGCCAGCGCCAGCCCGGCTACGACTCCGATCAGCGTGCCGATCGCGCCGAGCGTCGCGCCCTGGACGATAAAGATACGCATGACCTGCCCGGGCGATGCACCGAAGGTCTTCAGGATCGCGATGTCGCTCTGCTTGTCGACGACCATCATGACCAGCGTCGAAACGATGTTGAATGCGGCGATCACGACGATGAAGAACAGCAGCAGCGCCATCATGCGCTTCTCCATCTTCAGCGCGGCGAAGAAGTTGCGATGGTAGTCGGTCCAGTTCAGCACCCGATAGCGCCCGCTCAGCGACTCGGCGAGCTCGAACGCGACCCGCCGTGCCTGCCAGACGTCGTCGATGCGCAGGCGCACGCCGCTGACCGCCTCTCCCATCTCCTGCAGTACCGCGGCGTCACGGATGTGGACGATCGCGACGCCGCGGTCGTACTCGCCCATGCCGACCTCGAACAGGCCCGACACCGTGAAGCGCTTCAGACGCGGCATGCTGCCGGCGATCGTGACGGTGATCTTCGGCACGATCACGGTGACCTTGTCGCCGACCGTGACGCCGAGCACCTGTGCCAGCTCGCGGCCGAGGATAATGTTGTAGCCACCGGGAACCAGGTCGGCGAGGTCGCCGGCGACCATGTGGTTGGCGACGTCGACGACATCCGGCTCGAGTGCCGGATCGACGCCGCGCACGACCGCACCGGTCACCTCGCGGCGGTGGCTGAGCATCGCCTGCCCCTCGATGTACGGTGCGGCGCCGAGCACGCGCGGGTGGGTCTGCGCGGCCTGCATCGCATCGCGCCAGTCGGTCATGCGGCCGTCGAGCGCCTGCACGTCGCCGTGCGAAGCCATGCCGAGGATGCGTTCACGCACCTCCTTGTGAAAGCCGTTCATGACCGAGAGCACGGTGATCAGCACGATGACGCCGAGGGCGATGCCGATCGTCGAGATCAGCGAGATGAAGGAAATAAAGTGGTTGCGACGGCGCGAGCGCGTGTAGCGCAGACCGACGAACAGGGACAGCGGGTGAAACATGCCGCCATTAGACCACAAAGAATTGTCGACCGATCCACGGAATCCGGTCGAATTGTCGACCGCAAGTCTTTGAAGCATCGGGTTTCGCGTTTACACTTTAGGCAGTAACGCGCGCGCTGTCCCGGCATCGCGCAGCCCCTGTTCTGAGGAGCCTGATGATGAAGATTCGAATCGCCGCCCTTGCCATTCTCGCGTCGACCAGCCTGCCGGCAACGGCCGACACCCTGCTGCTGGACGCGATCAACGCGGCGCCGACGAACAGCCAGAGCGGCGTACAGCGCCCGGCGCGCGGATCCAGCATGGCGAACGTCTCGGCGCAGTTCGGCGAGCCCAGCAGCACCAAGGCCGCGGTCGGCGAGCCGCCGATCAGCCGCTGGATCTACCCGGCCTACACGGTGTACTTCGAGCACGACCGCGTCATCGACGTCGTCATCCATCGCTGACATGCCTGACGTCCGCGGCGTGCGCCTGCCGGCCGAGTGGGAGCCGCAGTCCGCCGCGATGCTGACCTGGCCGCACGCCGACACCGACTGGGCCGACCGCCTCGACGCCGTGTTGCCGGTGTTCGGCCGCATTGGCGCCGAGATCGCGCGGCGCCAGCCGCTGCTGTCGGTCTGCCGCGATACCGCGCACGCCGGCAGCGTTCGCCAACACCTGCTCGCCGCCGGCGCCGACGACGCCCGGCTGTGTTTCGCGTTCGCCGCCAGTAACGACAGCTGGGCGCGCGATCACGGCCCGTTGACGACACTGCACGGCCGCCAGGCACGGCTCAACGACTACGATTTCAACGGCTGGGGTGGGAGGTTCGATGCCGCCCTCGATACCCAGATCACCGGCACGCTGGTCCGCGACGGCGTATTCGGCGACACGCCGCTGCACGACGCCGGCCTCGTGCTCGAAGGCGGCGCGATCGAGAGCGACGGCCAGGGCACGCTGCTGGCGACCCGTCGATCGCTGGTCTGCGAACGCCGCAACCCCGGGCTCAGTCGTGCGGACATCGAGGCCAGGCTCGCCGACCAGCTCGGCTTCACGCGCTTCCTGTGGCTCGATCACGGCGCGATCTCCGGCGACGATACCGACGGTCACATCGACACGCTGGCGCGTTTCGCCGACGCCCATACCATCGTCTACGCGACCGCACCGCCCGGCGACGCCGATCACGCCGCGCTGGCGGCGATGGAGGCCGAGCTGCAGACGCTGCGCCGCGCCGACGGAGCGCCGTACGCGCTGCGCCCGCTGCCGTTTCCCGGCGTCCACCGCGACGACGCCGGCCGCCGCCTGCCGGCGGGCTATGCGAACTTCCTGTGCATCAACGGCGCGGTACTGCTGCCGGCCTACGGCGTCGACGCCGACGCCGCCGCGGTCGCGCTGCTGCGGCAGGTGTTCGCCGACCGCGACATCGTCGCGATCGACTGCCGCGAGATCATCCGCCAGAACGGCAGCCTGCACTGCCTGACGATGCAGTTCCCGGCGCCGCTGCGCGTCGACTGCCAGCCGCTGTCCCCGGCCGGCGTCGCCGCGGCATGAGCACGCCATCGATCCGCGCGGCGCTGCTGCAGCACGCCGACCAGGGCGGTGCCGCTGCCAACCTGGCCTACATTGCGGACCAGACCGCGGCCGCCGCCGCGCGCGGTGCGCAGCTGATCCTGTTACAGGAACTGCACAACGGCCCGTACTTCTGCCAGACCGAGGACACGGCGCAGTTCGACCATGCCGAGCCGATCCCCGGACCGAGCAGCGAGCGCCTCGGCGCGCTCGCGGCGCGCCACCGCGTCGTCATCGTCGCGTCGCTGTTCGAACGCCGCGCCGCGGGGCTCTGCCACAACACCGCCGTGGTCCTCGACAGCGACGGCCGCGTCGCCGGTCGCTACCGCAAGATGCACATCCCCGACGATCCGGGGTTCCACGAAAAGTTCTACTTCACGCCCGGCGATCTCGGCTTCGCGCCGATCGACACGTCGCTCGGCCGCCTCGGCGTGCTGGTCTGCTGGGACCAGTGGTATCCCGAGGCCGCACGCCTGATGGCGCTGGCCGGCGCCGAGTTCCTGCTGTACCCGACCGCGATCGGCTGGGACCGCCGCGACGACGCTGCCGAACGCCAGCGCCAGCTAGACGCCTGGCTGACGATCCAGCGCGCCCACGCGGTCGCCAACGGCATACCGCTGCTCGCCTGCAACCGCGTCGGCTTCGAGGCGTCGCCGCAGGCGGCGGCGCCCGGCATCGCGTTCTGGGGCCACTCGTTCGCGTGCGGCCCGCAGGGCGAATGGCTGGCCCGCACCGGCGGCGATGCCGAGACCCTGCTGGTCGACGTCGACCGGCGGCGCAGCGAATCGGTGCGCCGGATATGGCCGTTCCTGCGCGACCGCCGCATCGACGCCTATGCCGACCTGCTGCGCCGTTTCGTCGACTGACGCGCCACGGCCGGTCACCGCCACGACAGCCCCCGCGCATCACGTCGAACGCACCTGGCGGGCCCCGGCGATGGCGAAAAACACCGTGCGCGCGACTGTTGACGGCCCCGCGGCGACACTGAATACTGCGGTCCGTTACTACATCAGGAGTTGCTAATGAATGCCGCCGAGTCCGCTGGCAAGACCGAGCTGCAGCAGGCCATGTACTCGATCATCCAGCGCATCGCCACCGGCCCCGACCTGTCCAAGGACATCTCGCAGGACGAGGCGCGCCTCGGCATGCGCGGCATCCTGTCGGGCGAGATCGACGCCGTGCGCGCCGGCATCTTCCTGATCGCGCTGCGCATGAAGCGCGAGACCGCCGACGAGAACCGCGGCGTGTTGCAGGCGATCCTCGACGCCCGCGAGGCCGTCACGGCACCGGTCGACGACGTCGTCGACATCGCCGACCCGTACGACGGCTACAACCGTACGATCCCGGCCTCGCCATTCCTCGCCCCGCTGCTCGCCGAGTGTGGCGTGGCCGCGTTCAGCCATGGCCTGAACGCGGTCGGTCCGAAGTACGGCGTCACCCACCGCCACGTACTCGCGGCCGCCGGCGTCGACGTCGACATGCCGAGCACCCGCGCGGCGGAGCGCCTCGGCGACCCGGCGGTCGGCTGGGCCTACGTCGACCAGGCGACCTATGCGCCGAGCCTGCACGACCTGATCGGGCTGCGCCAGCGCATGGTCAAGCGCTCGGTGATCACGACCGTCGAGGTCCTGAGCCGGCCGATCAGCGGTCGCCGACGCACCCATTTCGTAACCGGTTACGTGCACAAGCCCTACCCGCCGGTATACGCCGACCTGGCGCGCCATGCCGGCTTCGATTCGGCATTGATCGTGCGCGGCGTCGAGGGCGGCATCGTGCCATCGCTGCGCCAGCCGGGCCGTTACTTCGCGTACCGCGACGGCGGTCCGGAAAGCGGCGTCGATATCGATCCGTCGATGCTCGGCATCGACCAGCCGTCGCGCGCGGTGCCGATCCCGGTCGACATCCCACAGACCGCCAAGGGCGAAGGCGCGGTGTCGCTGACCGACGTCGACGCCGCGGCGCGCAGGGCCGCCGACTATGGCATGGCCGCGCTGTCCGGCGAGAGAGGCGCGACCTACGACTCGCTGGTCTACGCCGGCGCACTGGTGCTGACCCACGTCGGCAAAGCGCCGTCGATCGCCGCGGCCGGCGAGCAGCTGCGCGCCGCGCTCGACAGCGGCAAGGCCGCGGCGCGGGTGCGCTGACGATGGACGCGCCGTGGCACGCCATCGCCGCGACCGGCGAACTCGGCGACAACGCGATGCGCGCGTTCGAGATCGACGGCGAACGCCTGCTGCTGGTGTACGCCGACGGTGACTACTTCGTCGTCGACGAGATGTGTAGCCACGAGGACTATTCGCTGGCGCTCGGCTGCATCAAGGGCCGACGTGTCAAGTGTTCGCTGCATGGCAGCTATTTCGATCTCGCCTCCGGGGCGGCGCTCGACGAGCCGGCCGACACGCCGATCCGGACCTACCCGGTGCGGGTCGCGGACGGCAAAGTCTGGACCCGGCTCGACTGACCGGGCCGAGTCACGGGATCCCCAGGCGTCGCTACGGCCCCGTTCTCCGCGCCCGCCAGGACGGTCCGCGCGGTCGCCGTCGACGCCGGCACCGGGCGTGCGCCCGTCGACCGGCCGCAGCGCCCGGCGCCAAGCGCGCCGACTTGGGCCGGCAGCGTCACATGCGGTATAGTCGCGCAGTCGGATCGATCGACAGATTCGTTAAAGTTTCAGAGACTTAGGCCGATCCCGGTAGCAGACGTACGGAGGCTCCCTCGGGAACTCCTGGTTTTTTTCCGACTCGGATCTCGAAACATGCGTTTTGTGCTGATTCTGCTCGTCGCGCTTGCGCTGACCCTGACCTGGCAGTCGACGATCCTGGCAGGCGGCGACACCGATCCCGCACACCTTGTCGACTAGCGGACAAGCGGACGCGGAGGCCCCGGCAAACGCGCCTCGGCAACGCCGGGCCGGCGTGTAAAGGGGTACCGTCATCGGCTGCGGATCGCCGCGCATGCTGTCGCCCTTGCCCGACCCCGACGACAGCCGCATGCAAACGAGAACGAGGAGGAAATCCCCACATGAGATCCAGAATCTGCGTGCCGGCAGGCGCCGCCGCCCTTGCCATCGCATTCAGCTTTAACGCCCTTGCCGACGACCTGACCGTCGGCATCACGCGCTCGATGGACAAGTTCGAGGGCGTCATCAACGGCAAGCCGATAACGATCATGCGCAACCAGGACCAGACCGCAACGGTCAACCCGGCTTTCGCCAAGACGTCGCGCAAGTGCCCACCGTTCTGTATTCAGCCGTTCACGCTCGCTCCCGGTGTCGAGACGATCGGCGAGGTCGAACTGATCGGGTACATCGAACGCATGGCAAACGGCGATGACTCGATCCTGCTGATCGATTCGCGCACGCCGGATTGGGTCAGCAAGGGCACGATACCGGGCGCCGTGAACATCCCGTGGACCCGGCTCAACCCGGCCAGGGGTGCCGATCCGATCTCGATCGGCGAGATCATGACCGGCGATTTCGGCGCCCGCGAACTCGAGGGGCTGTGGGATTTCAGCAGCGCCAAGACCCTGGTGCTGTTCTGCAACGGCAACTGGTGCGGCCAGTCGCCGAACAACATCCGCAACCTGATGCGCTTCGGTTACCCGGCCGACAAGCTGAAGTGGTATCGCGGCGGCATGCAGGACTGGGAGATCCTCGGCCTGACGACGGTCAAACCCTGATTACCGGCGCCGCCGGCGTCGCGGTCCGTCGCGAAACCCGATCTGTCCCGACCGGCCGCTGACCCGGCCGCCGTGCGACCGCGCAGCCGAGCCAATGGGCATCGTCGCCATCGCTGCTACCGGGGCCGTCGCTGTGGCCCGCCGCGATGACCGCAGCCGGCGCGACGGCGTCCAGCGCGTCGCCGACCTGGCCGGCGGACTGGTCGACCAGGATTCCGCCGAGGCGGCGGAGACGCCGCAAGATTCCGCTGATGTGGTGCCGTCGGTGCGACACGAATCCGCCGGCCTGTCGCGCCACGACCGCCGGTCGGCGGTCCTGCAGATCGACGACAGCCGTCGACGCAAAGGCCTGGCGGCCGATGTCGCCGATCAGAAATAGCGCGTCAGCCGCAACTCGACATAATCGTCCTGGCGCAGCCCGAACACCGGGTCGTCGTCGTCGACGTTGCTCCACCACCTGGCCTGGACGTCGACGCGCCAGTCGTTGCCGATGCGGCGGCTGGCCTCGAGATTGAGGAAGCGGGTACCGTTCTGCCAGTCGCTGACGACCCCGGCCAGCACCTCGGACCCGTCGACGTCGTTGACCACCCAGCGCACGCCGGCAAAGACGTCGCGATTGAACGGCGTCGTCGCCTCGGCGCCGCGCTCGTCCCACATCAGCTCGAACAGCGTGCCGAGGTCGGAGCTGCCGTCGAGGATGCCGTAGAAGGTGTACTCGAAGCCGCCGGTCGCGGCGGTAAAGGTCTCGCCCTGCCCGCTGCGGCGCAGGGCCTCGAGCTTCCACAGCCAGTTCTCGACCGCGCCCTGCAGATCGACACTGGTCTGGTGGATCACGACGTAGCGTGGAGCGAGGACCGGCCGGCCGTCGTCGTCGAGCGCCGGCAGCAGCATCGGCTCGCGGCCGGTGCCATGGAAATGCGCGATCCCGAGGTCCCAGTCGCCGAGGTTCTTCGACCAGCGCACGGCGACGTCGGGGTGGTAGGCCTCGCGGTCGTTCTCGAAGCTCGCGCGGTCGGCGTCGATGCGCGGCTGGGTGCGCGGTCGGCCGTCGCGCGACGGGAACTGGCGTTCGCGAAACCACGGCATCACGAACAGGTCGACAACGCCCCAGTCGCGCTCCAGCGACACCTTCAGCATCGCCTGCCCGAGCTTCTGCTCGCCGTCTGGGTTCTCGAGCACGTCGGTCTGGTTGATGATGTCGACCAGATGAAAGACCTCGGTCACGCCCCAGAACACCTTGTCGAGACCGGCGCGGATCTCGAGGCCGTCGTCGGCATAAATCCACACCGCTTCGCGCAGGTCGACGTGCGTGCGCTCGTCGTCATGCTGGTCGACGCGGGCGAACGGCTTGACGGTCAGGCTCTGCCTGTCGTCGTCCCACTGCCGGTAGTACTCGACGTTGCCGCTGATCGACAGGTTGGCGCCATGCTGCGAACCGTCGAGCGGCGACGCCGGGAAATTGCGACCCTCGAGTGCGATCTCGCCGCGCCAGGTCTCGTCGGCCGCAGCGGCGGCCGCGACGGTAATCGCCGCAACCGCCAGCAGCGCGCGGCCGTGCCTCATTTGACGCGCTTGAGGCTGTTCTTCGTGAAATCGCCGTCGGTCAGACCGACCCGGAACTCGTAGCCGCGCCACGTCAACAACGTCGATTTGCCGGTCTGGTGATTCTCCATGTACATCTCGTCGGCCCGCCAGTAACGATCGAGGTACTGGCGGTAACCGCGGAACACCAGGGTCTTGAGCAGGCTGTCCTTGCGATCGTAGTACTCGATCTTGATCGGCCGGTACTCGGCCTTGTCGATCCAGACCAGCTGGCGGCGATAGCCCGAGTTCTCGTCGACCGGGTCGCGTTCGATCACGAACATCGGTTCGCCGTCGAGCACGTCGTCTTTGACGAAACGGTAGGTGTATTTTTCGACCTCCTGCGAGGCCAGGTCCTCGTATGCGAACTCGCTGCCCATGAACGGGCCGGACTTGTTGCGCGACGCGATGCGCTTGACCCGCTTGAGCGCCGGCAGGTAGAGCCATTGGTCGTCGGCGTCGACCTTGTGCGAGAACGTCAGCAGCGCCGTGCCCTTCACGTCGCGCGGCTGATCGAAGATGATCATCGTCTTGTCGCCGTCGTTGTCGACCTCGAGCGAGCGACTGCGCATCTCGCGCGTGCTCTCCTCGCCGTGTTTGTTGCGCAACAGCATCGTCAGCTCGGCGCGAAAATCGTGGAAGCCGGTGTCGCGCCGGTCGGCCTCGACGGCGATCTCCAGACCCTTTTCGATATCGCTTTGCGACCATGCCGCGGCGCTGAACAGCGCCAGGCTAAGCAGTAGAAACAGCCGATTCGCGCGCATGCGCACCTCCTCCAAACTTCATCAACAACGGCGGCAGGAACAGGAAGTCCGCGAACAGCGCCAGCGCGATCGTGATTGCGGTCAGTAGGCCCATGCCGGCGTTCAGCTCGAACGTCGACAGCGCCAGCACGCCGAAACCGATGATCAACACCAGGGACGTCACCCACAGCGCCATGCCGACGGTCGAGAACGCGTAACGGACCGCGTCCTCGCGAGACAGGCCCTGCTCGCGCTGGGCGCGCAGGTACTTGCTCAGGAAATGCACGGTGTCGTCGACGACGATCCCGATCGTAACGCCGGCCACGACCGACAGGGCCAGCCCGACCTGGCCGACCAGCAGCCCCCAGAGCCCGAACGCCATGCCGATCGGCACCAGGTTGGGGATGATGCTGAGCAGGCCGATGCGCACCGAGCGCAGCGCGAACAGCAGGATGCCGGAGATCAGCACCAGCGCAATCGTCGTGCCCTTGAGCATCGAACGGATGTTGCGATGACCGATGTGCGCGAACATGATCGCCGAACTCGCACCGTCGACGCGCATCGACGGCGGCGCGTTCTCCGTCAGCCACCCCTGGGCGCGGCGCTCGAGGGCCAACAGCTCTTCGGTCGACGTCGTCTCCAGCGTCACCGTCATCCGCGTCGCGGTCTTGGCGACGTTGATCTGGTTGTTCAGATCGAGGCCGAACGGCAGCGAGAACTCGTACAGCAGCAGGTACTGGGCCGACAGGTCGTTCGCGTCGGGCAGCCGGTACCACGCCGGATCGTCGCCGTGCATGTTCTTGTTCAGGCGTTTCATGATGTCGGTGATCACGTTGACATGCATGACGCCGGGCTGATCGCGGTACCAGTTGGCAAAGGCCTCGACATTGCGCAGGAACGCCGGATCGGAGATCTTGCTGTCGCCGTCGGTCGGCAGCGAGTACTCGATCAGGTAGATGCCGGTGAGGTTCTCGGTCGCGAAATCGGTATCGGCACGGAACGAAACCTCTTCGTCGAAGTAGTCGACGAACACGTCGTTGAGGCGATTGTTGGGCAGCTGCGACACCAGCCCGACGATCACCAGCAGCATGCCCCAGAACAACGGCTGCCGGCGGCGGATCACGAACTCGGCGAAACGCTCCATCGTCGTCAACCGACCATTGGTCTGTGCCGGCGCCCTGACCGGCAACAGCATCATCAGCGCCGGCAGGAACAGGATCGACAGGAAGAACGCGATCATCACGCCCATCGCGGCCATGTTGCCGAGGTCGCGGAACGGCGGCGCATCGCTGAAGTTCAGGCTCAGGAAGCCGATCGCGGTGGTTATCGATGTCAGGAACACCGGCGCCAGGTTGATGCGCAGGCTCTCCAGCATCGCGTCGAAGCGGCCGAGCCCGCGGCGCAGCCCCTGCAGGAATATCACGAGGATGTGCACGCAGTCGGCGACCGCGAGCGTCATGACGATGACCGGCACGCTGGTCGTCGGCGGGCTCATCTGGATACCGATCCAGCCGGTCAGACCCATCGTGCCGACGATGGTCATGACGATCACCAGCGCCGTGCCGACCGTCGCCGAGACGCTGCGCAGCATCAGCGCGAGAATCACCAGTATCAGCACGAACATCAGCGGATACAGCGTCTTCATGTCCTGCTGCGAGGCCTCGGGGAAGGCGTTGTTCATGATCACCATGCCGGTCAGGCGCACGTCGACCGACGGATCGCGGGCGCGCACACGCTCGGCGAGCTGGTTGGCGAACTTCGCGACCTCGGGGACCTCGGTGAGTTTCTCGCCCGGCAACTGGATCGTCACGTTGACCCCGGTGACGTGCTTGCGCGGCGCGATCAGCCGGTTCTGCAGCAACGGTTCGGCAACCGCGATCCGCCCGGCCTCGGCGATCGCGTCGGCGTCGAGTCCGGGCGCCCCGGAGACCAGGTCGCGGACCAGCAGGTCGTCGCCGTCGGCGCTGGTGTGCTGGAAATTGCTGATCGAGTCGACGCGAATCGAATACGGGATCTGCCAGGCCTCGCGGGTCAGCCATTCGACTGTCGCGAGCGTCTCCGGCTTGAACACGACGCCGTCTTTCGGCGCGATCACGAACAGCACGTTGTCGTTCTTCGTGTAGGTATCCTGCAGTGCCTCGAAGGCCCGCAGCTGCGGGTTGTCCTCGCTGAAGAACATCCGGTAGTCGTTGCTGAACGTGATCAGGCGTGCACCGGATCCCACGGCGGCGATCAGCAGCACGGTCGCGACGATGGCCCACCAGGGATGTGACAGCAGCAGACGGAAGAAACGGTCGGACACGATTCTCGCAGTCCTCGGTCGGTCAGGTGCGGTTCTGCAGCGTGCGCAGATAGGCGACCAGGCCGTCGCCGCACTGCCTGAGGATCTCGGCGCTCTGCGCGTTTTTGGCCATGCCGATGCATCCCTCCAGCGACGCGACGATGAAGGTCGCGGCGGCACGCGTGTCCACCGAGACCTGCAGCAGACCGTGGGACAGGCCACGGTCGAGTGCCTCCTCGATCGCCGCGCGCCAGGCCTCCAGCGCCAGCGCGATGCGCTCGCGGAAACCGGCATCGACCGGCGACATCTCCTGCGCAAGGTTGTTGATTGGACAACCGAGCGCGACATCGGCGTCGGTCATCTGCGCACCGGCGTCACGGATGATGTCGATCAGCAGTTGCACCGGGTCGCCGTCACAGGCCTGCAGCGGCTCGATCCACAGCGTCCGCATCTCGGGCACGAAGCGCTCGTCGAACACGGCGTAGCCGAGATCGAGTTTGCTCGCGAAATGGTGATACAGCGCACCCTTGGTCACGCCGGTTTCGGCGAGAATCCGGCTGACGCTGGCCGGTTGGTAGCCGCGCCTGCGGATCTCGCGGGCCGCGGCATCGAGCAGTGCCGCACGGGTATTCGCACTGTGCGGGTGGCGGGCCGGTGCGGCGGTCATGACGGCAATATTGGCGCAAACATACCGACCAGTATGGATGGGAATGCGCTGCTGTCAAGGCGGGTGCACTGCCGAACCGCCATCCCTGCTGCAAGGCCGGAAAAGCGCCGCCAAGATATGCCAAAATCGCGGCCCGTTTCGCCGATATCGTCACCGTGTCACTAGCCGTCCCACCGATTCCGAGCCCGCAACAGGTCAGCGTCCGCTGGGGTCGGACCGTCGGCGCCGCGGCCGGCTGGGCGATCGCCGGCGCCGTCAACGATGCCGCGGCGCCGCTGCTGGTGGTCACCGACGACGTCCAGGCGGCCGCGAAGCTGAGCGCAGAAATTACCTTCTTTATCGACGATAAGTCGCTGCCCATTCTCTCTTTTCCTGACTGGGAGACCCTCCCCTACGACGTCTTCTCGCCGCTGCCGGAACTGGTCTCGCAGCGCCTGCTGACCCTCCACCGCCTGCAGCAGCTGCGCCGCGGTATCGTCGTCGTGCCGGTCGCGACGCTGATGCAGCGGCTGCTGCCGCGGGCGTTCCTCGACGCCAACAGCCTGCTGCTGCAGGTCGGCGACCGCCTCGATCTCGACGGCTTCCGCGGGCGCATCGAGGCGGCGGGTTACCGCTGCGTCTCGCAGGTGATCTCGCACGGCGAATTCGCGGTGCGCGGCTCGCTGCTCGACCTGTTCCCGATGGGCAGCGACCAGCCGTACCGCATCGATCTGCTCGACGACGAGGTCGATTCGATCCGCACCTTCGACCCGGAGACCCAGCGCACGACCGAAAAGACCGAGCGCATCGCGCTGCTGCCGGCGCGCGAATTCCCGCTCGACGACGCCGGGGTCGCGCGCTTTCGCGCCGCCTACCGCGAACAGATCGAGGGCGATCCGCAGCGCAGCCTGGTCTACCGCGGCGTCACTGACGGCAATCCCCCCGGCGGCATCGAGTACTACCTGCCGCTGTTCTTCGACGACACGGCGACGCTGTTCGACTACCTCGACGCCGATTGCCTGCTGATTCGCGACCAGCACACCCACGACGAGGCCGAGCGCTTCTACGCCGCGGTCGGCGAGCGCTACGAGCAGCGACGCTACGATGTCGAACGCCCGCTGTTGCCGCCGGAGCGCCTGTACCTGACGCCCGCCGAGCTGCGCGACCGCCTCGCAGCGATGCCGAACGTGGTCACGACGACAGGCAGGATCGACGCCGAGGGCACGTCGGCGATCGACCTCGCGTGTCGGCCGCTGCCGCCGGTCGGTATCCAGCCCAAGGCCGCCGAGCCCGCCGCGGCGCTGAAACAGCTGCTCGCCGACCCGGCGCAGCGCAACCTGTTCGTTGCCGAGACCGCGGGCCGCCGTGAGGCGCTGCTCGACCTGCTGCGCGGCTTCGACATCCGCCCGGTGCCCTACCCGGATTGGCATGCCTTCGTCGCCGGCGGTGCAGCGCTCGGCATCACGGTCGCACCGCTCGAGAACGGCCTGTGGCTGCACGCCGACCGCCTGCGGGTGATCCCCGAGACCCTGCTGCTCGGCGAGCGTGTCCGCCAGCGCCGCCGGCGCAAGGGCCCGGACGCCGACCAGGTCGTGCGCAACCTGGCCGAACTGGCGATCGGCGCGCCGGTCGTGCATGAGGAGCACGGCGTTGGCCGCTTCGTCGGCCTGCAGTCGCTCGACGTCGGCGGCCAGCGCAGCGAGTTCCTTACCCTGGAATACGCCCGCGGCGACAAGCTCTACGTACCAGTCGCGTCGCTGCACCTGATCAGCCGCTACACCGGCGCATCGCCGGAGGCCGCGCCGCTGCACCGACTCGGCAGCGACCAGTGGGAGAAGGCGCGGCGACGCGCCGCCGAGCGGGTGCGCGACGTCGCCGCCGAGCTGCTCGACATCTACGCCCGGCGCGAGGCGCGCCAGGGCACGGCGCTCGACTGTGTCGACGACGAGTACCGCCGTTTCGCCGCGGATTTCGCGTTCGAGGAGACGCCCGACCAGCAGCAGGCGATCGATGCCATCGTCGCCGACATGGCGTCGCCGAAGCCGATGGACCGCGTGGTCTGCGGCGATGTCGGCTTCGGCAAGACCGAGGTCGCGATGCGCGCGGCGTTCATCGCCGCCGATGCCGGCAAGCAGGTCGCCGTGCTGGTACCGACGACGCTGCTCGCCCAGCAGCACTACCAGAACTTCGCCGACCGCTTCGCCGACTGGCCGATCAAGGTCGAGAGCCTGTCGCGCTTCCGCTCGGCCAAGGAAAGCGGCGCGGTGCTCGACGGCCTGCGCAACGGCCGCATCGACATCGTCGTCGGCACACACAAGCTGCTCGGCGACAACGTACGCTTCAAGGACCTCGGCCTCGTCATCATCGACGAGGAACACCGCTTCGGCGTGCGTCACAAGGAGCGCCTGAAGGCGCTGCGCGCCGAGGTCGACATCCTGACGCTGACCGCGACACCGATCCCGCGTACGCTGAATATGGCGATGTCGGGCCTGCGCGACCTGTCGATCATCGCCACGCCGCCGGCGGCGCGCCACCCGATCAAGACCTTCATCAGCCAGTGGAACGACGCGCTGGTGCGCGAGGCCTGCCAGCGCGAGATCAACCGTGGCGGCCAGGTCTACCTGCTGCACAACGAGGTCTCGACGATCGAGAAGACCACGGCGAAGGTCGCCGAGCTGGTGCCGGGCGCACGCGTCGAGTTCGCGCACGGCCAGATGCGCGAGCGCGAACTCGAGCGCATCATGCGCGACTTCTACCACCAGCGCTTCAACATCCTGGTTTGCACGACGATCGTCGAGAGCGGTATCGACGTGCCGTCCGCGAACACGATCATCATCGACCGCGCCGACAAGCTCGGCCTCGCCCAGCTGCATCAGTTGCGCGGGCGGGTCGGACGCTCGCACCACCGCGCCTACGCCTACCTGATCGCACCGCCGCCGAAGGCGATGACCGCGGACGCGCGCAAACGCCTCGAGGCGATCGAGTCGCTCGAAGAGCTCGGCGCCGGGTTCACGCTGGCGACCCATGACCTCGAGATCCGCGGCGCCGGCGAGCTGCTCGGCGACGAACAGAGCGGGCAGATCCACGAGATCGGTTTCACGCTGTACACCGAGATGCTCGAACAGGCGGTACAGGCGATCCGTGCCGGCCGCCAACCGGAACTCGACCGCCCGCTCGACCACGGAACCGAGGTCGATCTGCACATCCCGGCGCTGCTGCCGGACGACTACCTGCCCGATGTCCACGTCCGCCTGATCCAGTACAAACGGATTGCGTCGGCGGCATCGGTCGACGAACTGCGCGAGCTGAAGGTCGAGATGATCGACCGCTTCGGCCTGCTGCCGGAGCCGGCGCGCAGCCTGTTCGACATCACCGAGCTGAAGCTCCACGTGAAGCCATTCGGCATCCGCAAGATCGAGGCCGGCCCGCTGGGTGGCAAGATCCATTTCGACAGCGCGCCCGATATCGACCCGATGCACCTGATCACGCTGGTCCAGACCCGATCCGACACGTTCCGGCTCGACGGCAGCGAACGGCTGCGCTTCTCGGCCGACCTGGCCGATCCGCAGCAGCGTACCCAGAAGGTCCGCGGACTACTTGACCAAGTCCTCGGCATGCAGTGAAGTGACGGCCATGGACACCAAGCCGAGACTCCGCCGCGTGCTGTCGGCGCTGCTGCTGGCCGTCAGCGCGATCGGCGTCACGAGCGCGTCGGCCGACGCCTACCGCTTCGAGATGGTGATCTTCGAACGGCCCAACGCCGCGATCGGCGAGGCCCCGCCCGACGCCGCAGAGCCCACCGTCGACAACGCCGCTGTCGGCCGCCTCGCACGCTTCGCGGTCGGTGGCCGCAAGCTGGGCGGCGTCGCGTTCACGCTGAAGAAGAAGGGCATGATCGTCCACGAGCACCTGGCCTGGGTGCAGGAGCCGCGCGGGCGCAACAGCAAGGCCTGGTACAGCGTCGGTGACGGCCGCTTGAGCGGCGTGGTACGGGTCACGCGCGGCCGCTTCCTGCACGTCGACGCCGACCTGCTGCTGCGCGACGTGGCCACGGCGCAGCCGCTGCGCGCGCGCCTGTACCGGCGCATGCGCAGCGACGAACTGCACTACCTCGACCACCCACGGCTCGGCATCGTGATCCGCGCCGACCGCGTCGAGGAACCGACCAAGCCGGATGCCGCCGACGCTGCGGCTGGCGAGCCCAAGCCGGCCGAACCGCCGCGGAGCGTGCCGCCGGTACAGCAGCCGGGTTGAGCCGCACGATACGGCCTGGCGATGCTTGGTAACACCTGCGCACTCGGCCTGACACGACGCTGTCAGACTCCAGCTGCAGACTCCCAACCCCAATCCCTGGGTAGCAGTATGTGGAGGCCCACAATGAAGCTCGCTGAACACCTTCTCGACGGCCTGAAGATGGTGGCGCTGTGCGGCGCGATCGCGCTGGTGGTCTGGTCGATGCCGGAGTACCGAGGGCTGCACGCCCAGAACGCCGACACGGGTGCGGACACGACGACCGATTCGCGCCAACCCGTCACCGGCCGGTAAGCCGTTGCTGACGGAATCCGACAACGGTCGCCGCTTGCGACGCACAGCATCAACGCTTCAAGCGGGCCGCCGACAGACGCGCCGGAGATGCGGCGGCGTCCACGTCACCCGGCATGGGTACACGCAGGGAATCATGGCCGAGCGATGCGCCGGCAAGCGCGGCTTGCCGGCCGTCCGAGTCGGCAGCGCGGCCACGATCGCGTCGGACGTCCCGTTCGGCGCGCACTCGGCCGCCCGCTGAACCTCACTGCGTCGATCTTGTAGTGTCTCCGGACGTTCCTGGCGACACGCCCCCAGCGCGAGGCATTCACCCTTGCCTGGTGTTCTTCGAACGCTTGCGCGCTCGTGAACTCTTCGTAAACGGCGAATCTGTGGCGGTGCCGCGGGTCTCTTTCCACGCGGAACGCAAGACAGCCTTGTTCTTTTCTCGTCAACTCGACATGTTCGGGCAACGCCGACACGACCGCGGCCAGATCGCTTTCCGGTACCTCGATGAATCCTCGCACAATCACTCTGGACACAAACGCACCTGTATGACCACCCCGGCGAACGCGAGCCAGGCCCGGCTAGGCGCCGCCGGTGACGCGGTATTGGTAAAGGCGTGCCCGCGCAGGCGCGCAGTGTTGAGCCCAACAGCGAACACGAAGTCGGCTTGACTGCTATCGCGTCAGCGCCCTTTGTCGATGTGGGTCGAGAATGGTCGCGCTGCGCTTCATCGCGCAGGCCGACGACGTGGTAAGCGAGCCAAACGAAAAAACGGCCTAGGACCTTTCCTAAGCCGTTGTTTTTGTTGGCGTCCCGTAGGGGAGTCGAACCCCTGTCGTCGCCGTGAAAGGGCGATGTCCTAGGCCTCTAGACGAACGGGACGTGAAACCGCGTTGTTTTGGTGGAGCCAGGCGGGATCGAACCGCCGACCTCAACACTGCCAGTGTTGCGCTCTCCCAGCTGAGCTATGGCCCCGCGAACGAGGCGCGTATGGTATGCCAGCGGCCTGCGCTTGTCCAGCTTGCAGACGCAAAAGCTCCGTCACCGACTGGGCCTCATCCCGCCGCTTGCTTGCCCCAGGAATCGCGCAGCGAAACGATGCGGTTGAACACCAGCGCGTCGCGCCGGCTGTCGACCGGATCGATGCAGAAATAGCCTTCGCGCTCGAACTGGAAGCGGTCGCCGACCGCGGCGTCCGCGAGCGCCGGCTCGACATAGCAGTCGCCGAGCACACGCAGCGAATCCGGATTCAGGTCGTCGAGGAAATCGCCATCGCGGCCCGGCTCCGGCGAGCGGAACAGGCGGTCGTACACGCGCACCTCGGCGGACACGCCGCGGGTCGCCGAGACCCAGTGGATCACACCGCGGACCTTGCGGCCCTCGGGATTCTGCCCGAGCGTGTCCGGGTCGTAGGTGCAGCGCAATTCGACGACCTCGCCGTCGGCATCCTTGACCGCCTCGTCGCAGCGGATCACGTAGGCATTGCGCAGCCTGACCTCGCCGCCCAGCACCAGGCGCTTGAACTTCTTGTTGGCCTGCTCGCGGAAGTCGGCCCGGTCGATATAGACCTCGCGGGTCAACTGCAGCTCGCGAGAACCGAGCGCGTCGTCCTTGGGGTGGTTGGCCGCGGCAAGCGTCTCCTCGCGGTCCCCGGGGAAGTTCGTGATCACGAGCCTCAGCGGATCGAGCACGGCCATGCGGCGCGGCGCTGTCGCATCGAGGTCGCCGCGGATGCTGTTTTCGAGCACGCCCATCTCGACCGTGCCCTCGGACTTGGTGACGCCGATCGCCTCGCAGAAATCACGGATCGCCGCCGGCGTGTAGCCGCGGCGGCGCAGCCCGGCGATCGTCGGCATACGCGGGTCGTCCCAGCCCGAGACCCGCTGCTCCTGGACGAGCTGCGTGAGCCTGCGCTTGCTCATCACGGTGTACTCGAGGTTGAGCCGCGAGAACTCGATCTGCCGCGGATGACACGGGATCGTGATGTTGTCGAGCACCCAGTCGTAGAGCGGTCGATGGTCCTCGAACTCGAGCGTACACAGCGAATGAGTGATGTCTTCGAGCGCATCCGAGATCGGGTGCGTGTAATCGTACATCGGGTAGATGCACCACTCGTCGCCGGTCTGGTGGTGGATCAGTCCGTGGCGGATGCGGTACAGCGTCGGGTCGCGCATGTTGATGTTCGGCGACGCCATGTCGATACGCGCACGCAGTGTGCGGCTGCCGTCGGCAAACTCGCCGGCGCGCATGCGCTTGAACAGATCGAGGTTTTCGTCGACCGGTCGGTCACGATACGGGCTCTCGCGGCCCGGCTCCTTCAGCGTGCCGCGGTACTCGCGGACCTGTTCGGCCGTGAGATCGCAGACGAAGGCACTGCCTCGCTCGATCAGCTCGACAGCAAAGCCGTACAACTGCTCGAAATAATCCGATGCAAAGCGCAGTTCGTCCCAGTCATAGCCCAGCCAGCGGACGTCGTCCTTTATGGCCTCGACGAATTCCTCTTCCTCTTTCGCCGGATTGGTGTCGTCGAAGCGCAGGTTGCAGGTGCCGGGGTAGTCGTCGGCGATACCGAAATTGAGGACGATCGATTTCGCATGGCCGATGTGCAGGTAGCCGTTGGGTTCGGGCGGAAAGCGCGTGTGAATCCGTTCGTGCTTGCCCGACTGCAGGTCGGCATCGATGATCTGCCGGATAAAGTTGGTCGGGGCGTTGTTGTCGGCGCTCATGGCGTGCCGCTTACCTCGTCAGGTGATTCATTGGGTGGAACGGATGCGTTCGATCGCCTTGTCGATGCGGCGCACCGTCGCGTCGCGGCCGACCAGGAACAGCGTCAGGTCGAGATCGGGTGACGGTGCCCCGCCGGTGATCGCGACGCGTAGCGGCATCGCGACCTTGCCGAAACCGACGCCAAGCTCGTCGACCGTGGCCTGGACAGCGGCATGGATCGCTTCGCGGGCCCAGTCGCCGAGGCCGGCCAGCCGGGTCCGTGCCGCCAGCAGTGCATCGTCGGCACCCGCCTTGAAGGCCTTGCCCGCGGCCTTGGCGTCGAAGCTCTCGAAATCGCGGTAGTAGAACGCCGAGATCTCGGCGAGCTCGATCAGCGTACTCGCGCGCTCGCGCTGCGCCTCGATCACGGCGGTCAGCGCCGGGCCTTCGGTCGGGTCGATGCCCAGGTCACCGAGGTGTGACGACAACAGGTGGGCGATCCGCGCCGGGTCGGAATCCTTGATGTACTGCTGGTTCAACCAGCGCAGTTTCTCGGTGTTGAACGCCGACGGCGCGCGGTTGACGCCGTCGAGCTCGAACAGCTGGATCATCTCGTCGACCGCGAATATCTCCTGGTCACCGTGCGACCAGCCCAGCCGCACCAGGTAATTCAGCAACGCTTCTGGGAGGTAGCCGTCCTGCAGGTACTGCATGACGCTGACCGCGCCGTGACGTTTCGACAGGCGTGCGCCGTCGTCGCCGAGGATCATCGGCACGTGCGCGTAGTGCGGCACGTCCCAGTCCAGCGCGCGCAGCATGTTGATCTGGCGCGGCGTGTTGTTCAGGTGGTCGTCGCCGCGGATCACGTGACTGATCGCCATGTCGTGATCGTCGACGAAGACCGTCAGGTTGTAGGTCGGCGAGCCGTCGCTGCGGCGGATCACGAGGTCGTCGAGCTCGGCGTTGCCGACCACGACGCGACCACGGACCAGGTCGTCGACGACGACATCGCCGCTCAGAGGATTGCGGAAGCGAATCACGTGCGGTTCATCGGGGCTGACGGCGCGGTCGCGGCAATGACCGTCGTAGCGGGGCTTCTCCTTGCGCGCCAGCTGTTGCTCGCGGATGCCGTCGAGGCGCTCGCGGCTGCAGTTGCAGCGGTATGCCAGGCCCTTGTCGAGCAGCCGCCCGACGACCTCGTTGTAACGCTCGAAGCGGTGGGTCTGGTAGAACGGGCCCTCGTCGTACTCGAGGCCGAGCCAGGTCATGCCCTCGAGGATCGCGTTGACCGACTCCTGCGTCGATCGCTCGCGGTCGGTGTCCTCGATCCTGAGCACGAACTTGCCGCCGTGGCGGCGCGCGAACAGCCAGGAAAACAGCGCCGTTCGGGCACCGCCGACGTGCAGGTAGCCGGTCGGGCTCGGCGCAAAGCGGGTTCTTATGGTCATAGAGGTACAGCGAACGAAATCAAGCCTGCGAGTTTAGCAATTGCGCTGCAATTGACCAGCGTCGGGACAGCCTCTAACATTCGCCTCCTCGCCACAGCGGGGCGCGTAGCTCAGTGGGAGAGCACTGCCTTCACACGGCAGGGGTCGCTGGTTCGAACCCAGCCGCGCCCACCAATAAATTTCAGTATTTGGCGCTGATTTTTAAACCAAATCCAAGGAAGGTCAAAACGGGATGGCAGGGTCTGGCCCGCCGTCCCCGCACAAATTAGCGCCCGCCCGAGGCGGGCATGTAGCGTCTGGACGCCCTGCGCGCTGGTATCGATGCCTTCCATGAATCCGGCGCCGGCGATGAGCGTATCGCGCGCCTGGTCGACCCAGTGAGTGCGCGCCCCGACGGCTCAGTTGTTGCGCCGGTAGCCATGCGATTACTTCGGCATCCACGCCCCCGCCGACTTCTCGCGCGACCAATTCGCCATCGCCACGCAATGCGGCTGCAGCTGCAGCACGATGCTGGATAGTCCCGGCCGGCCGGGCTACCGGTGCTGGTGCTCCGGGAATCGTTGCACCATGGGGATCATGGCGAGCGTACGGCCGCGACGCGCGTCATTTTGGCTGCCGCCGCCAGAACGCCATCGACAACGTCGGGACTGCTGGCCCAGTCTTGATCAACAGGCTAATCTCCACCAACAAACAAACAACAGGGAAGATCGAAATGTACCCATTGAAGACCGTGCTCGTAGTCTCCGCAGCTTCACTCCTGTTGGCGAGTTGCCAGTCCAATCCGAGTAAACCGCTGACACAGCTTGACAAGGCTCAGGTCGAGCAACAGATCCTGGGCAAAGTTCACGAATCCTGCTTGCGTAGTCGGATGGAGGCCTCAAGCATCCAAGACTTCTCTACGCGAGGGAAATACAAGCTAACGATAAACAGAGGTCGAAACGCCGGGACCTACGCAGGGAATGCGGTGCTGGACGCAACGGGTAGCGTTCGAGTCTCCGATCACAATGGTCCGTACGGTTCGGACTTCGTCTTGGTATTCAAAACCGATGGCGAGAAGATCCTGATGGATAGAGACCCTCCACATCCCGCCGGCAGAGATTACCTCTGGGTGAACTGCCCGTAACCGCAACCGGTCATCACGCCGGTGTCATCCACCCTAACCTCCTCGCCCGGCGGCCGGTACGGTCGGCGTGAGACCACGCACACGGCCACCGCGGCTGCGCGTCGCCGTGAACTCAGGCGCCGTATCACGAAGTGGCATGTCATTTCTCGATTGCTTGCTCGTGAGTCCATACTCTCGAAGACCAGAGTGTCCGGATAAGTCGGGGCGGTTCGATGGCCCTACAAACCGATCCGGTGGATGCCGAGAGTCATCTGGGATTGGGGAACAATCTGTGGGCGTTGGGGCGTGCCGGTGAGGCCGACGAACATTATCGGACAGCGTTGCCATCCAATCCCGCGCACTTCGAGGCGGCGTTCAATCTGGCGATGCTGCATGTGCATCAGGGCGATATCGGTTTAGCTGCCCACCATTATCGACTCGCCATCGACAACGCAATAAACCACCGCCACAAGCACTGATGCGTAGGCGAAAATTCCTGCGATTCAAAGCACCTGCGTTAGCCTCAGATTGAGTCGTAGGTGTAACCATAGCGGACCATCAGCGGTTCCAACCGCTCGCGAATCCCACCCAGGTGCTCCGAATAGTTGCGCCACCTGTTGACCGCCTTGGTGTTGATGGATGTGTTCACCGCTTCGTAGCTGGGCGTGAATACGGCGCGATTCGGCTGCGACGGCGCCTCGCCGCTCAAGACATCGACCGGGTCCAACCCCAGGAAACTGAGGATCTCCGTCAATGTTGCGGACGGATCCGTAACCAGCTCCTCGTACCGGTACTCCAGATAATCTGGCTGCACGCTGGACTTGTACCGCTCCCACAATTCGAATGTATCCCGATACAGTTTGGCCGTGTCGTCGATATCGAGGAAATGCACCATTGAGTCGTTGAGCTTGAAGTATTGAATGAAGCAGCTCAGACAGACGTCCAGCGGATTTCGCAACGCAAACAGTACCCGCGCATTGGGGAACAGGCGCAACGCAAGCGGGAGGAACCAGGTGTTCAGCGGCATTTTGTCGACGATATGCCCATTCTCCGGAATCTCGGAGATTCCCAGATTCGCAAGATACACCTCCCGGAGCCTTTCGAGCTGGGATTCGTCCAACTGATCGATGCCGGCAGGAAAGCTGTGCCGGGTGCCCAGCAACTCCGGCATCATCAGCGCAGTCTTGCTGAGCGCGGGCGTCTCCTGGGTTGTGACAACCCGGGGATGGCGAGCGAGGAGTTCCTCGACCAGGGTTGTACCGGAGCGCGGGAAGCCGCAGAAAAAGGTGATCTGCGGAAGGACTTGTGGCTCATCCTGAGTCGCTGCCGCAAGCGACACGGGTTTCCGTGCGTCACTCCATCGACCGCAGGCGGTGATCAGTTGCCTGGCCCAGCCTTTGTTCAGCGAAAGACGTTTGGCTTCCACCCCCATGAGCCGGTTCGCGCTTTCAAAAGCCGACCAGGCGGCTTTGTAGTCTCCCTGCTTGTCACGGATTTTGCCAAGTTCCTTGTGGAGTGCAGCAGCCTGATCGGCGGAGCGCTTCTTCCGCAGGCCTCGTTCGATCATATCCGCCGCTTCGTCAAGTTGGCCCAGGCGCCGCCGCAGGCGGCCCGCCAGGACAATCAATAAAGGATGGCTCTGCTGCGCTGAACCGATCAGCGGCTCGACGATACTCCATGCGCGGTCCAGCTGATTGGTACTTTCCAGCATCTCACCCAGGCCCAGGGCGATTTCCTGATCGGTATATCCGCGCTCCCACGCCCGTTCCAGGACTGTCAATGCCAACGACCACTCGCGTCGGGAACGCAGCCGTTGGCCCAAGTTTCGGTAGGCCGCAGGGAGGTCCTCAGCGCCGAGGTTGCCATCCAATGACGCCAGTCCTTCATCGATACCCCGGGTCAGGATCGTTGCCTCTGCCAACATCAGCGCCGATTCGGAATGCGACCGTTGCAGCCTGATGGCATTGCGCAAACAGGGCAGTGCCTGTTCCGGCAGATTGATCAACAGATACAGCCGCCCCAGGTGGAAATGGGCCTGAAAGAAGTCAGGGTCGAGTTCCAGGGCACGACGCAGGGCGGACAGTGCATCCGGAAAGCGATTCAGGCCGGCCAATCCGATTCCGAGATTCGTGTGCAGATCGGGCAGATCGGTGCGCTGACTGATGGCACGGGAGATCAGCGTCACCGCCGGGTTGTATTGATTGTTTCCCAGCTCGACCGCTCCAAGCAGCTGCAGTGCATCGAAGTGATCCGGGTCCTGCTTGAGAATTCTGCGATACAGATCCCGGGCCGCGTCGAGCTTTCCGTTCTGGTGGAGCTTGAATGCCTTGGTGAGCAGAAAGCCCACATCTTTGATTGCGCCAGGGCGACTTCTGCCCGGCTTCTGCTGAGCTGTTCTGTTACGTGCTTTGTGAGCCATGGAGCGGTGCAAACGGGACGTGAGATTGGGATCGAGGATAGACAGGCCATACCAAGATGTCGAGCTGCGGTCGCATGCTGCTTGCTGCGATGAAACGAGTGGCCGAGGAGGCCAGCTTGGTTTGACCGGAGAAGAGGACGCCCAGGCATAGCCGCACTCATAAAGTGAATTTTTCACACGACCGGCCAGCATTTATTACCGTTGATGTCTGCACAGGCCCCAACTACAACTAAACAAAATAAACGCAGAAGAATATTTCGGTTTTGGCTACTTGCCCGCCATCGAAATGCGGGGGCTGACCGGCGGTTCCATTCAGTCAGCGAACAATACGGCGCCGATTCCGTACCGTCCGACAATGCCAGCACACCAGGTGGAGGGACTGCCATGACCATCCGATGTTTCTCGATCCTTTTCGCAGCACTTCTCGTACCTTTCTCGATCCAGGTCTCCCGCGCGGACACGGCACCCGTTGCCTACAGTGACGCAGGCTTCCACGCCGGCGCCGCCGACCTGACACCATCGGAACGTGCCGGGCGCGAGATCTGGTACAAGGCCACCGCGGGCAATGACCGCTTCCATACCTACGTGTTTCAACAGCGCATGGGGGTCCTGATCGACTGGTGGCGTGTGCTGCGCGCAGACAAACGCGGCGAACGCTTCAAGATCTGGGGTTTGGTCAACAACCCGGGCTGCTGTAAACCGGGCTCACCCGGTTGTCCGGCCAAGAGCCTCGAAGAGACATTCGGTTTCGACTGGTGTTACGGCGACGACGAACTGCTCAAATACGTCGGCAAGCAGGGCTATCGGGATCCGGCCTGCGACTTCGTCGACCCACCGATGCCAGGCGACCACCCTCACAAGGACAACGCCCTGCGCGAAGACCCCTGCCATCTGGCATTCGGCACGTCGACCGGCGCGATGGGCCTGCGCAAATTCCCCAATCCGCGCTTCGATGCCGATGCCTGGCGCAAGGTCAACGGTGGCAAGCTCGGTACCTGGGAAGGCTTCGCGCGCCGCATGTCGAACGACCGCGATGTGTCCGACTACCAGGCCAAGAAACTCGCCGACGGTTCGGTTGAGCCCCCGTTTCTGGTCGGCATGGCCTGCGGCTCCTGTCATATCGCGTTCGACCCGACCAACCCGCCCGACGACCCGGAGAACCCGAAGTGGGAGAACCTGATCGGTGCGATCGGCAACCAGTACTCACGCCTGTCCGAGTTGATGGTCTCCGGCATGAGCGAGGACAGCCTGCAATGGCAGGTCTTCTCGCACACCCGCCCCGGTGCCGTCGACACCTCGGCCGTGCCCACCGATCAGGTCAACAATCCGGGCACGATCAACGCCCTGGTAAACGTGCTGCAGCGCCCACGCTTCGAGGACGAACTCATCGATCGCTGGCGGGCGACCAACCGCTGTCCCGACGGTGCCAACGAACGCGAGTGCTGGTGCGAAACGGGCAAGAGCGACAAGTGCTGGAAAAAGGGCACCGAACGCGAGACGGTGTTTCACATCCTCAAGGGTGGCGAAGACTCGGTCGGTGACCTGCTCGCCGTGCAGCGCGTCTACATCAACATCGGCTCGTGCTCGGAGCAATGCTGGCTGAACCACCTGACCGATCTTTACCAGGTCGATCCGCAGCAGCGCAATTTCGGCCAGACACCGTTCGATATCGGTCAGTGTCGCCGC
>JASJCU010000071.1 GCA_030065815.1 Gammaproteobacteria bacterium | reverse complement strand
GCCTGATCGCGGTCAGCGCGAGCATCCTGTGGGCGATCGCGCACGGCAGCGATGCCGCCGCGCGGCGCCTGCCACTGCGCGACCCGCTGACGCTGGCGGCCTTCGGTGTCCTGCTCGCCGCGCTGTCGGGGCTGCCCGGTCTGCTGGTCGGCGACGCCTACCTGACGCACCTGTGGGCGACGCTGCCGCTGTTGGTGACCGAGCTGAAGGTCTCGACGGTGCTGGTGTTCGACCTCGGCGTCTACCTGTGTGTCTGGGGTGCGCTGGCAGGCTATGCGCTGGCGCTGCTGGGCCTCGATGACGACGGCCCGCGTCCGGGGGCCGGGCGATGACGGCCGTGCTCGCGTTCACCGTCTTCAGCACCGTGACGGCGGGGCTGTACCTGGCGCTGTCGCGCGACCTGTTCCGCTGCGTGATCGGCCTCGCGTTGCTCGGCGCCGCCGCCAACCTGGTGCTGTTCGCGGCCGGCCGCCTCGACTCGCCGCTCCCGGCCGTCGTACCGAGCGGCGAACAGGTGCTCACCGACGCGGCCAATCCGTTACCGCAGGCGCTGGTGTTGACGGCCATCGTCATCGGCTTTGCGCTGGTCTGCTATTCGCTGGTGCTGCTGTTGCGGCTGATGCACGACGCGCGCACCGACGACGCGCTGGCGCTGCGCCATGCCGAGCCGGTCCCCGACGACCCGGTCAAGCCGCCGGCCGGCGACCCCGACTGCGATGTGCGCTGGCCACCGCCGCCGGATAGCCGATGAACGCACTCGTCGCCACACCCGTGCTGGTGCCTTTGGCCACCGTGGTCTTGACCACGCTGGCGACCCGCCGCCCGGCGCTGCAGCAGCTGCTGAGTCTGGTCGGCGTGCTGACGTTTCTCGGCTGCGCCGTCGTGCTGGTGGCACTGGCCGCCGCCGACCAACCGGCGCAGTCGGCGTTCGGCAGCTGGGTCGCACCGTACGGCATTGCGTTCCATCTCGATCGCACCGGCGCCGCGCTGGTACTGGTCACGGCATTGATGGGTGCCGCGTCGCTGCTGTTCCTGGCCAGCGATGCCGATACCGGCCCGCGCCATCCGTTGCTGCTGCCGCTGGTGCACGGCGTGCTGGCCGGCGTCGGCGGTGCGTTCAGCACCGCGGACCTGTTCAACCTGTACGTCTGGTTCGAGGTAATGCTGATCTGCTCGCTCGGCCTGTTCGCGCTCGGCGGCCGCCTGGACCAGCTCGATGCCAGTTTCAAGTACCTGGTGCTGAACCTGCTCGGCACGCTGCTGTTGCTGATGGCCGTCGGCGCGGTCTACGGCGCGACCGGGCACCTGAATTTCGCCGCCCTCGGCGGTGCGGCCGACGCGCTGCCGCCGGCGCTAGCCACCGTGCTGCTGAGCGCGCTGCTGCTGGCGTTCCTGATCAAGGCCGGCGCGTTCCCGCTGTATGCCTGGCTGCCGGCGAGCTACCACACGCTGCCGGCGCCGATACTCGCGCTGTTCGCCGGCCTGTTGACCAAGGTCGGCGTGTACGCGGTGCTGCGCACTGTCGGCGACGTGTTCGCCCCGGCACCGCACGTGGTCATGGAGGCGCTCGGCTGGGTCGCCGCGGCGACCATGCTGTTCGGTGTGCTCGGTGCGGCCTATCACTGGGACATGCGCCGCATCCTGGCCTTCCACATCGTCAGCCAGATCGGCTACATCCTGCTGGCGGTGGCGCTGGCCGGCGACGCCGGCAACGCCGCGACGCTGTTCTACACCGTGCATCACATCATCGTGAAGGCCAACCTGTTCCTGATCGCCGCGATGATCTGGCGCCTGGCCGGCAGCTACGACCTGCGCCGCATCGGCGGGCTGTACCGACTGCGACCGGTGCTTGGCGTGCTGTTCCTGGTGCCGGCGCTGTCGCTGGTCGGCATCCCGCCGCTGTCCGGTTTCTGGGCCAAGTTGATCGTGCTGCAGGAGGCGCTCGCGCAGGGGCGCTACGTCTGGACCGCGGTCGCGCTGGTGGTCAGCGTGCTGACGCTGTACTCGATGATGAAGATCTGGATGGAAGCGTTCTGGAAACGCCATCCCGACGCCGGGTGGCGGCCGCCTGCCGACGCCCGACTGGGGCCGGCGTGGGCCGCGACGCTGGGACTGGCGAGCGTGACGCTGCTCATCAGCCTCGATCCCCAGACCCTGTTGACCTACGCGCAGGCGGCTGCGCGGACCCTGGGAGGTTAGCGCGATGCCCCGCCTGTTGGCCGCTGCCGGACTGTCGCTGCGCTTCGTGCGCGCGGTGTTTCTATCCGGCCTGCAGACGGTGGCCGTGATCCTGAAGAGCGGTCGCCCGGGCGGCACGCCGCCGCCGGTCGCCCTGGTGCGCGTGCGCTTTGCACCGATGAGCGCACGCGGCGCGGCACTGCTCGGCAGCCTGGTGTCACTGACACCGGGCACGACGACGATCGACATCGACCTGGAACGCCGCGAGCTGCTGCTGCATGTGCTCGACGCGTCGGATACCGACGCGCTGGTCGCCGGCATCCGGCAGGACTTCGAACCGGGCATCCGCGCGCTGTTCGGGCGCGAGGTGACGACATGATCGGGCTGGCGACCGGCCTGCTGGTGTCCGGCGCGGTGCTGGCGGCCGTGCTGGCCGGCTTGCGCCTGCTCGCCGGCCCGACCCACGCCGACCGTGTCGTCGCGTTGGACATCTTCCTGGCCGCGGCGATCGCGCTCGCGGTGGCCGCGTCGCTGGGCACCGGTCGCCCGGTGTTTCTCGACGTCGCGATCGGCCTGGCGCTGGTCGGGTTCGTCGCGACGATCGGCTGGGCGCGGCTGGTGCAGCGTGGCCAGCAACCCGAAACCGACGAGGCGCCACGATGACGGTCATCGCTGTCGTGCTGATCGGCCTCGGTGCCGCACTGCTGGTGATCGCGGCCTGGGGTGTCATCCGGCTGCCCGATGCGCTGTCCCGCCAGCACGCGGCGACCAAGGCCGGCACGCTGGCGCTGGCGCTGGTGTTGATCGGTGCCTTTTTGTTCGTGCCGACCGTGGAATGGGCATGGCGGCTCGGGTTGATCCTCGCTTTCCTGATGGCCACGCTGCCGATCGCGTCGCACCTGCTGGCGCGCGCCGCCGTCGTCGAGGCCGGGCTCGCCGACGAGATGCGCGATGCGCCGCGGGTCGGCGACGAGCCGAGCTGACGCGGCCACTGAACCGCTGTCGCTGTGGTGCCGCGACGTCGGCCCGCGCACGGCGACGGCGCCGATCGCCACGCGCCGCCGCGCTGCGCGGGCCGGATCCGGGGTCGTCGATCATGGCGTAGTGCCCGCAGGTGGACGCCCCTCGGGCCTGTGATCGCTGCTAAAATACCGACCCGAATTCGCACGTTGACAGGGACCACTTCGGCGACCGTGCCTCCGCGGCCAGCCTGAAACCCCTGACCTGAACCACCGTGGGGGCCTTTGGTAGGGGTCACCACTGCAACGGAGACCGCAGCATGCCTGTCGTAACCCTCCCCGACGGCTCCAGCCGGAGCTACGACCATCCCGTGACGATTGCCGACGTCGCCGCCGACATCGGCCCTGGCCTGGCCAAGGCCGCGTTGGCCGGCAAGGTCGATGGCCGCATGGTCGATACCTCGTACACGATCGATGACGATGCCGAGCTTGCGATCATCACCGGCAAGAGTGACGAGGCGCTCGAGCTGGTCCGCCACGATGCCGCGCACGTCATGGCTCAGGCGGTACAGGAGCTGTACCCGGGCACGCAGGTCACGATCGGGCCGGCGATCGAGGACGGCTTCTACTACGACTTCGCGCGCGACGAGCCGTTCACGCCGGCCGACCTGCAGAAGATCGAGGACCGCATGCGCGAGATCGTCGGTCGCGACCTGCCGATCGAACGCGAGGTCTGGGACCGCGAGCAGGCCAAGCGGACCTTCGCCGGCATCGGCGAGGACTACAAGGTGGAGATCATCGACGACATCATTCCCGAGGGGGAGGAGGTCTCGGTGTACCGCCAGGGCGAGTGGTTCGACGTCTGTCGCGGTCCGCACCTGCCGAGCACCGGCAAGCTGCCCAAGGCGTTCAAGCTGATGAAACTGGCCGGCGCCTACTGGCGCGGCGATTCGAACAACGCGATGCTGCAACGGATCTACGGCACGGCCTGGCGCGACAAGAAGGAGCTCAAGGCCTACCTGCATCGCCTCGAAGAGGCCGAGAAACGCGACCACCGCAAGATCGGCAAGGCGCTCGACCTGTTCCATGCGCAGGACGAGGCACCGGGCATGGTGTTCTGGCACGACAAGGGCTGGAGCATCTATCTCGCGGTGCAGCAGTACATCCGCGACAAGCTCGGCGATCACGGCTACCAGGAGGTGCACACGCCGCAGATCATCGACCGCACGCTGTGGGAGAAGTCCGGCCACTGGGACAAGTTCGGCGACATGATCTTCACGACGCACTCGGAGAACCGCGACTACGCGATCAAGCCGATGAACTGCCCGGCGCACATCCAGATCTACAACCACGGCCTGAAGAGCTACCGCGACCTGCCGCTGCGCCTGGCCGAGTTCGGCTCGTGTCACCGCAACGAGCCGTCGGGCACGCTGCACGGCCTGATGCGCGTGCGCAACTTCGTCCAGGACGATGCGCACATCTTCTGCACCGAGCAGCAGATCCTGTCCGAGGTACTCGCGTTCAACGACCTGCTGTTCGAGGTGTATCACGACTTCGGCTTCGACGAGGTCCTGGTCAAGCTGTCGACGCGCCCGGAAAAACGTGTCGGCGCTGATGAGTTATGGGACAAAGCCGAGAAATCACTTGAAGATGCGCTGACGCAGAGCGGGCTGGACTGGGAGCTGCAGCCGGGCGAGGGCGCGTTCTACGGCCCGAAGATCGAGTACTCGCTGCGCGACTGCCTCGGGCGTGTCTGGCAGCTCGGCACGATCCAGCTGGACTTCTCGATGCCCGGCCGACTTGGCGCCACGTACATCGCCGAGGACAACAGCAAGCAGACGCCGGTCATGCTGCACCGCGCGATTCTGGGCTCGCTGGAACGCTTCATCGGCATCCTGATCGAGCACCACGCCGGCGCGTTCCCACTGTGGCTGGCACCGCTGCAGGCCGTCGTGTTGAACATCACCGACCGACAGGCCGGTTTCTCGCGTGAAGTCGCGAAAATCCTGCAGGATAAAGGCTTTAGGGTCGATCTGGATTTGCGCAACGAGAAGATCGGGTTTAAAATCCGCGAGCACACATTGCAGCGCACGCCGTACCTATTGGTGGTCGGCGACCGCGAGATGGAAAACCGCAGTGTTGCGGTGCGTACCCGCGGTGGTGAAGACCTGGGATCGATGACGCTCGACGAGCTGGTCGGACGTCTCGCCGAGCAGGTCGCCCAGCGCACCTGATGTGCAGGAAGCCGGTTGACGCCCGAAACGGGATCAGACGCCGGTGGACATGGGTCCGATTCCCAGAAAGCACTGGCTGGCGCCGGTGCTTTCTTGCGTGTTGGGCCCCCGAGCCGCGCGATGTGCGCGGCGTTTTGTCGGGAGGAAAACGGCTATCGCCAGACAACCGGAGAAGCGGAATCGCCTGAACGGAGAGATCACCGCGCGCGAGGTGCGCCTGATAGGTCAGGACGGAGAACAGGTGGGCATCGTCACCCTCGACGACGCGATGGACGCGGCGGAAGGGGCCAGCCTGGATCTCGTGGAGATCGTGCCGAATGCGGAGCCGCCGGTCTGCCGGATCATGGACTACGGCAAGTTCGTCTTCGAACAGAAGAAGCAGAAGCAGGAAGCGCGCAAGAAGCAGAAGCAGGTGCACGTCAAGGAGGTCAAGTTCCGTCCCGGCACCGACATCGGCGACTACCAGGTCAAGCTGCGCAACCTGCACCGCTTCTTGGAGGACGGCGACAAGGCCAAGGTGACGATGCGCTTCCGCGGCCGCGAGCACGCCCACCGCGAGCGCGGCCTGGAACTGCTCGAACGGATAGAGAAGGATCTCGAGGAGATCTCGCAGGTCGAGCAGCGGCCGATGATGGAAGGTCGGCAGATGGTCATGGTGCTGGGACCGAAGAAGAACAAGTAGACCGACACGACAGACAGATTTCATTGCCTGCATCGCGGCGCGGTGCAGAGCAGGGCGGTCGGGCCAACAGGCATTGCCTAGGCCGCCCAACGACATACCTTGAGTTAGAGGAGAGAAAAATGCCGAAGATCAAAACCAACCGTGGCGCCGCCAAGCGCTTCCGGATTACCGCTGGCGGCGTCAAGCGCAACCAGTCCCACCGCCGTCACATCCTGACCAAGAAGTCGACCAAGCGTAAGCGGCAGCTGCGCGCACCGTCGATGCTGCACAAGGCCGACGTCGCGTCTGCCCGCCGCATGATTCCATACGCCTGAATCGGGGGACTGAACAATGCCAAGAGTCAAGCGTGGCGTGCAGGCGCACGCCAAACACAAGAAGGTCCTGAAGGCGGCCAAGGGCTATTACAACGCCCGCGGCAATGTCTACCGCGTTGCGAAGCAGGCCGTTATCAAGGCCGGCCAGTACGCGTATCGCGACCGGCGCGTCAAGAAGCGCGAGTTCCGCGCGCTGTGGATACAGCGAATCAACGCGGCAGCGCGCATGTGCGGTCTGTCGTACAGCCGCATGATCGACGGCCTGAACAAGGCCGGCGTCGAGATCGACCGCAAGATGCTGGCCGACATCGCCGTGCACGACATGCCGGCGTTTGAGCAACTCGCAGAGAAGGCCAAGGCTGCCCTCGCGAGCTGATGACCGTGACCGGGCCGACCGCCCGGTCGACGTGTGATCGATGAAAGGGGGAAGGCCTTTGGGTCTTGCCCCTTTTGTTTGATTGCTTACCGAGTATCGAACGCGAAGGCCTCGAAGACGCAAAGAACGCAAAGGTTTCCAGGGGCATGTTCAGAAAATTCTTGGTGTCCTTCGCGTCTTTGCGTCCTTTGCGTTTGAGACTCGGTGGGTGGATTTCGCGTGCAGTTGAAGGGAACTTGGTGCAGTAGACATGACGAACGATCTCGACGATCTCCTCTCGCAGGCGCAGGCCGCTGTTGGGGCCGCCGACGAATTGCGCGCGCTCGACGACGTGCGCGTGCAGTACCTCGGCAAGAGCGGTGAGTTCACGGCGCGGCTGAAGCAGCTCGGCAAGCTGCCTGCCGACGAGCGCAAGAGCGCCGGCCAGCAGATCAACCGGGCCAAGCAGGCCTTCCAGCAGGCGCTCGAGGCGCGCAAGACCGCGCTCGAAGCGGCCGAGCTGGCGAAACGCCTGGCGGCCGAGCGCATCGACGTGACGCTGCCCGGGCGCGGCGTCGCCAGCGGCGGCCTGCACCCGGTCACGCGCACGATGCAGCGCATCGAGGCGTTTTTCGCCAGCGCCGGTTTCGAGGTCGCCGAAGGCCCGGAGATCGAGGACGACTTCCACAATTTCGAGGCATTGAACATCCCGTCGCATCATCCGGCGCGGGCGATGCACGACACCTTCTATTTCGACGACGGCCTGCTGTTGCGGACGCACACGTCGCCGGTGCAGATCCGCCATATGCAGAATGCCGAACCGCCGATGAAGGTGATCGCGCCCGGTCGCGTTTACCGTTGCGACTCGGATCTGACGCATACGCCAATGTTCCACCAGGTCGAGGGCTTTCTCGTCGACGAGCAGGTCAGCTTCGCCGACCTGAAAGGCATCCTGAACGCGTTTCTGCACGGCTTCTTCGAGCGCGACGATCTCGAGGTGCGCTTCCGACCGTCGTACTTCCCGTTCACCGAGCCGTCGGCCGAGGTCGACATCCAGTGCGTGATGTGCGGTGGCGACGGCTGCCGCGTGTGCAGTCATACCGGCTGGCTCGAGGTGCTCGGCTGCGGAATGATTCATCCGGAGGTGTTCCGCCATGTCGGCATCGACAGCGAGAGATACCTCGGTTACGCGTTCGGCATGGGCGTCGAGCGCCTGACGATGCTGCGCTACGGCGTCAATGACCTGCGCTTGTTCTTCGAGAACGACCTGCGGTTTTTGAGGCAGTTCGCCTGATGATTGTGCATCGAGTATCGAACGCGAAGAACGCAAAGACGCAAAGGGCGCAAAGCAAGAACATTGCTGACTCGCTTTTCGATCATGTCGGTTTTTGAATGACACACGGGCGTAAAGCAACAAGAGCTTCGTGTCCTTTGAGTCTTTGAGGCCTTTGCGTTCCCAACTCCGAGTTCTGAGAATTTGACAATGAAGTTCAGTGAAGCCTGGCTCCGCGAATGGGTCAATCCCGACATCACGACCGCGCAGCTCGCCGATCAGTTGACGATGGCCGGCCTCGAGGTCGATTCGGTTGAGCCGGCCGCGCCGCCGTTCAGCGGTGTCGTCGTCGGCGAGGTGTTGTCGCGCGCGCCGCATCCGGACGCCGACAAGCTGAGCGTGTGCAGCGTCGACATCGGTGGTGATGCGTCGGCGCCGATCGTCTGCGGCGCGAGCAACGTCGCTGCCGGCATGAAGGTGGCGGTCGCGACGGTCGGCGCGAAGCTGCCCGGCGATTTCAAGATCAAGCGCGCCAAGCTGCGCGGCGTCGAATCGCTCGGCATGATCTGTTCGGCAGCCGAGCTCGGCCTCGCCGACTCTTCCGACGGCATCCTGCCGCTGCCGGCCGACGCCCCGGTCGGTCGTGATTTCCGCGACTACCTGGTGCTTGACGACCCATGCATCGACGTCGACCTGACGCCGGACCGCGCCGACTGCCTGAGCGTCGCCGGGATCGCGCGCGAGGTCGGTGTGCTCAACCGCGCTGAAGTCTGCGAACCGGCGATCGATCCGGTCACGCCGGTCATCGACGATGTGTTCGACGTCGGCCTCGACGCACCGGCCGCGTGCCCGCGCTATCTGTGTCGCATCCTGCGCGGCATCGATGCGACGGCCGAGACGCCGGACTGGATGGTCGAAAAGCTGCGCCGCAGCGGTCTGCGCGCAATCTCGCCGGTCGTCGACGTCACCAACTACGTGCTGCTCGAACTCGGCCAGCCGATGCACGGTTTCGATCTCACGCAGCTCAACGGCGGGATCCGCGTGCGCATGGCGACGAACGGCGAGACGCTGACGATGCTCGACGGCAGCGACGTGACCTTGCGTGACGACACGCTGGTCATCGCCGACCACGGCAAGGCGCTGGCGATGGCCGGCATCATGGGCGGCGCGGCGTCGGGTGTGACCGGGGCCACGCGCGACGTGTTGCTCGAATCGGCCTTCTTCTCGCCGCTGGCGATTGCCGGCAAGGCGCGCAGCTATGGACTGCACACCGATTCCTCGCACCGCTTCGAACGCGGTGTCGACTATGCACTGCAGCGCCGCGCGATGGAGCGTGCAACCGCATTGCTGCTGGACATCGTCGGCGGCCGGCCCGGGCCGATCAACGAGGTCGTCGCCGACGACGAGCTGCCGACGTGCACGCCGGTCGCGCTGCGGCGTACGCGTATCCAGCGCCTGCTCGGCGTCGCGATCGACGACGCCACGGTCAGCGACATCCTCGCGCGTCTCGGCATGCAGGTCAGCGCGACCGACGATGGCTGGCAGGCGAGCGCGCCGAGCGCACGTTTCGACATCGCCATCGAGGCCGACCTGATCGAGGAGATCGGGCGCGTCTACGGCTATGCCAACATCCCGGCGAGTCTGAGCTCGGCGCCGGTCAGCGTCGCGATCAGGCCCGAGGCCGCGTTCAGTCTCGATGCCGCCAAGCGCCTGCTCGCGCAGCGTGGCTACCAGGAGGCGATCACCTACAGCTTCATCGCCGCCGAGATTGCGGCGGTGCTGACGCCGGGCGCCGAACCGATCAAGCTGGCCAACCCGATCTCGGCCGACATGTCGGACATGCGTGCGAGCATCTGGCCGGGCCTGATCCAGACGCTCGGCTATAACCTGGCGCGCCAGCAGGGCCGCGTCAAGGTGTTCGAGAGCGGCCTGACCTTCATCCGCCGCGATGGCCAGATCGAGCAGCACGCGAAACTGGCCGGCCTGGTCTGTGGCGAGGCCGACGCCGAGCAGTGGGGGCTGGCGACGCGCAGGGCCGACTTCTACGACATCAAGGCCGACCTCGAATCGGTACTGGCGCAGGTCGCCGATGCCGCCGAGTTCCGTTTCGAGGCCGCCGAACACGCGGTGCTGCATCCCGGGCAGAGTGCGCGCATCCTGCGCGACGGCGTGCCGGTCGGCTGGATCGGCCTGCTGCACCCGGCCGCGCAGAAGGCGCTGGACCTGCCCGGCGGTGTCTATTTGTTCGAGGTCGACCTGGTGACGCTGTCGACCGGCGGCATCCCGCGTTTCGAAGCGCTGTCGAAGTTCCCGGCGATCCGGCGCGACTTCGCACTGGTCGTCGACCGCGATCTGCCGTTCCAGGCGGTGCTCGATGTCGTACGCGACGCGGCGCCGGACGTCGTCAAGGATGTGCAGCTGTTCGATGTCTATACCGGGAACAACATAGATTCCGGTCTAAAAAGTCTGGCTTTGAGCTTGATTTTGCAGGAGTCTTCGCACACTCTTACTGACGCGGAAGTCGAACAGGCGAGCGCCGTGGTGTTGCAGGCGCTGGCGGACCGGCTGGCAGCAAAACTGAGGGAATGAGACACATGGCACTGACCAAAGCAGAGATGGCGGAGCACCTGTTCGAGGAGCTGGGCCTGAACAAGCGCGAGGCCAAGGATATGGTCGAGATGTTTTTCGAGGAAATCCGCCAGTCGCTGGAAAACGGCCGCCAGGTGAAGCTGTCGGGATTCGGCAACTTCGACCTGCGCGAGAAGAAGCAACGCCCCGGCCGCAACCCGAAGACCGGCGAAGAGATCCCGATTTCGGCGCGCCGCGTCGTCACGTTCCGGCCCGGTCAGAAACTGAAGGCACGAGTAGAGGCATATGCTGGATCCCAACAGCAGCAACATTGAGCTACCGCCCATCCCGGGCAAGCGCTACTTCACGATCGGTGAGGTCAGCGAGCTGTGCATGGTCAAGCCGCACGTGCTGCGCTACTGGGAGCAGGAGTTTCCGCAGCTGAAGCCGGTCAAGCGGCGCGGCAACCGGCGCTATTACCAGCGTCACGACGTCGAGATGATCCGTAACATCCGCAGCCTGCTGTATGAGCAGGGCTTTACGATCGGCGGTGCGCGTCAGCAACTGGCCAACGACGGCGGGGCCAAGCAGCAGGCCAGGCCGACCGGCGAGCGGCCGCCGCGCGCCGACGCCATCCGTGAGCTGCGTGGTGATCTCGAAGAGGTCCTGGCGATCCTCAACGGCTGATTGCGACGGCCGCGTTCCCGGTGCGCGAAACCGCGGTTTCATTGACAACAAAGCGCCGCATCCCTAGGATGCGGCGCTCTCTTCGGAGCGTAGCGCAGCTTGGTAGCGCACCACAATGGGGTTGTGGGGGTCGGGAGTTCGAATCTCCCCGCTCCGACCAAATAAAACAAAGATTTAATAGATAAATCTAAGTCTTTTTCTCGCTGCAGGTCCCTTGCCGAGCCCGGCCCAACCGGTCTTTACGACCAGTCCAACGACGGCGCCTGCTCGCCCGGGAGCGGGCTCGCCGTCTGCCGTTGCCGAGGTCCTCGCAGCGTGGCGAACGCGGACAGCCGTCCGTTGTCCTCGGATCACCAGGTCCGGCCTCTCCGTGCGCGACTCTGGCGCGAGATACGCCCGGGCTCACGACCGGCGCAGGCCCCGGGCCCCCAACCGCGCACCATACCGTGCTGTTGCAGCGGCGATTGCGGCGGCTCTCGCGCACAGCGGGCTGATCGGCGAGCGGTTTCGACGTCGTCTCGACGTCGACCGCGAGATCCACGCCTTTCGTGTCGAGCCTGGCCGGCCGACCCATCGTGACGATGACGACGACGCCTGCGCTGGCCCGGTGCTCGGTCGTTCGTCTGGCCTTGCCGGGGCCTCCCCTAGGCCGGGTTACCCGCCGATGTCTGGACCAGCACGGGATCGCTAGCCGCGCTGGATGCACGAATGACCGGCGTGCCGTCTCGGCCTGGTTCGCCGATTTCCGCACGGCGTGCGACGTCATGGATGATGGGCGATCGGCCCACCCCGGTCCCGGGCCGGATCATGCGAAGCAGGTCGCGGACAGGAGAGTAACCGGTCGCCGGTAGCGTGAACGGTCACGTCTCTGCGGGAGCGGGGGGGTACAATTCAAGGCCTGGAAGACCCGCGCTGCATCCCCGGCCCGCCGGACCGCGCCTGTCGGAATGCGCGTTGATGGGTTGTCTGCGCTATCGGGTCTGGTCGTTTCTGCGATGTATCTGTCATGTTGAAAAAGCTGTTTCTGGCAACCGTCGGTGTCGTACTCGTGGTTGGCGCGATCGCCTACGTCAAGCTCGGGCAGTTCGCGGCGATGGGCGAGGCGGCGGCAGGCATGGTGATGCCGCCCGAGACGGTCACCGCGGTCGCGATCGCCGACGCCCGCTGGGAGCAGGTCATCGCGGCGACCGGGACGGTGACAGCGGTGCAGGGTGTCACGGTCAGCGCGGAGGTCGGCGGCAGGGTGACCGCGATCGCGTTCGAGTCCGGTGCCGTGGTCGGTGCCGCCGATGTGCTGTTGCAGCTCGACACTGCGAGCGAGGAGGCCCAGCTGGCGTCGGCCGAGGCCGCGGCGGCGTTGGCCCGGGCCGACCTGTCGCGCGTGCGCCGGCTCGGCAATCGCGACCTGGCGTCGGATGATGCGGTCGATCGCGCCGAGGCCCAGGTCAAAGACACCGTCGCCCAGGTCGGCGTGACGCGGGCGCTGATCGCCAAAAAGACCGTGCGCGCGCCGTTCAGCGGGCGATTGGGCCTGCGCCAGGTCAACCTCGGGCAGGTCCTGGCCGACGGTGATCCGATCGTGGCGCTGCAGACATTGGACCCGGTCTACGTGGATTTCTCGGTCCCGCAGAACCAGCTCGCCCTGCTCAGCGACGGCATGCCGGTGCGCGTGGATTCCGACGCGGCCATCGGCGAGACCTTCGAAGGCAGCATTATGGCCGTGAGTCCGGAGGTCGATGCCGCCACGCGCAATGTCCGGGTCCGCGCGCGGGTGGCCAACCCCGACGAGAAGCTGCGCAGCGGCATGTTCGTCAATGTCGAGGTCGTGCTGCCGGATGCGAAGCCGGTGCTGCCCGTGCCTGCAACCGCCGTGCTGTACGCGCCGTTCGGTGACTCGGTATTCGTCGTCGAAGAGCAGCGCAATGCCGAGACCGGGGAGACCGAACGCCACTTGCGTCAGCAGTTCGTGCGGCTGGGCGAGGCGCGTGGTGACTATGTCGACGTGACCGACGGGCTCGAACCCGGCGAGACGGTCGTGACCAGCGGCGTGTTCAAGCTGCGTGGCGGGGCGAAGGTGATCATCGACAACACCCTGGCTCCCGCCGCCCGTCTCGATCCGCGGCCGGCGGACTCGTGATGTCCCGGGTCAGGCGCAGCTTCACCGATCTGTTCATCCAGCGTCCGGTACTGGCGATCGTGATCAACCTGTTGATCCTGGTCGCCGGACTCAACGCCTGGAACTCGCTCAGTGTCCGCCAGTACCCGCTGAGCGAGAACGCGTCGGTGCAGATCTCGACGGTCTACGTCGGCGCCAGCGCCGAGCTGGTGCGCGGTTTCATCACGACGCCGCTGGAGCGCGCGATAGCCGCGGCCGAGGGCATCGACTACGTGGAGTCGAAGAGCCTGCAGGGTATCTCGATCATCACGGCGCGCCTCAAGCTCAACTACGACTCGACCAAGGCGCTGGCGGATATCTCGTCGAAGGTCGACCAGGTGCGCAATGACCTGCCGGTCGAGGCCCAGGTGCCGGCGATCAGCGTGCAGTCGGCGGACTCCGAGTTTGCCGCGGCCTACCTCAGCTTCTGGTCGCAGATCCTGTCGCCGGAGCAGATTACCGATTACCTGACGCGGGTGGTCCAACCGCGACTGTCGGCTGTGACCGGTGTCCAGCGGATCGAGATCTTCGGTGCCCGGACGTTCGCGATGCGCGTCTGGCTCAAGCCGGATCGCATGGCCGCGTTGAACGTGACGCCGGCGCAGGTCAGGGCGGCGCTGACCGCCAACAACTACCTGGCGGCGATCGGCAGCACCAAGGGTGCCCTGGTGCGGACCTACCTCACCGCGAACACCGATATGCACAGCACCGACGATTTCCGGCGCCTGGTGATCTACCAGAGCGGCGACACCATCGTGCGCCTGCAGGACGTCGCCGATGTCGAGCTGGGCGCCGAGGACTACGAGACGCTGGTCCGCTATTCGGGCGACACGGCGGTCTTCGCCGGCGTCTTCCCGCAGCCGAACGCCAATATCGTCGAGGTCATCGACGGTGTGCGCGTCGAGCTGGAGAAGCTCAAGCAGGAGATGCCGGCCGGGCTCGATGCCAGCATCGGCTATGACGCGTCCGAGTACGTCAGCGATGCCATCCGCGAGGTCACCGGCACACTCGCCGAAACGCTGCTGATCGTCGTCATCGTGATCTTCCTGTTCCTCGGTTCCGTGCGCTCGGTGCTGGTGCCGGTGATGGCGATCCCGATCTCGTTGATCGGTGGCATCTTCCTGATGCAGGTGTTCGGTTTCACGCTGAACCTGCTGACCTTGCTGGCCATCGTGCTGTCGGTCGGCCTGGTCGTCGACGACGCGATCGTCGTCGTCGAGAACGTCGAGCGGCACCTGCGCCAGGGACGCAGCCCACGCGAGGCCGCACTGGTCGGTGCCCGCGAGCTGGTCACGCCGATCATCGCGATGACGCTGACGCTGGTCGCCGTGTACATCCCGATCGGGCTGCAGGGCGGATTGACCGGGGCCCTGTTCCGCGAGTTCGCCTTCACGCTGGCCGGTGCCGTCGCGATCTCCGGCGTCGTCGCGCTGACGCTGTCGCCGACCATGGCCGCCAGGCTGCTGCGCAGTGCGCGCGACGAGGAGCGCGGCCTGACGGGATGGTTGAATCATCGTTTCGACCGGCTGCGCGTGGTCTATGGACGCGCGCTGACCGCGACGCTGCACGCGCGTCCGGCCGTCTACCTGGTCTGGTTCGTGCTGAGCCTGTCGACGGTTCCGATGTTCGTGTTCTCGCCGACCGAGCTGGCGCCCACCGAAGACCAGAGCGTGCTGTTCGGGATCATCAACACCGCGGCCAACGCGACGACGGACCAGAACGCGGTCTACGCCAAGGCCGCCGAGCAGGTCATGATGGACGTGCCCGAGGCGGCGTTGACCTTCCAACTGCTGTTCCCGCCGGCGATCGGTGCCACGCTGGGTGCCGACGGGTTCAGCGGCGTCGTCGTCAAACCCTGGGCCGAGCGCGACCGGACGGTGACCGAGATCCTGCCGGAGGTCCAGGCCAGTGTGTCGAACATACCCGGGTTGCAGGTGTTCATCACGACGCCCCCGGCGCTGCCGGGCGGCAGCAACTTCCCGGTCGAGTTCGTCATCACGTCGACGGCCGATGCCGAGCAGTTGCTGGAGTTCGCCCAGACGCTGCAGCAGCGGGCGACCGAGAGCGGTCTGTTCGCTTTCCCGCCGGATATCGATCTGAAGATCGACCAGCCTCAGGCGGTCGTGGTCTTCGACCGCGACAAGCTGGCCGATCTGGGCCTGAACCTGTCCGAGGTCGGCGCCGACCTGGCCGTGGCAACCGGCGGTGACTTCGTCAATCGTTTCAACATGGACGGCCGCAGCTACAAGGTCATCCCGCTGATCCGTCGCGCCGATCGCCTGACCACCGAACAACTGGCGCAGATCCATGTCGCGACCCCGGGTGGCCAGATGGTGCCGCTGTCATCGATCGCACGCATCGAGCACTCGGTGGTCGCGCGTTCGCTGAACCGTTTCCAGCAGCTCAACGCCGTCAAGCTGTCGGGCGTCAGCACGCGAACACTCGACGAGGCGCTGGTCTTCCTCGAGGATGCAGCCGGCGAGATCCTGCCGCCGGGCTACAGCTTCGACTACACCGGCGAGTCCCGCCAGCTGCGCACCGAGGGCAACAAGTTCCTGCCGGCGTTCTCGCTGGCGGTGCTGATGATCTTCCTGGTGCTGGCCGTGCAGTTCAACTCGTTCCGCGACCCGTTCGTGATCCTTCTCGGCTCGGTGCCGTTGGCCCTGTTCGGGGCGCTGGTGTTCACGGTGTTGAAGATGCCGGATCCGAACCTGCCGTACTGGACCAACGGTTGGACCACGACGATGAACATCTACGCCCAGGTCGGACTGGTGACGCTGGTCGGCCTGATAGCCAAGAACGGCATACTGGTCGTGGAATTCGCCAACCAGCTGCAGCAACAGGGCGTGAACAAGCTCGATGCCGTACGCGATGCGGCGATGATCCGTCTGCGCCCGGTGTTGATGACGACGGTGGCGACGATCGCCGGTCACTTCCCACTGGTGCTGGTCACCGGCGCGGGCGCCGCGGCGCGCAACTCGATTGGGTTGGTGCTCGTCGGTGGTATGGCGATCGGCACCCTGTTCACGCTGTTCGTCGTACCGTCGCTCTACGTGTTGATGGCGAAGGACAGGTCGCGGGAGCGCGGCGACGCGCGCGAAGCCGTGACGGTACAAGGCGCCGAGGCGGGCGCCGGACCGAACAACGCCAACGCCTGACCATCGCCCGAGCGGCGGCAAACGCGGCGCTTGGCCGGTCGACGGCGATCGATCTGGTGGGTCTGCGCGGGATCTCTGCGTCGTGATCCGCGGCGCTCACGGTGGGTCAGGACAGGGACCGGTCGGAGAACGCGGCCCGCGCCGATCGACCGGCCGCCGCCCTGGCCGGCATGTCGTGCGAGCCCAACGACGCCGACGCTCCGTGTTCCGAATACGAACCTGGTCTCGATCGGTCTCTGCGACGAACGTGCAACGACGGTCGCTGCCCGGCGCCGCGCCGGTCGGATGCCTGCGCTGTCCCGTCCGCTGTCAGTTGGCGATCACTCGTGCCGTGCGGACAGCCGCGAGTGTCGCTCCGAGCGGGCGCTGCGACGGCGGCGCGAGTCGCAGTCCCTGCGCGTGCCCGCGCGACAGGCAGGCTGTACACGTCGTGGCCAGTCAGAGACGACGACGTTGCACGCGCGGTTGCGCCGACAGAGCACCGAGGTGGCGAGATACTGCAGCGGGCTGTCGGCGAAGGGCGCGCCGTAGATCGGGATCAGCGTCGATCTTGGTGAATCGTCGGTGTCGCCGAGGACTGGGTCGAAGCTGAACACCTCGGCCATGTTGTCGCAGCGCATGTACCATATCTCGTCCCTGAGTTCGGTCTGACAGATCCATTGAGTGCCCTTGCCCCATTCCTTCGGGACGCTGAACTCCAAGACCGGGACTGTCGCCGCGTGGCTGACGGCACAGAGCAATGCCCCGAGTGTCGCGGCAAAGACGTTGCGAACGCGCGGCCCCGACGATGCCGAACGGGCCAAAGTACCGCGGAATCGACGGGTGGAGAGTTGGTTACAGAGAAAGCGGTAGAGCGAAAAGCTGCCGCGATCGGTTCCGTCGGTCGGAACAGAGTCTTTCATCGCTTCGGTAATCCCTCGGCCGTAGACGAAATCCATCGTCCGTAGGCGGTGACTTTGCGTCCCTGCCTTTCAGCAGGTTTGCCCTTATCGGCTGTTACATCGCTGCAACGCGCTTGTCTTTGGAAACGGCTGGCGGCACGGATTCTTTAAGAACCTAACGCACCGATTTCGCGACTCGACTGCTGTCAACAGCGTGGGTCATGGCCGATAGCGATGACATCGGCACGCAGCCGCGATCGGGCCCGGCGCGTACGCCGTCGACCACAAAGCGGCGGCCATGCACCGGGGTGGTGATGCCGGCTACGAACGCTGGCGCTTCGATTAGCGGGTGTGTTGTGTTGCGGACCGACGCACGGCGGCGATGTTCGCCGGGTTCGTGCTCGTGGCGCTGATGCCCGATCGCATGATCCGGGGCGTGAACTTGGGATCGCCCGCCAACTCACCGCAGATCATCATCGTCTTGCCAGCGGACGTCGCGGCATGGGCCAGCTGATCGATCAGTTCCCAGAGCACGGCGTCGTCGTACAACCGGCGATCGCCGACGGCGTCGCCGCTCGCCCTGTCGACGCCGAACAGGTAATGGGTCAAATCGTTGGTGCCGATGCACCCGAAATCGATCATCTGCATGAAGCGTGCGGCTTCGAGGCATGCCGCGGGCAGCTCGAACAGTACCCCGTGGCGCAACCCGTCGGTCGCAAGATCCGCGGTGGCGTCGCCGAACAGGCCGCGCAGTGCCTTGAACTGCTCGATACTGGAGATCATCGGGTAGACGACGTGAACCGTGCCATGAACACTGGCGCGCGCCAATGCACGGGCCTGTGTCCGCAGCAGATCGGGATAGCGCAGCAGCGTGTGCTCATCGTCGTGCGACGCGGTTGCGGCGGGTCGCGGCAGTCCCGTCCATTCGGCATGCTTGTCGTGGCCAAAGTCCACCAGCCGGATATACACCGGCCGGGCCGCCATGGCCTTGATCACCTTCGTGTAGCGGACGGTCTGTTCGTCCTCGCCGAGCGGTCTGCCCGCGGCGAGCATCTCCATCTCGGTCCTGTACAGCCCGACGCCCTCCGCGCCGGCCGCCAGTGCACGATCGATATCTGCCGACACGCTGATGTTGGCCATGACCCGAAACCCGTCGACCGGTTCGGTGCTTTCGATCTTCGGGTTGTCCTGCACGCGCGTCGTCCGGTAGTGCTGCAGTGTCGACGACGACGGGTTGACGATCACCGTGCCCTCGTCGCCATCGATCAGCAGCTGCGAATTCAGCGGGATCGCATCCGGCAGATCACGGATGCTGCCGACGACCGGGCGATGCAGTGCACGTGCCAGTATCACGGCATGGCAGTGCGGGCCGGCCTTGTCGACGACGAAGCCAATGGTGTGGCGGTCGGTTTCGATCGGCAGGCTGGCGCTGATTTCGCTGCCGATCAGGATGTGATCGTTGCCGAGGTGACAGTGATCGATCGTGCAAAAGTCGGTCTCGTGGCAATGCCGGCAAGACCGCGCGCGGTCGAGGTCGCCGATCAGGGCCTGGCGGATCTCGCCGACATCGTCGGCACGTTCGCGCAGGTAGGCCGAGTCGCTGGCCGCGAGCTGTGAGCGATAGCGCTCGAGTACCCGCCAGACCGCTTCCGCGGCACTGCAGCCATCGGCCTCGATGGTCTGGACCAGTTGTTCCTGCAGGTAGACGTCATCGAGCATCAGGCGCTGGGCGTGGAAGATCTCTGCGTGCTCGGGACCCAATACCGCCGCGGTCTCGTCGGCCAGCGTCGCGCGCTGATCGGCGATCCGCTGCAGCGACGCGCACAGGCGTGTCGTTTCGTCGATGACATCCAGCGATGACGAGGCGTGCCGCACATCCCGCTGCGTGGCGAAGAAGCACGGCCGACCGATAGCGATCCCCGGCGACAGGGGTATCCCTTCGAGTCGTCTCTCACGCTGTCGATAGTGTTCCACCGGGGACACTGGGCGCTCCATTCACGATGCGGCCGTCGACCGCCTGTTCGGCATGCTGCCTAAGAGCCTAGCCCAGGTCGCACCAGTGACCAAAAGCGTACCGCCGACGACGGGTCGCGACGCGCCCGGGTTCTCAGTTTCAGGAAAGCCGCGGTGCGCCGACCGCGTGTCCGGGGCGCGCGGGGCAGCGACACGTGACGCCGCGAAGACGTGGACCGGTGTCTGGATCGCAAGCCCGGGGAGCGCCGCCACACGGGGCGCTGTGCCGACAGCGGTTTTGTCGCGTGGGCGCCGACGCGGGCCGGCGGCAGCGCGAAAACGCGGCCTGGTTCACCCGCAGGGCGGGCCTGGATCAGGCTCTGCGTGACACGACGCCGCGGCCGTCTGGCCGGGCTGGCTTCTTGTGCGCGCAGCCGGTAGCCTGCGCGCTATCCCCGTTCCGATGGATGAGTGAACCATGCCAATCGCAATGACGTACCTGGCGCCGCGGCGGAATCTACTGATCCTCAGTCTTGTCATCGTCTTGTTTGCCGGGTGTTCGACGGGCCCGGCGCGTCACCCCCATGTGCACATGCAAAGCGCCAACCCGTTGGTTGGCGACGTCTACCAGGCGGGCAGTAGCGCGCCGACGCCGTTCCCGACGCTGCTCGAATCGATGAAGACCAGCGACGTCATTTATCTCGGCGAGACCCACGACAACCCGTTCCACCACCACATCGAGCAGCAGGTCATCTTCCAGCTGATCGATCAGGGGCTGCGCCCGGCCGTCGGCTTCGAGTTCTTTTCGCGCGAGCAGACCTCACATCTGCTGCGCTACCGCAACGGTGGCAAAAAGGGAGCCACCGGCAAGCGGCACGGCAGTCCGGCCGCCGCCGAAAAGCTGCTGCGGGTGCAGCTCGGCTGGGAGGGCAATCGCGAGCGCGACTGGCAGCGCTTTCTGCCGATCCTGAGAAAGGTGCGCGAGCTGCAGCTGCCGGTGTTCGGCGCCGACCTGTCAGCGGGGCTCAAGGTCAGCCTGACCCGGCATGGGTACGACGGCCTGAACGGCGTCGAGAAGATGCTCGTGACGCGCACGACCTTCGACGACCCGGGGCATCGCGACTGGATGGCCGAGCGGCTGCGGGCCATGCACTGCGGGTGGGGCGACGACGTCTACATCGATCGCCTCTACCAGACCTGGCTGGCGCGCAACGAGGCCATGGCCGAGTCGATCGTCGCGATGGTCAGGGACAACCCGGGTCAGCCCGTCGTCGTCATCATGGGCGGCGGCCATCTCGAGTACAACCTCGGCGTCTACGAGCGGGTGCAGAACCTGATGCCCGAGGCGCGCCAGCTCAATATCCGGATGCAGCAGGTCATCGACGAGCTGACCCTGGCGGCAGACTATTTCGAGCCGCTACGGCGTGATGGCCGCGACTACGGCCCGCGACACGACTACCTGTGGTTCACGTCCGGACCGCCGCGTCGCGAGCACAGCTGTGCCGACATGCACATGAAGAAGCCGCAGGCGCAGGCGGCGCGTGCCACTGCAGATCCGTAAGACCGTGCCGCCGTCGCGTCTGTAGGAAGTGCGCGGCAGACGCGACCGGCTCAGCGCGCGGTCAGCGGCTCGACGCGTCGCAGCATGCGGTCGAACGCGGCCTCGATGCTGTCGATCAACGGCGTATCGCCATGCAGCTGGATCGTGACCTGGCCGCGCGGCGTCTGCAGCATCGCGGCCAGCAGCGTCTGGTTCGGTTTGCCGCCGCCGCCGGGGCCGGCGCCGATGCCGCGCGCATAGCGGCCCTGCAGTTTCACGCGTGTGATCGGTATGTCCTCGACGTCGAAGCGCACGACATCGGCCATCGACGGTGCGCCGTCGGCAGCGCGAAACTGTGACCGCCAGCGGGTGATGTTGGCCTCCGGTGTGCCGCCCTGTCCGGCCCCGAAGTAGTAAAAGATCAGTTCGGCGGACTGACCTGGTGCGTTGCCGGGCACGACGAACTGCATCAGGCGCATCGACGACGACGGATCGCGGCGCTGCCAGTCCCCTGGCAGCGCCGTTTGCAGGCCGAGGAACTGCACCTGTTGCTGTGGCTCCGCGGCGCTGGCCGATTCATCGGCCGGCGCGCCATGCAGGCCCGGGCCAATGACGGCGAGCCAGGCCAATGCGGCCAGTTGCATGACGGAACGACGCTGCTGGGTGATCGGCATGACACTCCTCCCCGTGGTCTGACGTGATCGATCGCGACACGCGCGCTGCGCGCCGCGCCAGATTGGCAGCCCGGTGCGCTGGCGTGGCGCTCGCGGTCGCTGCGACGACCGCCGGACGACCGGTGCGGCGCGACGGGCAGGCAAACGGTGTCCGCGTCGCGACGGCTGGCCGGTCAATCGAACACCCGGGTCAGGGCAAACGCCGCTAGGGCGAGAAACAGAACGCCGCCGACCTGGTGGACGCGGCGCGACGGGATGCGTCGCAGCAGTTTGCGCCCGGCCAGTACACCCAGCGCCGACGTCGCTGTCAACGCCAGCGTCGCACCGATCCACACCGGTACGACCGGCAGGCTCGTCGCCATGCCGGCCACTGCGATCTGGGTCTTGTCACCCATCTCGGCGACCAAGATCATCAGGAACGCCGTGAGGAAGATGCCATGGTTGCTGCGCTGTGTGGCGACGTCCGCGGCGTCTTCGTCGGCGTTGGTCAGCATCAGGATGCCGTAGGTCGCGAACAGTGCCGCGACGATTGCTGCGAGCAGCCTCTCCGGAACCCAGTGGGCGAGTCCGGCGCCGAACGCCACGGCCAGGGTGTTGAGCAGCATGAAGGCCGCGACGGTCCCCGCCAGTACCGGCCAGTGGCGGTGGCGCGCCGCCAGCGTCATGCAGACGATCTGGCTCTTGTCGCCGAACTCGGCGAACAGGACCAGTCCGAACGGCGTCGTGGATGCCGCCAACCAGGCGGGCAGCGAGTCGGGGACGATCTCGATCATGCGGCGTTCGGTCGGGCACAGGGGCTACGTAGAGTACCCGATGCGCTGTCGCGCACGAACCGCCGCGGCCGCGGCGCCGGGTCTGCGCGATCGCTGCGGCGCGCGCCCCGACCCGGGCGACGCGGTCCGCCCGCAGGCGCAGCGTTATGCACGGCCGACCGCGCGGGCGACGGCGCGTACGCGCCGTGGCGCCGCCGTGCCGCGCGATCGACAGTTGAGCGGGTCTACTTCAGGGCCAGTGCGATCTGGTCGACAACGTCGGCACAGGCCTCTGCACACTGCTTGCACTCGATGTGCTCGTCGTGTTTCAGGCATTCCTGTTCGCAGTCCTTGCAGACCTGCTCGCAGACCGCCGCGAAGCCCTTGATGTAGTCCGAGTTCGCGCTCAGCAAATAAGAGAAGGCGTCGCAGACCGCGTGCATCTCGTGCACCTTGGCCGCGCATTCGGCCAACGCCGTGTCGCCTTCCTTGAACGACACCAGGCAGTGGGCGATGCAGCGCTGGCCCTTGTCGAGACAGGTGTTGACGGCGTTGAGCAGGCCCGGCTGCTGGGCCGTGTGCTTGCTGTGGTCGTGGTGCGGGCTGGCAGCAGCGGATTGCCCGGCATAGGCCGCGGCCGCGGCCGCGCCGAGGCCGAGCAGCACCTGGCGCCGGCTGAGTCCGGTCTCCGCCGTGTCGTGGGAAGGCGTGGACTGGGTGTCTGACATGGGTACAGGCTCCTGTTGTTGATTGGACGTTGTGGGGCGCGATTGTGGCAGTCATCGTGCTCGCCGGACGGCGCGTGATTATACGCGCCGCGCGAGCGCCGCGTGCGTCCGTCTATCGGCCTGCGGCGGCCGCAGTTGAGCGTCTGCGCGCCTGCAGACAACGCCGACAGTGCGGGTTAAGCTGACGCCGCGAGGTGTACAGCGTATGACGATATCCCGACACAACTGCCGTCTCATTGCCGTCGTCGCCCTGTGTAGTGTGATGGCCTTCGCACTACCGCGCGCCGGGCACAGCGCGGAACTGTCGGCGCTGCCCGACGCGCAGGCCTTCGTGCTGGATCTGCCCGATCTCGACGGCCAGTCGCGCAGCCTCGACGAGTTCGCCGGGCGCGTCGTGCTCGTCAACTTCTGGGCCAGCTGGTGCACACCCTGTGTGCGCGAGATGCCGAGCATCATGCGCCTCGGGCAGTCGTTCAGTGACCGGCCGTTCACGGTTATCGGCGTCAACGTCGCCGAGAGCGAGCGGCGTGCGGCCGCGGCGGCCCAGCGGATGGATCTCGATTTCGCTGTCTGGCTCGACCGTGACGGCGACGCGTTCGCCGCGTTGGGCGGCTACGTGCTGCCGACCACCTATGTCATCGACGCGGCCGGAAAGGCCCGCTACGCGGTCAAGGGACCGCTGGAATGGGACGGCCCCGAGGTCATCGACGCGATCGAGCGGCTGCTGCGGGAAACGCCCGGTCCGACGCTGGCCGGCGAATAGACCGTCACGCCCGGCGTGATGCCGGCGGATCGGCCGCTGCGCGCATCACGACCGGTCGCCGTCGTGTAACACGGTCGTTGCGCGGATCGGTCGCGACCTGCAAGGCGCACGCTCGCGGCGACGTCGTTGCTGGCCGGGCGATCCCCGGTGAAGGCTGTCTGCAGGTTGGCGTCGGCCGGTGTGGCGTCGTCGGGTGCACCGACGAGGCTGGCACCACACCAGCAAATGCCACCGGTTTCCGCGAGCGTGTCGCTGCGAATACGGCACGCGACGGCCGTCTCACCGTCGACACCGCCGCCGGCGATCGACGCGTCGACAGCGGCGCAGCGCCGGATCGTGACACGATCGACGGTCACCGGCCGCGCATCGGCGCAGGCTTCGCAAACGGTCGCGGGAATCTCGCGCATCAGCGGCTGCGCGGCCGGCCGCCGCTCCTGCAGCGGCGTCGCCCGGGCACAGCGCAGCCGGTCGCGCTCGGAAGACCCGCGGCCATCTCTCTATACTAGGCGCCGGGCGCCCGCAGTCGCGGCGCTGCAATGCACGCAGACGGGCGCGTACCACCGGCCGAATCACGGCCGACTGCCGGAACTACGTTCTTCGGCGTGCTCGACGACGAGAGTTTGGCGACAATGACACGATGAGCATCCTGGACAAATGGCGGCGACCGCGCTGGCAACACCCCGATGCCGCGGTACGCCTCAAGGCGCTGGCCGACGACGTCATCGACGGCGGCGACTGTCAGACGCTGGCGATCGAGGATCCGGACCCCGCGGTGCGCGAGCACGCGATCAAGCGGCTGGAATCGGTCGACCGGCTGCTCGACGTGCTGGGCGCGCAGCCCGGCGCGCGCTCGGCGGTTGCGGCACGGCTAACGGAGCTGTTGCTGAGCGTCACGTCTGCATCGCTCGGGCAGCGCCTCGACGCCGCGGTCGCGGTCATCGCCGCGACAACGGACGCAGACCGGCTGGCACGCGACGCGACCGATTCGGCAATCCGCAGCGCGACGGTCGCGGTCGCGACCGACCCGTCGACGCTGCGCCACTGTGCACTCCGGGACCGCGTCGTCGACGTACGCGTCCAGGCCGTCAACGCGATCGACGACGAGGCGATGTTGGACGAGATTGCCCGTGCGGCCAAAGGCAACGACAAGACAGTGGCGCGCCTCGCGGCCACGCGTCTGGCCGATCTGCGGACGCGGCGAGAACGCAGCGCCGAGCGCGACGCGCTGCTCGACCGACTCGCCGCGCTGGCCGCCGCCGACGAGCTGGATGTCGATGCGCTGCAGCGGCTGCGCGCCCAGTGGCAGCCCCTGGCCGATGACGCGTCGACAGCGCAGCGTGCGCGCCATGCCGACCTCGAGCCGCGCCTCGACGCGCGCCTGGCGACCTGGCGTGCGGCCGAGCAGGCCGACCGGGCGCAGCGCGCCGAACGCGAACAGCTGCTGGCACGCCTGCGCACCTTGGCCGCCGGCCTCGGCGACAGCGCCGCCGACGCGACCCGGGCCGCGTTCGGCGCGCTGCGCCCGGTCGGCCTGCTCGGCCGCACGCCAGGTCGCCAGGCGCG
>JASJCU010000070.1 GCA_030065815.1 Gammaproteobacteria bacterium | reverse complement strand
ACTCGGTCGTGATGGTGTCGCCAGGGGCCTGGCATCGCTGGTCGGCGGCGACTGCGAGTAGTGGGTCACGCCGTCGTCGTCGACCCACTTGTAGACCTCCCCGGCCGCACCCGGGGCCGCGAGCGCCCCCGCCAGCAGCAGTCCGGCAAGCATTGTCCGCGCAGGCCACATCGCGTCGCCCGACCTCCACGCGCGGCGCCACGGGCCGGCGCCACGGCATGTCACTGGATCCGTCGGCTCCAGTCTCTCTCCGGCCGGCGGACCCGGGTTTGATCACGGTCAGGCGCACGACGGCCGCTCGGGCATGCAACCGCCATCACCGGTCAAAGGCCGCCTCAGCCGCGCCGGAAGGGTATGACGGTCTTCGCCCGCGGCTGACAACCGCGCGGCCCGGTCCGCTTCGCCATGCGCTGCAGCGCCGCGCTCAGTTCGCCGACCAGACGCATGTGGCGCTCGCTGCCGCGGTCGTCATAGTGGACGACGTCGATCGGCGCCGGGCGCGAGACGTCGTCGCGCCGCGTGCCGGCAGCGAACTGCCAGGCGAGCACGATCAGCCGGCCGCCGCTGCCGTCACGCACCGTGTAGGCATGCTTGTCGACGAAGATCACCTCGGTCTCGTCGATGACGGCAATGACCTCCATCTCGCGCAGCGGTATGAAAACGTGTCCGTACTCGCAGCGCGCCAGCGCCAGACGGCAGCCGTTATAGAGTTGCGCCGGCAGCGTCGTGCGCTCGCGCGCGACCTCGGCGGGACGAAAGAAGGTCGGCGTGGTCACCGTCGCCTGCGCCGCGCTAGCCGGAGGCGTCAGCCGGCATCGAGGTCCTCGTTGGGATCCCAGCCGAGTGCGCGGGCGCGCCTGATCGCGGCATCGTAGATCTCGCGATGCCGTGCGGCCAGCTCCGGCGGCAGGTTCGACACCATGTGGCCGTACTTGTCCCACTCGTTGCTGACCTGGGCATACAGCGCGTCGATGCGCTGCACGGTCCAGCCCTCGCAGGTCTCGGTCTGCGGGATCAGGCCGAACACCCAGGCATCGCGGATGATGTTGCCGGTCGGGTTCATCGCGCCATTGGCGTCGTTGTCGATGCCGACGTAGGTGCTGCGGTTCATAGACGTCGTACCAGCAGGGTGAATAACCTGCGGCATTCTAGCAAAATGCCGCGTTTCCCCCGGCCGACGGCTGCCCCGTATGACCACGACCCGACTCGACTACCTGCGTCACGGCCAGCCGATCGGCGGTACGCGCTTCCGTGGCAACGGCGTCGACGACCCACTGTCCGAGCTGGGCTGGCAGCAGATGCGCGACACCGTCGCCGCGCTCGCCGGCTGGCAGCGCATCGTCAGTTCGCCGATGCAGCGCTGCCGGCCGTTCGCCGAGTGGCTGGCTGAGCAACGCGGCCTGCCGGTGACAATCATCGACGACCTGCGCGAAGTCGGTTTCGGCGATTGGGAAGGGGTCGCGCGCGACGCGCTCAAGCGCGAGCGGCGCGCCGAGTACGACGCCTTCTACGCCGATCCGGTCAGCTGCCGACCAGGCGGCGCCGAGCCGTTGGAACGCTTCGGCGCGCGCGTCGCCGCGGTGTTCGATCGCCTAGTCGCCGAACATGCCGGCGAACACCTGCTCGTGGTCTGCCATGCCGGCGTGATCCGCGCGACGCTGGGCCATGTGACCCGCGCGCCGGCGGTCAACTGGTACCGCAGCGCGGTCGACAACGCGGCGCTGAGCCGCTTCGAACGGGACCACAACGGCGACCACCTGCTCGTCCACAACTGGCGGCCGAGGCTGTAGACTGCCGGCGACCGCCACGCGCCCGACGGAGACGACCATGGCCTTCGCCCGCCTCGCCTTTCGCGTCCTGTTCATCCTGTTGCTCCTGTTCGCGGTGATCGGCCTGCTGCTGCCATCGTCGACCGCCGTCGAGCGCAGCATAGTCATCGACGCGCCGCCGGCCGAGGTGTTCCCGCATCTGAACGGCATGCGCGCGTTCCACGCCTGGTCCCCGTGGTCGGCGATCGATCCGCAGACGGTGTACCGCTTCGAGGGCCCGGAACAGGGCGTGGGTTCGCGCATGACCTGGGCCAGCGGCAACCAGCAGGTCGGCCAGGGCAGCCAGGAGATCACGGTCAGTATCCCCGAGCGCGAGGTCGAGACCGCGCTATCGTTCGGCGACAAGGGCAACGGTACCGCGACCTTCGTGCTCGAACCCGACGGCGGCGCGACGCGCGTGCGCTGGCGCTTCCACACCGAGTTCGGCTGGGACCTGTTCAGTCGCTACGTCGGCCTGATGCTCGACAGCATGATCGGCGCGCAATACGACAAGGGCCTCCAGGACCTGAAGGCCCTCGTCGAGGCGCCGCCCGTCGCAGGCTGACTGCAGGCGACGCCGGCGCTCAGCGCCAACGGAACCCGAGCCACAGCAGCAAAACCAACACGCCGCCGGTGGCGAGCCCGAGCAGCTCGCTGTCGACACGCAGGCGCCCGGTCGCCAGCAGCAGCAACGCGGCGCCGGCGGCGAGACCCAGCAAGACGAACGCAGCGGCCAACCACTGCTGGCGACGGTCCGACACTCGTATACTCTGCACGAAAGCGATGGAGAACCATGATGGCAGAGCCGATCGGCCATGACAGCTATGTGATCGACACCGGCCTTTACGGCCCGCTGCATGCCGCCTGTTACCTGATCGCTGACGACGGCGAACTGGCGATCGTCGACACCGGCACGCAGCACTCGCTGCCACTGGTCATGGCCGCGATCGAGGCCGCCGGCGCCAGTCCGGCGCAGGTGCGCTACGTGATGCCGACCCATGTCCACCTCGACCATGCCGGTGGCGCCGGCCAGCTGATGCGCGCCTGCCCCAACGCGACGCTGGTCGTCCATCCCAGGGGGCTGTCGCACATGGTCGATCCGACCAAGCTGCAGGCCGGCGCGACGGCGGTATATGGCGAGCTGGCGTTCCAGCGCGACTTCGGCGAGCTGCTGCCCGTCGATCAGGCACGCGCACACGCCGCGGCCGACGGCGAGCGCTTCGATCTCGGCCGCCGCCGGCTGCAGTTCATCGATACCCCGGGACACGCCAACCACCACGGCTCGCTGTTCGACGACGCCAGCGGCTACCTGTTCACCGGCGATACCTTCGGTCTCGGCTATACCCAGTTTCGCGACGGCGACAGCGTGCTGTTGCTGGCGACGACGACCCCGGTCGCGTTCGACCCGGATGCCTGGTTCGCGAGCCTCGAGCGCATGATGGCACTGGCGCCGCGGGCCTGCTGTCTTACCCATTTCGGCCGCATCGACGACCCGGCCGCGCATGTCGAAGGACTGCGCGACAGCATCGCCGCGCACGTCGAGATCGCGCTCGACGAGGAGGCGCGCGACGCCGACGGCCGCGACGCGCGCCTGCACGCCGCGGTCGAGAGCCTGCTGGTAGACAGCGCGGTCCGCCACAGCGGCCTGGCAGAGCCGACGGTGCACGCGATCCTCGCGTCCGACATCGAGCTCAACGCACAGGGCCTCGCGGTCTGGCTGGCACGCCGCGCTAAGAAACGCCGGGACGGGCAATCGGCGCACTGACGCGATCGCCCGGCATGCCAGGTGCGCGGCCTGCCGCTATAATCCCGCATCTTCGTTGTCCCCAAGGCCCGACATGCAACAGACAGACGACCTCCGGATCAAGGCCATCAATGAGGTCGATTCGCCGGCGATACTGCACGAGCGCCACCCGATCTCGGAAGCCGCGGCGCAGACCGTCTACGAGTCGCGCGCGGCCATCCACCGCATCCTGACGCGCGACGACGATCGCCTGCTGGTCGTCGTCGGCCCGTGCTCGGTGCACGACCCGGACGCCGCGCTCGACTACGCCAACCGCCTGCTGCCGCTGCGCGACCGCCTGCAGGGCGAACTGATGATCGTGATGCGCGTGTACTTCGAGAAGCCGCGCACCACGGTCGGCTGGAAGGGCCTGATCAACGACCCGGACCTCGACGAGAGTTTCCAGATCAACAAGGGCCTGAACCTGGCGCGCAGGCTGCTGCTGCAGATCAACGAGCTCGGCCTGCCGGCCGGCACCGAGTTCCTCGACCTGATCAGCCCACAATACGTCGCCGACCTGATCAGCTGGGGCGCGATCGGCGCGCGCACGACCGAGAGCCAGGGGCACCGTGAGCTCGCGTCCGGGCTGTCCTGCCCGGTGGGCTTCAAGAACGGCACCGACGGCACGATGCGCATCGCCGTCGACGCGATGCGCGCGGCCGAGCGACCGCACGTTTTCCTGTCGCTGACCAAGGCCGGCCGTTCGGCGATCTTCAACACCACCGGCAATGCCGACACCCACGTGATCCTGCGCGGCGGCAGGCGCCCGAACTACGACACCGAGTCGGTCGCCGAGGCCAGCGAGGAGATGGTCAAGGCCGGCCTGACGCCGAACCTGATGATCGACTTCAGCCATGCCAACAGCCGCAAGCAGCACGACAAGCAGATCGAGGTCGGCGAAGACGTCGCGCGGCAGATCCGGCGCGGCAACCACGACATCATCGGCGTGATGATCGAGAGCCACCTGGTCGGCGGCCGCCAGGACCTCGGCGACGACGCCGACGGCCTGATCTACGGCCAGAGCATCACCGACGCGTGCCTGGCCTGGGACGACAGCGCACCGCTGCTGGACACGCTCGCCGACGCGGTGCGCCAGCGCCGCGCCGGCAAGAAGGCCTGAGCACCCGCGGAGCGGGCGTCAGAAATCGTCGAAACCGGCCCGGCGAAACCACGCCTTGGCCTTGGCCTCGTCGCGCTCGACGCCGTTGCCCTCGCGGTACATCATGCCGATCGTCGTCATCGCACCCTGCAGCCCCTGGTCGGCCGCCTTGGTGAACCATTGCAGGGCCTCGGCACCGTCCTGCTCGACGCATTCGCCCTGCATGTACATGAAGCCGAGGCCGTGCTGCGCGAGGCCCATGCCGGCCTCGGCGGCCGCCTTCATATACGCGAACGCCAGGCGCTGGTTCTCGACCATACCCAGCCCGTTCTGCGCCATGATCGCCATACGGTACTGGGCATCCGGGTCACCCTGCTCGGCCAACGGCGCCAGCAGGCGGGTCGCGGTGGTGAACTGTTTCGACTCGAAGGCGGCGATGCCGCTGCTCAGGTCCATGTCGGGGCCGTCGTTGTCAGTCATCGTGTGGTCTGCTCCTTTCTTTGATTGCGGACGGCCGGTAGTCGCCGGGCCGGATCGCGACCCGGCACGTGACGTCGACGCATGCGCGGTCGTGGTCGTCGTAGAATCCGTAGACGAACGCCGGCGTCGCCCGGCCGCGGTCCGCGAGCTCGTCGCGGATCCGGCGTTCGAGTCCGGCGTCGAAGCGGAAGCGCAACTGCATATCGCTGCGGCCCTCATGACGGAAATCGAGCGTCAGCTCGCGGGTCCATACCCGGTGGCCGGGAAACACCCGGTTGCAGGCGAGCGCGGCGATCGGGTCGGCCAGGCACGCCATCGCGCCGCCGAACATGCCGCCGCCCGGGTTGCGGTTGGCCGCCAGTGGCAGCAGCAGCGTAACCTCGCGCCAGTCGGCGCTGAGCGTCACCACCCTGACGCGCATGGCGCGAAACGGCGGATACCATTCCAGCCGACGTGCCGGCGACATCAGACGCCGCAGGTTCTCCGGTATTCGCATGCCCTTTTACCAGCGCCGATGCGCACGCCAACGTGGCAGATCGGCGGGAAATACCGCCACAAATCGCGCGCACAAGCCGCACACTCGGCGCGCTACACTGCGCAGCATACACTGCGCCGCGCCGCCGACCGGACATCGCCACGCCATGCAGACCGCACTCGCCGATTTCATCCGAGACTCCGCGCAGGGCCGCGAGGCAGACCGCATCCTGCGCGCCTGCGTACACTGCGGCTTCTGCACCGCGACCTGTCCGACCTACCAGCTACTCGGCGACGAGCTCGACGGGCCACGCGGCCGCATCTACCAGATCAAGGACGTGCTCGAAGGCGAACCGGCGACGCTGACCGTGCGCAACCACCTCGACCGCTGCCTGACCTGCCGCTCGTGCGAAACGACGTGCCCATCGGGCGTCGACTATCACCGCCTGCTCGACATCGGCCGCGATGTCGTCGAGCAGCAGGCGCCGCGGCCGTTGCGCCAGCGCCTGATGCGCCGCCTGATGATCGAGGTCATGGCCTACCGGGCACGCTTCACGCCGCTGCTACGCATCGGCCAGGCGCTGCGTCCCCTGCTGCCGCCGGCACTGCGCCGCCAGGTCCCGGTCAGCGAGCCGCTGCGCCGCGCGGTACGCGTGACCAGCGGCGCCCGCCGCGTGCTGCTGCTCGACGGCTGCGTCCAGCCCGGTCTCGCGCCGCAGATCAACCAGGCGCTCGAGCTGCTGCTGGCGCCGCTCGGCTACGTCGTGCAGGCAACGCCGCAGGCCGGCTGTTGCGGCGCCCTGCCGCACCACCTCAGCGACAGCGAGCGCGCCAAGGAGATGGCCCGGCGCAACATCGATGCGTGGTTCCCGGCGATCGAGGACGGCGCCGAGGCGCTGGTGGTCACGGCCAGCGGTTGCGGCGCCCATGTCAAGGATTATGCACACCTGCTCGCCGACGACCCCGGCTACGCGGCCAAGGCGGCGCGCATCGTCACGCTGCTGCGCGACCCCGTCCAGCTGTTCGCCGATGCGCCGCTGGAACGGCTGCGCGTCACGCCGCGCACCCAGCGCGTGGCCGTGCACACCCCTTGCACGCTGCAGCACGCACTGAAGCTCAACGGCGCGATCGAAGACATCCTGACCCGGCTCGGCTACACGCTGTGCACGATTCACGACGGGCACATGTGCTGCGGCTCGGCAGGGACCTACTCGATGCTGCAGCCGACATTGTCGCAGCAGCTGCGCGAGCGCAAGCTGCAGGCGCTCAAGGTCGACCATCCCGACGTCATCGTGACCGCCAACATCGGCTGCCTGCTGCATCTCGACAGCGCCGATCCGCTGCCGGTCCGACATTGGCTGAACCTGGTCGCCGCCGACCTCGACGACTGAGCGGGGCGACGGCGCTCAGCCGTCGAGCTGGGCGCTGATCCAGTTGCGCCACTGCACCAGCAGGTCCGGGTGGGTCGCGGCGATCGCGATGCGCGGCGCCAGCGAATACCCGCGCAACCAGTCGCCGTCGTAGGTGTCGAGCACGCCGCCGGCGCCGCCGGCCTCCTGCATCACCAGCAGGCCGGCGGCGTAGTCCCACAGCTTCTGTCCGCCGTGCAGGTAGACCTGGCAACGTCCGCACGCGATCCAGCACCAGTCCAGCGCGACGGAACCGAAGCTGCGCTGCGAGCGGTACGGCGAGCGCTCGGCGAACGCCCTGATCAGCGTGACCGGCAGGCGCTTGAGATCGACCATCGCCATCGCGTCGGCCAGCGACCGGGTAGCGTCCGGCGCCGTGATCGGGCGCTCGTTGAGCCATGCCCCATGGCCACGCAGCGCGCTGAAGCACTCGCTGCGCGCCGGATCGTAGACGATCGCCGCGACCGTGCGGTCATCGGCGATCAGCGCGAGCGACACCGCGAAGTACGGGACACCGGCGGCGAAGTTGCTGGTGCCGTCGAGCGGGTCGAGACACCACAGGCCGCGACCCGGCGCCGCCAGCAGGGACTGCTGCTGCGCCGGCGACATCTCTTCGCCGAGCAACGCGTAGTCTGGCCAGTGAGCGGCGAGTTCGCGCTGCAGCCGGCGCTGCATCGCCAGGTCCGCGGCCGTGATCAGCGAACCGTCGACCTTGACGTCGGCATCCACGGCCGCGAAACGGCGCAACAATTCGTCGTGGGCCGCGGTCTTGACGACGTGGCGCAGCCGGTCGAGGTCGTTGACATCGAACATAGCGCGCGCAGGATACCCGACTCGGCGCGCTTTTGCCGGGGCCGAGACGGGGAATTCCCTATTGATCGATTCGACATCAACACCTAGTCTGAACCCGTTGTAACCCAAAGGAAGTCGTACCGGTGCAAATGCGCCTGCCCACCGCCGTATCGCTGGTCCTCTGCGGGTTGCTCGCCGCACCCGTCGGCGCCACGACGCTGCAGCAACAACGCAGCGCTTTCGTCGCCGCCGAGAATGCCCTCGACCGCGGCGCGATGACCGAATTCCGCCGCCTGGAAAAACGCCTGCGCGACTACCCGCTGCACGGCTACCTGGTCTACGAGGCGCTGCGCAAACGCCTCGACGCCGCCGGCACGGGCGAGATCACGCAGTTTCTCGAGGACTACGCCGACACGCCATTGGCCTGGCTGCTGCGCCGTGACTGGCTCAATCACCTCGCCGGCAAACGCCGCTGGAAGACCTTCCTGACGTACTACACGCCATCGACGAGCGCGGCACGCCAATGCCAGTACCTGCAAGCGCTGATCGTGACCGGCCGCAAGGCCGAGGCGATCCCGCAGGTCGAGGAGATCTGGCTGCACGGCAAGTCGCAGCCGCGCGCGTGCGATCCGGTGTTCAAGGCCTGGAAGGATGCCGGCCAGCGCACCCCGGAACGCGTCTGGCAGCGCATCGAGAAGGCCATGGCGGCGGGCCAGTGGCGACTCGCCGACTACCTCGGTCGCGAGCTGTCGAACCGTGACCGGGTCTGGGTCAAACGCTGGATCCGGCTCCACAAGTCGCCGGACCGGGCCACCGAGAAGGATCGCTACCGCGACGCGCATCCGTACCGCGAGACCATGCTGGCCCAGGCCGTGCGCCGCCTCGCGCGCTGGGACGGCATGCGCGCGCTGGGGGTCTGGGAGCAGATCAGACACCGCTACCCGTTCACGGACAGCGAGGTTCGCCGCACCGAGCACTACATCGTGCGCAACCTGGTGCGCGTCCCCGATGCCGAGGCCTATGCGTTCATCCGCCGCGTCGACGTCGGGGCCGACGACGTCAAGGTGCATGCCGCGCGCATCCGCGCCGCGCTGTTGCGCGAGGACTGGCGCCAGGTGGCGGCGTGGATCGCCGCGCTGCCGGATGACGAGCGCCGCCACGAACGCTGGCGCTACTGGCTGGCGCGTGCGCTCGAGGGCAAGGGCAACAGCGCCGCGGCCGACACCCTGTACGCGAGCGTCGCGCGCGAACGCAGCTACTACGGCTTTCTCGCCGCCGACCGGATCGGCGCCGACTACCACCTCGAACACAACGAGACCCCGGTCAGCGCCGAGCTGGTCGCCGAGATCGGGGCGATGGATGCCGTCGAGCGCGCGCGCGAGCTGTTCGCGCTGGAGCGCTGGAGCGACGCGCGCCGCGAATGGCGCGTCGCGACCAAGCGCCTCGGCACCGGGCAGCTCAAGGCCGCCGCCAAACTGGCCATGCAGAACGGCTGGCACGATCGCGCGATCTTCACGCTGGCACGCACCGGCTACTGGGACGATCTCGAGTTGCGCTTCCCGCTGCAGCACGCCGACCTGGTCGAACAAAACGCCAAGCGGCACGGCATCGACATCGCCTGGGTGTTTGCCGTGATGCGCCAGGAGAGCGCATTCATGAGCAATGCACGCTCCCATGCCGGGGCAATGGGCCTGATGCAGCTGATGCCGGCCACCGCGCGCAGCGTGGCCCGCAAGATGCTGAAGACACGTCCGCCGCGGCGCCAGGAACTGCTGCAACCGGACACCAACATCGCGCTCGGCAGCGCCTATCTGAAGCAGATGAAGGGCGAACTCGGCGACAGCGCCATTCTCGCCACGGCCGCATACAACGCCGGGCCGCACCGCGTGACCCGATGGCTGCCGCAGCGCACGCTGCCCGCCGACATCTGGATCGAGCTCGTGCCATTCAAGGAAACGCGCGGCTATCTGCGCCGGGTCTTGGCCTACACCGTGATCTACGAAAAGCGTATGGGTCGCAATCCCAAGCGCCTCAACGAGCGCCTGCATCCGGTGCCGCCGGCGATCGGCCAGCTCAGCGGGGGTCGCCTCGCCGACTCAGCCGGCTGAGCCGTCGGCGGCCGTGAGCATGCGCTCGCGCACCGCCTGTACATCACCCGCATCCATGCGCTGGATCAGGTGCTTGACATAGTCTTCGGCACGCTTGCTGCCGTTGACGTGCGCCAGTGACAGCCATTGCAGCGCCGCCGCGTCGTCGCGCATGACGCCCTTGCCCTCCATCAGCATCTTGCCGAGCGCAAACTGCGCGGTGGCCATGCCCTGGTTGGCCGCCTTCAGGTACCAATCGACGGCGGCCGGCACATCCTTGGCGACGCCGTACTGCGCGAACCGGTACATCGTGCCGACCACGTACTGGGCCTTTGCCGAGCCGAGGCGCGCCGCACGCAGGTACAGCTCGCGTGCCCGCTCCTCGTCGGCGTCCACGCCGGCGCCGTTGGCGAACATCCAGGCCATCGTGATCAGCGCGTTCTCGTGGTTCTGTTCGGCGGCCTTTTCGAACCACGCCAGCGCCTGGACGTAGTCGAGGCCGACCCCGTCACCGTTGCCGTACATCACGCCGAGACGGAACTGCGCCTCGGGATTGCCGGCCCTGGCGGCGCGCCGGACCGCCGCCTCGGCGCGCAGCTGGTCGGGGTTGAAGGTCTGCGTGTCGGTGTGCTCTGCCATCGCGCTACTGTAGACCCAGGCCCTGCGGCATTGGCCGCGCTGGCGGCGCGGTTTGGCGCGCCGGCTGCTCGTCGCTGGGCAGTCGGTCGAGTACCCTGGTGATCAGGCGCTGATCGGTCACGACCTCGTAAAAGCGCCGCGCGTCCTCGTGGGCGTCGAGCAGCTGCCTGCCCACCCACAGCTTGATGCGGCGCTCACGGACGACCAGCAGGTGGCTCTCGCCGCGCGTATCGGCACAGTTGCCGGCGAACAGCACCTCGCGGTGGCTGGACTGCTTCTCCCGCGTGCTCATGCGTCGCATCGACAACTCGACGTGCAGCTGCGCAAAGGCCTCGGCGTCGAGTTCGATGCCGTTGACGTTGTAGCGCACCAGGGTCTCGTTGGCGTCGTCCTCGCCGTGCACCGGGGTTGCGACGCACAGGCCGCGACCGCCGGGCAGCGGACAGGATTGACGCAGCAGGGCATGGCACGACGACAGGCGGCGGGCGCTGTGGATCGCCGGCGATATCGTGACCTTGCGGCCGTGGTCGTACAGGTAGGTCGGCGCCTCGTCGGCATACGAGACGCCGAGCCCTAGCTCGATCGGCGGCAGGCCGATGCGCTCGTTCTCGGCGTTCATCTGTTCGGCGAACTCGAGGATCTTGACCGCCAGGCAGCAGGCGCGAGCAACGGCCATGCGTTCGGCGGTCTCATCGCCGTGCTCGAGCACCGCGAGCATGACCGCGTCGCCCTCGACGACGACCTTGTGCGCGCCGAAGCGCTCCAGGCTGCGCGTGATCGGGTCGTAGAAGTAGCGACTGAAGTGGCTCGCCGGGTTCATGTTGCGGCGCCGCATCTGGGTCACGATCTCGCTGGCACCGCGCACGTCGGCCTTGATGATCACATGGCCGACGACGCTGCCGCGGGAGGCCAGCGCGACATCCTCGCGACAGAACACCTGGAGCGTCTCGTTCTCCATCGCCAGGGCCTGCTCACGTTCGTCGACGACCAGGCGGATGCCGTCCATGCCGACCAGCGCCCGCCACGCGAACTTGAGGTCGCGGCGCAGGCGCAGGAAGTCGTCGGCGAAGCGCGCGATCAGCTGACGGCGACGCATCTCCGGTTGTTTCGCGGCGTCCTTGCGCAACTGTTCGATGCGTCGCAGCGTCGCCGCCGCGTCTTTGACGCCGTCGGCGTTGTCGAGACGACGCTTCATGTCGGCGCGGCCGATGTCGCCCTTCAGGTAATCGAACAGCAATCCCTCGGCATCGACCAGCCCGAGCGCCGGGTAGATCGACGCGAACACGTACGACGCGCGCACCGCAGCGAGCAGGCCGGCACGCTTGAGCGCGCGTTCGAGCTGGGTGTTGAGGTGCCGCTGCAGTCCGGCGATCCCCGGCTGGCGCCAGCCGAACGCGGCCGGCCAGGCCTCGCCGGCGCCGCCGAGCAGTGCGCAGGCGTTGTCCGGCTCGTCCATCCAGTTGGTACCGGCATCGCTGAGCTCGCCGCGCACGAACAGCTGACGCACGCGCCTTTCGGTCTCCAGCAGCGAACGCGTGCTGCCCTGGTCCTGGCGGTTCACGCCGGGCAGAAACGACTCGGCCGGCAGCTGTCGCGGCGGCATCTGCACCGCCGCCGGCAGCCATTCGGCGAACACGTCCAGGACACACCGGTTGACCGCTACCGCAGTCTCGCTGTCGTGCAACAGCAGCGGGTAGACACGCGCGAAGTCGCGCTGGTCGCCGCTGCCCTCGAGCTGTAGCAGCGGGTTGCTGATCAGTCGCTCCGGCAGCGGCCAGGACACGCCGAGCACGGACTTGCGGACCTTGCGCAGGCGGCTATGCTCGATGCGCAGGTACTCGCGCATGACCTGACGGGCGACGCGGTAGCGCACGTGCCACGACTGGCGTGCCAGGGTCACCGCGTGGCGGTGCAGTTCGAGGCTCTGGCCGTTGAGCTGGCGTGCCGGCGCGCTGCGCGCCTCCTCGAGCTCGAGCCGCAGCGCCGAGAGCTCGGCGTCGACCTGCTCGAGCAGCAACTTCAGCACCGACAGCTCGAACAGCTGCACGCGCTCCAGGCGGTTGTCGCTGCGCGCCTGCTTGACCACGGCGTTGTGGTGCTCGGCGACGATGCGGCCGAACGCCTGCAGGATCGAGTCGCTGAACGGCTGCACCGGCTGCTTCCACAGGTGCTGCACGCTCTCGCGCACCAGTGCATTGACATAGGTCTGCGTCGCCTTGACCAGGGCCGGCCCAAGGGCCACGTCGATGTGGTAATTGTCGACACCGCGCGGGAACCGTTCGAGCCGAAGGCGCGCCATCTTCGGCCGTTCGAAGCCGTCGAGTACGGCATCGGTGCCGGGCCAGGCGCTATTGAACCAGAGACGGGACATGACGGGCGGGGCTACGCGACCGCTGGCAGGGACCGCGGCCGCTGCGACCGGTCAGCGCGCGGTCAGCGCCTGGATGATGCGGTCTTCCATCTCGATGCGCACCGCGAGCTCTTCACCGAGCTTGCCGAGGTCGCGATCGAGCTGCTCGAGATCGAGCTTGTGCGCGGACGCGTCGTACTTGTCGTTGAACTCGACCGCGATTTCCGAAGCCTCGGCGATGCGCGGGTAGACGTCGCGCGCGACCGCGACGACCTGGCTACGACGCTCGCGGCCGGCGACGATGCGTTCGTAGATCTCGAAATGCCCGAACGCCGAGTAATCGACCAGCACCTGGCAGAACTCCTGCAACACGTCGGCACCCGGCTTGCTGTCGTTGTAAGGCTCCAGGCCGGCAACCCGGCAGAACATCGACAGCATCTCCTGGCGCTCATCGAGGAGCTTGCGGATCATCTCGTGGGTGCGCCCGCGGCGATCGGTTTCCTGCGCTTCGGTCATTGTCATCATTGTTTTCTCGCGTGCTCTGGCGGCCCGGGTAGTTTACCGCGAAACCCGGGGTCGTCCAGCGCGCCCCGCGGCAGCCGTCCGAGGCGCCGCAAACCCCGCCGGCACGGGCTTTGCGGGCTTCCATGCACCACCCGGCTGTGGAATATTGGCCGCCGTGAACAGCCGCACGATCACGAGCCTCGTCGCCGCGCTGTGCCTGGCGACGTCGGCGCAGGCCTACACCGGGTACGGTAACGACAATCCGTTTGTCGAGGCGATGCTGCGCATGATGCAGATCATGGGGCTGATCGACCGCGTGCCGTCGTACCCGGGAGTCCCGTACATGCCGGGTGTTGGCGGTTACCCGGGGTTCGGTGCCTTTCCGGGGATGTCGCCGCCCGGCGCCTGGGGTGGCGTACCCGGCATGGGTCCGATGGGCGGCATCGGCGGCTGGCCGGGTGGCGTGCCCGGATATCCCGGCGGCGGTTGGTATGGCCAGGGCCGCGGCACGGCGGCGGTCGCCGATCTCGACGGCGTCTGGGAGCTGAGCAATGGCACCTTCGTGCTGATCGGCGGACAGCGGGCGCGCCTGCACGTCAGCCGCGACAGGTACCAGGACTTCACGATCGGTTATGACGGCCGGCACTTCTGGTGGAGCCCGCGCGGCAGCAACACGACGACCCGCTACCGCTACCAGATGCGCGACGGTCGCATGATCCTGCGCGACAACGATGGCCAGGTCCTGCTGATGCGCCGCCGCAACTGACGCGACAACTTGAGGCACCCGGCACGGCAGGGCACAATCGGGCGCACGTCAGGGACGCGACAGCCAGCACGATTTCGGGTTGTCGCCCGGAGTAGTTCGAATCACGCTATGAAGATCCATCGCATCGCGCTGCTGGGCGGCTCGGGTTTCGTCGGCCGACACCTGACCCGCCACCTGCAGAACCGCGGATACCAGTGCGTCATCATCACCCGGCATGCCTATCGGCTGCACGAACTGCGCACCTCGGCCGAGGCCGTCGAGGCCGACCCCTACGACCGCAGCGCGCTGAGCACGGCGCTCGACGGCTGCGACGCGGCGATCAATCTGGTCGGCATCCTGAACGATGGCGGCAAGGCGGCGAGTTTCCGCCGCGTGCATGTCGAACTGGTCGAGAGTCTGGTCGCCGCATGCCAGGCCGCCGGCGTCCGCCGCCTGCTGCACATGAGCGCGCTCAATGCCAACCAGAGCAGTGGCAGCAGCCAGTACCTGCGCACCAAGGGCGAAGGCGAGAACCGCGCGCACACGCTCGGCAAGGCATCGATTGCGGTCACGAGTTTCCGGCCGTCAGTGATCTTCGGTCCCGACGATGGCTTCCTGAACCGCTTCTCGACGCTGATGAAGATACCCGGACCGATGCCGCTGGCCTGTCCCGACGCCAAGCTGGCACCGGTGTTCATCGACGACGTCGTCAAGGCGTTCGCCAACGCCCTGGAGGACCGCAGCACGTTCGGCAGGCACTACGAGCTGTGCGGACCGAAGGCCTACACGCTCGAGGAGCTGGTGCGCTTCATCGCCGAGACCACGGGCCGACGCAAGCTGATCATCCGCATGCCGGACTGGGCGTCGCGGCTGCAGGCCTCAGTGCTGCAGTACGCCCCCGGCAAACCGTTTACGCCGGACAATTATCAGTCGCTGCAGACGCCGAGCGTGTGCAGCGACGACAGCCTCGCCGCGCTCGGCATCGCCGCGACGTCGCTGGAGAACGCCGGGTCGCGGATCCTCCGCGGCGACAACAAATCGGCGCGACTGCATCGCCTGCGCCAGAGCCGTCAGCGCTGAGCCGTGTCGGTGGCGGATGCCAGGCGCGCGCTGAGCCGCGCGTGACGTTCGGCACGGCCCAGCGCCGCGAGCTCGCGACAGCGCGCCTGGAAGCGCCGCATGTCGCCGTCGACCTCGCGCAGCAGCGCCGCGAACGCCGGCAACAGCGCGTTGTAGGTGCTGATGCTGACCAGGTGCGCGTTGTTCAGCGGTCGCGCGAACCAACGATCGTAACCGGCGTACCCGCCCCACGCCTCGCGCTGCCGGGCGTAGTCGGCGCGCAGCGCGGCGAATACCGCTCGCTTGCGCGCCAGCAGCTCGGCGCGCGGCGGCGCCTCGGCGTACAGTGCCAGCAGGCGTGTGCGTGCCGTGTCGAGCAGGGCCAGGAAGTCGCTGCGCCGGCTCGCCCGGTCGCGCCACGCCCGACGCATCGTCGCGTCTCCTGACTGCTGCAGCCAGCGCCTTACCCCCTCGCGCTCGATCAGCGTCGCATAGGCCTCGTTGAAGGCGCTGTCGTCGCGCACGTACAGCGTCTCGTGGGCGCGTTCGTGGAACAGCAGCGCGGCGATGTCGGCGAGCGGCCAGTGGATCACGGTGCTCGGCAGCGGATCGTCGAACCAGCCGAGCGTCGAGTACGCGGGTACGGCCTCGACCGCGACGTCCCAACCGGCGTCACGCAGGCGCTCGGCGTGCGCGTCGGCGGCCGCACGGTCGAAGTAACCGCGGTAGCTGGCACAGCCGAGCACCGGGTAGCACCACTGGTGCGCATCGAGCGCATCCACCGGGGCGGCGACCAGGCTCCAGACCATCGCCTCGCGGTCGAGCTGCGCGTAATCGCGGTAGCTGTCGCTGTCGACCAGGTGTAGCTCGTCGACGGCGAACCGCCGCAGCTCGTCGAGTCGCAGCAGGCGTTCGCGCACCGCGGGATCGAGCGTCGCATCGGCCAGCAGCGCATCGACCGGGCGCGACGCGGCGACGACGCCGAGCTGCCCGCGCACGGCCTGGGCGTAGTAGCCGAGCGTCGTGCAACCGCCGAGCAGCAGCGCCACGCCGACCACGAGCAGGCGCGCGCTGCGCTCAGATCGGGAAGAAAACCGCCGACGCAACGCTCTGCAACACATTCTTGATCTGCCGGTTGGTGCTGTCGGCGACGACCTGCGCCATGTGGTCCTGCAGGCCGATCAACTTGCCGGCGATGCGCTCGAAACTCAGGTCGCCGCTGCCGGCGAGCGAATTGCTCAGCAGGAACAGCCGGCCGTCGGGGTCGCGGTCGTGCCCGAGCTTCCAGAACGCGATCTCGAAGTTGCGCGCCAGGTAGTAGAGTTTCTGCGGATCGAGACTGTCGTGCAGGTAGAAGCGCTGCTTGCCGCCGTAGCCGTCGCGCAGCATCGTGCGCATGCCGACGACGAACGCCGCGACGCGGTCACCCGGGTAGTCGGCGTCGAAGGCCAACGCCAGCGCATCGATCGACCGGCGGCCGCGCAGGTCGCGGTCGAACCGGCCACGCTCGCGGTCGAGCAGGTCGCGCAGGGCCTGGTCACGGCTCGCGTAGCCACTGCGGCGCAACTGATTGGGGTTGCGCACGTAGAGCTTGCGCGCCAGCTCGCGCAGGTAGCGCTCGCTGTGACGAACGTTGATCTCGGCGACCATGTCGACGTCGGCCTTGGCCAGGTCGGCGATCTCGAAGCCACGCGGCTGCACCGGGCCATCCCGGTCCGGCCGCGACCCGCAGGCGGCCAGCCCCGCCACCAAGACCACCAGTAACAGCCTGCTACAGACGCCCACGCAAGTCCCTCGTCGCGAATCCCGACAGTGTAACCGGCGCGGCGCAGGCCAGCGCGATGACCTTGAAGCGTTCGCCCATCTCGCTGGGCAGGGTCAGGCGCTTGACCCCCTGCATCAGTGCCAGATGGCGGCGCACGTCGTCGGGGTCGGACGCCGCCAGCCGGGTATCGAGCCCGCTGTCGATCAGAAAGTGCGCCTGCGTCGTGTAGCCGGCGAGCTGCAGGCCGCACGCGGTCGCCGCAGCCGCCAGCGCGCTGAAATCGACGTTCGCCGTGATGTCCTGCAGCCCCGGCAGCAGGTACGGGTCGGCAAAGGCACGGTGGCGAAAATGGCAGATCAGCGTGCCCTGGTCGCGCTCCGGATGGTAGTACTCGCGGCGCGAGTAACCGTAGTCGATCAGCACGACGTAGCCATGCGCCAGGCGATCGGTCAGTGCCCGCAGCCACGGGCCCAGGCGCAGGTTGATCTCAGAGCCGTAGCCATCGCCGACGGCATCGGGATCCGGCCAGATCTCCGCCAGCGCGTGCTCCAGGCCGGGGGTGAACGGCGCCAGCCAGCGATCCTCGAGGCCGTCGCCGGCGAGCGCGACGGCGAGTTCCTGCCAGCGACCTTGGTGGCGCCGGAAGCGCTGCACCGGCATCGCGTCGAGGACCTCGTTGCCGACCACGACACCGACGAATCCCGGGTCGGGCAGCACCTGCAGCCAGCTCACCCGCGGCAGCAGTTCCGGCACCGCGGCAGCCAGCGTTGCGTGCTGCAGCGCCTGCAGCGCAGGGCTGAGTTCGAGGATCTGGTAGGCCGCGGGCACGGCGTCGAGGCGTTCGAGTTCGCGCAGCATGTCGGCGGCCATGCGCCCGGAACCGGCACCGAGTTCGAGCACGGCACCGCCGCCTAGATGGCCCAGGCATTCGGCGACCTGCTGCGCCAGGCATTGGCCGAACAGCGGCGAGGTCTCGGGTGCGGTCGTGAAATCGCCATGCTCGCCGAACTTGCGCCGGCCGTTGACGTAGTAACCGAGCCGCGGTGCGTACAGCGCGAGCTCCATGTAACGGTCGAACGGCAGGCTGCCGCCGGCGCGCGCGATCTCGGCGGCGACGTGGGCGCGCATGGCCCCGAGCAGCTCGGCCTCGTCCTGCCCGAGTTGCGGCAGCTTCAAACAACCCCTCCGGCGACAACGGTTTGGACGGCTGGTATCGCGGCTGCCGGCCCGTTAGTCTGTGCCGCCAGCCCTGCGCCGCCGCATGCCGGTTCGGCAGACGCGGCGACCGGGCGCAGTCTAGCAAGCGGGAGAAACCACGTGGAGTCGTCTGACATGCTGCAGGGCAAGGTCGCCCTCGTGACCGGCGGTGCCGCCCGCCTCGGCGCCGCGACCGTGCGCCGGCTGCACGCGTCCGGCGCGCGCGTGCTGATCCACTACCGCAGCTCGGCGGCGGCGGCCGAGGCGCTGCGCGACGAGCTGCTGGCGACACGCGACGGTTGCGCGGCGACGATCCAGGGCGACCTCAATGAGCCCGCCTCGTGGCCACGCCTGGTCGACGCCGCCGTCGACTTCGGCGGTGGTCTCGACATCCTGATCAACAACGCGTCGAGCTACTACCCGACGCCGATCGGCACGGCGACGATCGAACAGTGGGACGACCTGTTCGGCAGCAACGCGCGCGCCCCGTTCTTCCTCGCCCAGGCCGCCGCGGACCAGCTGCGCGAGCGGCGCGGCTGCATCGTCAACCTGGTCGACATCTACGCCGACCGGCCGATCGCCGAGCATCCGGTCTACTGCATGGCCAAGGCGGCCAACGCGATGATGGTCAAGGCGTTGGCGCGCGACCTGGCACCGCAGGTGCGGGTCAACGGCATCGCCCCGGGCGCGGCGCTGTGGCCGGACGGCTACATGGAGGACGCGGAACGCCAGGCGATCCTCGACCGGATCCCGCTCGGCAGGCCGGCGGGTGCCGATCAGATCGCCGCGGCGGTCATGTTCATGGTGACCGGCCCGGATTACGTGACCGGACAGATCCTTGCCGTCGACGGCGGGCGCAGCGTCCAGCAGTAACGTCAGCCGTCCCGGCCCGACAGTCCCTCGGCATAGACGCAGACGCGGTTGCGGCCCGAGCGCTTGGCGTCGTAACAGGCGGCGTCGGCCTCGTGCAGCGCGTCTTCCGGTGACGTGTGACGCGACGCCAGTTCGAGCAGGCCGACGCTCGCCTCGACGCGGTGGTGACCGCGCTCGCCGCTGTACTCGTAGCGCTCGATCGCGCCGCGGATGTTCTCGGCGATCGCGCAGGCATCGAGCAGCGTGCAGTCCTCGAGCAATACCGCGAACTCGTCGCCGCCCATGCGCGCCACCGCGTCGGCGGAACGTACCTCGTTGGCCAGCAATACGCTGACGTCACGCAGCACGCGGTCACCGGCACGATGGCCCTCGGCGTCGTTGAGATCCTTGAAGCGGTCGAGATCCAGGTACAGCAGCACGTGATTGCCGTCGTCGGCGGCCCCCGCCAGGACCGCTTCGAGGCGTTCCATCATCACGTGGCGACTCATCAGCCGGGTCAGTGGATCGTGGTTGGCCAGCCACGACACCTCTTCGCGCGCGCGCACCTCGCGCCGCGCGCTGCTCGTCAGCATGCCGGTGAAGACGATGACCCAGATCAGACTGATGTCCAGGTACAGGATACCGAGATCGCGCTGCGCCAGGTTCTCGGCGGGCAGCCAGATGGCCGACAGCAGCACGACTGCCAGCGCCAGCACCGCCAACAGCATCACCAGGTACTGCTCACCGCGCCGCGCCGCCAGCACGAACACCGGGATCAACAGGTACAGCACCAGCGGCGACATGACATTGACGACCTGGCGCAGGCCGAGCGCCGTCAGCGCGGCGACGCACGACGCGGCGACGGCGAACTGCAGCAACCAGGTCTTGCGCAGGCGCAACGACCCGCGCGCCGTGGCGACCAGCCCGAAACCGCCGACGATCAGTATCCCGACGCTGTTGCCGAGCCACCACAGCAACCACAGGTGCAGCGGTTGGAGTTCGCTGCCGAGCTGGACCGCGAACGCCATCGTGCCGACCGAGGCGCTCAACGCCGGACCGAGCACCGGACCCAGGCCGATGAACAACAGCGTGTCGCGTAGGTGCGCGAGCCGCGGATCGACACCGAATCGCCGCAGCAGGACGACCGGAACGGCGGCCTCGAGCATGCTGCCGAGCGCCGAGATCACGGCCACGTCGGCCGGAATGCCGACGATCCACGCCAGGCCGAGCATCGCCGGCAGCAGCGCCAGGACCTGGGAAACGCCGAACCAGTACGCGATCGCGAACGCGAAACCGGATGCCGGCCAGACCGGCGTGATGCCGGTCTGCGACGACTGCAGCTGCAGCCCGGCCAGGCCGAGCAGCAGGTAGCCGGCGGCCAGCGCACCGAAGGCCAGCGCGCGCGCGCGCGGCGTCTGCGGTGGTGTGTAGGGTAGGTTCGCCATCCCTGAGTCTCCCGCTCGCTCAGTCCCGCAACCAGGCGGTATCGGTGAGCCTGTGCAGCTCCGCGCCGCCGCGCGCGGCCATCTGGCGCCACAGCGCCGCGTAGGTCTCGCGGCGCTGCGGATGGAGCTCGGCGCCGGCGACATCGGCCAGCGGCGCCAGTACGAACGCGTACTCGAGGATCTCGTCGCGCGGCAGCGCCTTGCCGCCGTCGTCGGTCACGGCATCGCCGTACGTGAGGACGTCGAGATCGAGCGTCCGCGACGAGAACTTCGCGCCGCCGCGGCGACGCCCGTGGCGCGCCTCGATCTCGCGCATCAGCTCGTGCAGTTCCGCTGGCGGGCGCTCGCTGTCGACGCCGACGACGAGGTTGAGGAACGGCTCGCCGGCGAAGCCGACCGCGGGCGTCTCGTAGACCGGCGACACAATCAGCTCGCCGAACCGGGCGCGCAGGTCGTCGAGTGCGGCACGGATGTGCGTTTCGCGCTCGATGTTGCTGCCGACGCTGATCCAGACCCGCGGCATCAGCTGCGCTCCCCGCGTTCGATGATCACGCCGACGTCCGACGCCCCGCGCACCGCGCCCTTCTTGTTCAGCGTCAGGCGCACCCAGCGCACGTCGAATTCTTCGCGAATGATCGCGGCGCAGCGCTCGGCGAGGGTCTCGACGAGCTGGAAATCGCTGTCGCCGACGTACTCGATCAGCCGCTTGGCGACCGCCTTGTAGTTCAGCGTGTCCTCGATGCGGTCGGATGCCGCGGCGCGCGTGACGTCGGCGCTCATCTCGAGATCGAACACCAGCGTCTGGCGCACGCGGCGCTCCCAGCCGTAGATGCCGATCACCGCATCGATGCGCAGGTCGCGCAGGAACACGATATCCATGTCAGGGCGCGTCCGCCGGGCGGGCCATCCGGCGACCGCCGGTGACCGGGTCGTGATCACGCAGCCGGCCGGGTGCGATGCGACCGAGCGCACCGCCATCGTATTGCCCGCGGCGCCCCGCCACCGCCAGGCGCGCCGAACATGCGCCGCAAGGCGCCCCTCGTCGTCGATCCGGATTCAACTCGCTCTCTCCCTGCGCCGCGCCCGACGCACCCGGGTACGGGTCAGCCGTGGCGCGACCGTGCTGCACGGGCCGCCGCCAGACGCGGCCGACCGATCGGCCCGATGGTAGCAGCTCGGCCGGCAGCGACGCCGCCGTGTCGGCTTGACGCCGGCCGCAAGCGCTATATCGTAAGCGGCCGTCGGCGCCATCGCTGGCGCAGCCGGAGGCCCCATGACCGCGTTGGACCTGATCCTCGTCGTTGCCGCCTACCTGCTCGGGTCGATCTCGAGCGCGATCATCGTGTGCCGCCTGATGGGACTGCCCGACCCGCGCACCGAGGGCTCGAACAACCCCGGTGCGACCAACGTGCTGCGCATCGGCGGCAGGAAGGCGGCCGCGATCACGCTGCTCGGCGACAGCCTCAAGGGCTTCGTGCCGGTGCTCGCCTGTCACCTGCTCGATCGCAGCGCGCCGGTGTTCGCGCTGGTCGGCGGCGCGGCGTTCCTCGGCCACCTGTACCCGGTGTTCTTCGGCTTTCGCGGCGGCAAGGGTGTCGCCACCGCGCTCGGCGTGCAGTTCGGCTGGAGCTGGATGATCGGCGGCGCGGTCGCCGCGACCTGGCTGTTCATGGCCAAGGTCGCGAACATCTCGTCGCTGGCAGCCCTGGTATCGATGCTGCTGGCCCCGCTGTACGTGTGGCTGCTGTGGCCGGCGCCCGAGCTGGTGGTTGCCCAGGTGCTGATCACGGCCGTGCTGATCTGGCGCCACCGCAGCAACATCCGCAAGCTGCTCAGCGGCAGCGAGGGGCGGATCTCGAAGCAGCCCGACAGCGACTGAGGTCAGGCGCCGGCCGCGAGTTCGTGCATCGGCCAGCGCGGCCGGATGCCGAATGCCAGGTCCTCGTGCTGCCCGGCGTTCAGGCGCTGCCAGCCGGCATAAGCGATCATCGCGCCGTTGTCGGTACACAGCTCGGCGCGCGGATAGTAGGCACGCCCGCCCAGATTCGCCATCAGTTCGTCGACCCGCGCGCGCAGCTTGCGGTTGGCGCTGACCCCACCGGCCATGACCAGCGCGCGCACGCCGGCCTGCTCGACGGCGCGCCGGCACTTGATCGCCAACGTATCGACGACCGCCTCCTCGAAGGCGCGCGCGATGTCCGCATGCAGCCGGTCGAGATCCTGCGGCGCGGTCATCGCGGTCTGTTCGCGCAGCGTCGTCAGCGCGAAGGTCTTGAGCCCGGAGAAGCTGAAATCCAGGCCGGGCCGGTCGGTCATCGGCCGCGGGAAGCGGAACCGGCCGGGATCGCCGCGCTCGGCGAGCGCGGCCAGCGCCGGCCCGCCCGGATAGCCGAGGCCGAGCAGCTTGGCGGTCTTGTCGAACGCCTCGCCGGCCGCGTCGTCGACCGATTCGCCGAGCAGTTCGTAGACGCCGACCGCGTCGACCAGGACCAGCTGCGTGTGTCCGCCCGAGACCAGCAGCGCGACGAACGGGAAAGGGGGCTGCTCGGCCTCGAGCATCGGTGCCAGCAGGTGACCCTCCATGTGGTGGACGCCGAGCGCCGGCACAGCCCACGACCAGGCCAGGCCACGCGCGAACGCGGCACCGACCAACAGCGCACCGGCCAGCCCGGGACCGGCCGTGTACGCGACGCCGTCGATGTCGCCGGGCGCTAGTTGCAGGCGGCCGAGCAGCGCCCGCACCATCGGCGCGAGCTTGCGCACGTGGTCGCGCGACGCCAGCTCGGGGACGACGCCGCCGTAGTCGGCATGCAGCGCGATCTGGCTGTAGACCTCGTGGCCGAGCAGGCCGGCTTCGCCGTCGTACACGGCGACCCCGGTCTCGTCGCACGAGGTCTCGATTCCGAGAACTTTCATGTTATTGAAGCCTTTGCATTTTTCCGGGCGATGCTTTAGCATTCCGCGCCTTCATCGGCCGCGCCGGGCAGACCGTGCGGCCGCGACTACTATCCGTCCGTCGAATCGAGGAAGCAATGCCGCACGTACGCGTCAAAGAAAATGAACCCTTCGAAGTCGCGATGCGCCGTTTCAAGCGCTCCTGCGAGAAAGCCGGCGTGCTCGCCGAGGTACGTCGCCGCGAGTTCTACGAGAAGCCGACCTGGGAGCGCAAGCGCAAGGCCGCGGCCGCCGTGAAGCGCTGGCAGAAGAAGGCCGGCCGCGACGCCCGCCGCTTCGAGCGCCTGTACTGAGGCCCATCCCGGCGCGGCCACCCGTGCTCAAACAGCAGATCACCGACGCGATGAAGGCCGCGATGAAAAGCGGCGACAAGGCGCGTCTGGGCGTCATCCGCCTGGTCCTCGCCGCGATCAAGCAGCGCGAGGTAGACGAACGCACCGAGCTCGACGATGCCCAGGTGCTCGCAGTACTCGACAAGATGGTCAAGCAGCGCCGCGACTCGATCACGCAGTACGCGGACGCCGGCCGCAACGAGCTGGCCGACGCCGAGGCCGCCGAGATCACCGTGATCCAGGAATTCCTGCCCGAGGAGCTGTCCGACGACGAGATCGCCGCGATCATCGACGCCGCGATCGCCGACACCGGCGCCGCGTCGATGCGCGACATGGGCAAGGTCATGGGCATCGTGAAGCCGAAGGTCCAGGGCCGCGCCGACGTCGGCAAGGTCAGCGGCCTGGTCAAACAAAAGCTCGCCTGATTCACCGCCACGGCTGCCGCCGTGCGACCGCGTGCTAGCCTTGCAGCATGCCCGGTGCCATCCCCCAGCACTTCATCGACGACCTGCTCGCCCGGGCCGATATCGTCGAGATCATCGGCCGCCGCGTACCGCTGAAGAAGGCCGGACGCGAGTTCCACGCCTGCTGCCCGTTCCACAGCGAGAAGACGCCGTCGTTCACGGTCAGCCCGGCCAAGCAGTTCTACCACTGCTTCGGCTGCGGCGCGCACGGCAGCGCGCTGGGCTTCCTGATGGAGTACGACCGCCTGAGCTTTCCCGAGGCCGTCGAGGAACTGGCCTCGTCGATGGGCCTCGAGGTGCCGCGCGAGGCGGCGTTCGACCAGGGCCCGGACCATCGTCCGCTGTACGAACTGCTGGAACTGGCGGCGCAGCACTACGAACAGCAGCTGCGCCAGCACGCCGACGCCGCGCGCGCGGTCGACTACCTGCGGCAGCGCGGCCTCAGCGGCGAGATCGCCGCGCGCTTCCGCCTCGGATTCGCCCCGCCCGGCTGGGACAACCTGCTGCAGGCGCTCGGCGGTGACGACGAGCGCGTCGCCAGGCTGCGCGACGCCGGCCTGATCACCGAGCAGGACCACAAGCGCTATGACCGGCTGCGCGACCGCATCATCTTCCCGATCCGCGACGGCCGCGGGCGCGTCGTCGGCTTCGGCGGCCGCCTGCTCGGCGACGGCAAGCCCAAGTACCTGAACTCGCCGGAGACCCCGGTGTTCCACAAGGGCCGCGAGCTGTACGGCCTGTACGAGGCGCGCCAGGCCGACGGCCACCCGGCGCGGCTGCTGGTCGTCGAGGGCTACATGGACGTCGTCGCGCTGGCCCAGTTCGGCATCGGCAACGCGGTCGCAACGCTGGGCACCGCGACCACGAGCGATCACCTGGAAAAGCTGTACCGCGCGACGCCCGAGGTCGTGTTCTGCTTCGACGGCGACCGGGCCGGCCGTGACGCGGCGTGGAAGGCGCTGCAGACGGCGCTGCCGCTGATGCGCGACGGCCGCCAGGCACGCTTCCTGTTCCTGCCCGACGGCGAGGATCCGGACAGCCTGGTGCGCCAGATCGGCGCCGCGGCCTTCACCGAGCGCGTCGGCGGCGCGCAGCCGCTGTCCGAGTACCTGTTCGAGAAGCTGTCCGCGCAGGTCGACATGCAGACGCTCGATGGTCGCGCGCGCCTCGGTGAGCTCACCCAGCCGCTGCTCGAACG
>JASJCU010000069.1 GCA_030065815.1 Gammaproteobacteria bacterium | reverse complement strand
CTCTTCGTAACGGGTCCGGCCTGCCATCATGCTCCCCGAGAAGAGTTCGATATCGCCCAGCAGCACCACCGCACAGACCCGACATGCCGAATCGCCCGACTGCCGCGCCAGGTCGTCGATCTCCACGGCTATTTCGCGTCCCGATTTCAGGTCACCACGTATGAAGTGGCATAGAAAGGCGCCTTGCAGCGCCCACGCCAACTCAGGCGGATTCTTGAGCTGTCCGCACAGTTCCCGGGCCCGTAGGTAGATGCGTTCGGTCTCCGGGGCAGCGTAACCCTTGCGGCTCATTTCCACGCTGCCCAGCGCAAGTAGCAGCCGTAGCTCATCGCGGGTGCGCTGCGCGCAATCCGTGAATTCGCTCAGCAGCTCGATCGCTCTGCTGTAATGATGGGCGGCCTCGGCATTGGCGGAACGATGCACGGCACGCCGACCCGCCGTTTCCCAGCATTCGATTGCCGTTTCGGTCAATCCGGCCTCAGTGGCGTGATGGGCCATGAGCTCCGGTTCGGCATCGAGCCGCTCCGGAAATTCGGTACGGATGACCTCGGCGATGCGCGCATGCAGCTGGCGACGTTTTCTGCTGAGCAAGCTCTGGTAAGCAGTGTCCTGTACCAGCGCATGCTTGAATGCATACGTCGGTTCCGGCGCCACTCGCCGCCGGAATACCATGCCGGCATCTTGCAGCTGCAACAAGGCCTGTTGCAGCGATTCGTCGGACTCGGTCGATAGCGCCTGAAGAAAGCGATATTCGAACTCGCGCCCGATCGCTGCCGCGGTCTGGGCGACTTCCTTGACCGGCGACAGCCGGTCGAGTCGCGCCATGAGCGAATCCCGCAGCGTATCCGGGATCGTCAACGATGGCAGCGGACCGGCGAGGCGATAGTGGTCGGTTTGTTCCTCCAGTGCAGCGGAATCCAGGATTGTCTTGGTGAGTTCTTCAACGAACAGAGGTACGCCGTCTGTCTTGCGCAGTATTTGCTCTTCGACCTCTTCGGGCAGCGCTTTTCCCGCCGCGACGTCCCGCACCACCGCTGAGCTATGCTGGCGTGCCAGTCGGTTGAGGCTCAATTGAGTAACGTGGGGATAGCCGTTCCAGCGGGCCTGGAAATCGGGGCGGTGTGTGATCAGTAGCATCAGGCGATCGTCCTGCGCGCCCTCGATCACCATGTTCGCCAGTTCGAGCGTGGTTGGATCGAGCCAATGCGCATCCTCGAGCACCAGCAGAACGGGGCGGATCCGCGCAAGGCCGAGCAGTTGGGCGAGCAGTGCGTTCAGTAGCTGCTGCCTGTGCTGCTCGGTGCTTCCTGGCAACGGCGGATAGCGATCGTCACTCGGCAAGGACAGCAGATCGGCGATCGGCGGTAGCTCATTTTCCAGCGGTCGCCGTGTGATCTTGAGTATGGATTCGAGCTTCCCGAGTCTGTCTTGCGCCGAGGTATCCGGCGCAAAACGGGCGGCCCGTTCGAGCCAATTGATCGCCGGATATAGTGCAGTGTTGGCGTGGTAAGGCGAACATTGACAACGCAACACGAAGCTGGGTTTGTCGCTGAGTAATTCGGTCAGAGCACGCACGATACGCGACTTGCCGATGCCGGCCTCGCCCTCCAAGAGGACCACCTGGCCTTCGCCGCCTCGCACCTGCCGCCAGCGTTCGAGCAACAGATCCATTTCCTGGTCCCGTCCTCGGATAGGAGCCAGCGGCGCGGTATGGGCCGCTTCAAAGCGACCTTCGTGTGCCTTGAGGCCTTGGACGTGCCAAGCGTACACGGCCTCGGAGCAGCCACCGATTCGATGTGCTCCCAGTTCCGCACACATGAAGGCGTGGCCTGCCAGGTGATAGGTGCGTGGCCCGATGATCACCTGGTTAGGCTCGGCAAGGACCTGCAGACCCGTGGCGAGGATCGGCGCGTCACCGACCACGGTGTCCATTCCGATTCCGCCTCCGCCAGTCGTATCGCCCGCTACCACGAGGCCTGTGGCGATACCGACCTGGACGCGCAGCGCTATGTCTTTTGCGGGTCGCAGTGCACCGACCCGCGCGACCAGCTCGAGACCCGCGCGCACTGACCGATGTGCATCGTCCTCGTCTGCCTGCGGATAACCGAAGTAAGCAACCAGCCCTTCGCCAAGATGGGTCAACTGGCCGCGGTACTTCTGCACAACCTCATTTGCGACGGCCTGATAAAGCTGCACCGCTTCGAACGCCCCTTCTACGCCGAGCCGCTCTGTCAACTCGGCGGAATCCACGAGTTGGCACCGCAACACCGTCAGCTGGCGTCGCTCGGGCTCGGCCGGCGTCACGGCGTCGGGCGGACTGAGCGGCGCGTCGATGGCGTCACGCAGATCGCGTTGCGCTGGCTGCGGTTTCCACACCGGCACGTAGCAACCCTTCGGCAGATCGATCCGCAATGGGTCGTCACGTCCTTCTTCGGAGTAGTACAGCGCAAGTGTCCGGCGCAGCTTGCTCGCTTGCACGCGAACGATCGGCGATGTCTGGGGATCGAACGACGCGCTTCGCTCGAACACCTCCAGCCCGAGATTGTATTCCCGGAGGTAGTCTTGCCTGCCGGCGAGGGTTTCCTCGACGACATGGCGAAGCATTGCGGTCATGCGCGGCGACCTGGCGAACGACGGGCTCGCCAGGATCCGACCGAGGGCCGATCGCACGGCATCAGCCGTAGGTTCTGGGGCCTCGGCATTTGGCACGGCACTGTCGCCTTCGTTTGTCCCTGTCCGCCCGGTATCCGGCCCGGAGTTGCCCCCGCGGCCGTTCATGGCAGCTCCCTCCAAGTACGCTGAACTGCGAGCAAGTGCTTGATTCGGAGACCGTATTTCAGCGGCGCGGTCGTCGTGTGTGGCCGCGACTTACCGCTAGTTACTTATGTTTTTTTTGGCGCCAGCCAAAGTCTAGACGAAAGCCGAAACGAACCTCGGCAAAACCCGACTAACTTTGGGGACTGGCTGACTTGAACACCGCAAACTCTCTGATCGCCTGTCAAGACTGTGATGCGCTCTACCGTGAGCGTGAGCTGGCCGCGGGGGAGTCGGCCCGCTGTGTGCGCTGCGACGCGGTTCTCTATCGCGCCAGACCCAATGCCATTGTCAATGCGCTTGCGCTGACGACGACCGCCGCGGCGTGTTACGTGATCGCCAATGCCTTTCCACTGCTGGGTTTCAAGCTCGAGGGTCGGTTGCAGGAGAACGTGCTGCTCACAGGTGTCATAGAGCTGTGGAACGCCGGCATGTGGAGCCTTGCAGCGTTGGTGTTCTTGGCGAGCATCGGCGTGCCGGCGCTGCGCATTGTTGGACTGCTGTTTGTCTTGGTCCCGCTACAGATCGGCCGTACTGCGCCGGGCTTGCGAAGCGCGCTTCGTTACCTCGAGTACCTTCATCCCTGGGCGATGGTCGAGGTGTACATGCTCGGTTTGTTGGTGGCGATCGTGAAGCTGTCCGATCTTGCGGCCATTGTCTTCGGTACGGCGCTGTATGCCTTCGTCGCGCTTATGCTGGCGTTGGCTGCGGCTGATGTGGCGCTGGAGCCACGCGACCTCTGGCGGCGCGCCCGCGCGGTATCACAGGCATGAGCGCACGTGCGATCAACACGACGGCCCGCGCACATGGACTCGCGCGATGCCACGTATGCGGTTGGCTTGGGCGCATGCCCGGCGAGTCAGTCGCCGGCCATCCGCACTGTCCCTGCTGCAATGCCCTCGTGCACATGCGAAAACCCGATAGCCTGTCGCGCACCTGGGCACTCATCGCCGCGGCCTGCGTGCTCTACATCCCGGCCAACGTCCTGCCGATCATGACGGTCGTACGCCTGGGGCACGGCGATCCACACACCATCCTTGGTGGCGTCCGGGAGCTCATCCATGGTGGCCAGTGGCCGCTTGCGGCTCTGGTGTTCTTTGCAAGCGTACTGGTACCGATGTTGAAGCTGTTCGGCCTGAGCTATCTCGCGTACTCGGTGCAGCGCGGCTGGCGCTGGCGCGCGGCAGACCGCACACGATTGTTCCGCATCGTCGAAGGCGTGGGTCGTTGGTCGATGATCGACATCTTCATGATCTCCATATTGGTGGCATTGGTAAAACTCGGTGCCGTAGCGACCATCGAGCCGGGCGCCGGTGCCACCTTCTTCGCTGCCGTCGTGGTCATAACGATGTTTGCAGCCGAGAGTTTCGACCAACGCCTGGTCTGGGATGTCGCCCACGCCCGGCATGCACGTCCTGATCAGCACCACAGGAGCACATCATGAATCCCCATTCGCCCAACCCGCCTGCTGCACCCGATGCGCCGACAATCCACGGCGAGGGGCCGCCTGACGGGAATGTCTCCGCTGCGCAGCCTTCGTTTGCAGAGGTTGCGATTTCCGGTCGCCGCATGCCATCCATCGTCTGGTTGATCCCATTCGTCGCCATACTCATCGGCGGCTGGCTGACCTATCAGACGATCACCGAGAAAGGGCCGACGATCACGCTGACGCTGAAGAACGCAGATGGCCTCGAAGCGGGCAAGACCCGCGTCAAGTACAAGTCGGTGGACGTCGGTCTGGTTGAGGCAATCGAGATCAGTGACGACCTGCAGCACGTTATCGTCACCGCGGTTCTCGACAAGGATGCGACGCCTCACCTGACCGATGGCACCCGCTTCTGGGTAGTGCGCCCGCAGTTCAGCCTGACTCGCGTGTCGGGTCTGGACACGCTGATCTCTGGTGCCTACATCGCTGTCGAGCCAGGCGAGGGTGCACCACGACGCGCCTTCACCGGTCTGGATGTGCCGCCGGTCGTACGGCGAAACGTGCCCGGTAACAAGTACGTGCTTACCGCCGGGGAGCTTGGTTCGGTCGGGCCGGGTTCGCCGATCTACTATCGGCAGATGCGTGTCGGCGAGGTACTCGGATACGAGCTCACCGACGACGACCAAACCATCGAACTTCATGTGTTCGTGGAATCGCCGCATCACCGGCTGGTGCGCGATGGCACCCGCTTCTACAGCGTCAGCGGTATCGATGTGGCGATGGGCGCCGATGGAATGACGGTGCGTACAGCGTCGCTCGCCGCGATTATTGCTGGCGGCATCGCGTTCGATACACCGGATCATGCGGCACCCGGCGCGCCGGACGGCACCGTCTTTGCGCTGCATCCAAATCGCAAGGCTGCCGATGCGCCGGTGTTCACCGAGCAGCTTCCCTACGTACTCTATTTCGAGGATTCGGTACGCGGCCTCCAGGTGGGCGCCCCGGTCGAGTTTCGTGGTATCCGCGTCGGCGAAGTAACAGATGTGCGGCTCGAGTTCGATACCGCGAACTCGGCGCTCCGCATCCCGGTCACGATCGCCATTGAACCCGGGCGCGTTCCGGACATCGACGGGAACCGTCAGTCGACGATCGAAGAAGCCCGCGCAGCAATCCAGGCGCTGGTCGATCAGGGGATGCGTGCGCAGCTGGAGACAGGCAATCTCATCTCTGGCGCACGCTTGATCGCGCTCGATCTGCATCCCGACGCGCCGCTGCGCCTTGCCGATGTCGGCAGCCCTCATACCCAGCTGCCCACCATCGATTCAAATCTCAGCGCGCTGAGTCATTCCGCGTCGCGTGTGCTCGCCAAGCTGGGCGACCTTCCGCTTGATCAGCTCGTCACGGAGTTGACCAGTACCATGCAGGGTATCAACGCCCTGGTACGTGGTCCGCAAGTCCCCGCCGCAATCGAGTCCGCGAACCAGACATTGGCCTCGTTCGGTCGCCTCGCGCGCAACGTGAATTCTCAGGTTAAGCCTCTCGCGACCAGTGTTGGAGAAACTTCCGATGCCGCGAACGCGACGCTACGTCAGATGCGCGAGTCCCTCGGTGCGTTCGCGCAAGGCGCACCGATGCGGATCGAGACGCTGCAGATGCTAGAGGAGGGTGCGGCTGCGGCACGCTCGATCCGCATCCTCGCCGACTATCTGGAACGCCATCCGGAGGCCCTGATCAGCGGCAAGGGTGGCTAACACCAGTCGCCCGCTCGCTCGAGGAGAATTGCCATGAAGACCCGTATGCCCATGATTGCTCTATCGCTAGCCGCGGTGCTCGGTGTCGCAGCATGCGCAAGTACCAAACCGACAAGCTTCTTCCTGCTACAGCCGATTACCGCCACAACCGGGGGGGAAGCTGTGGCCGACCACGCCCGAGCGCGCGTGCTCGGGATCGGGCCAGTTGAGCTACCAGGACATCTGGATCGGCCGCAGATCGTCACGCGTGGCACGGGCAATCGCCTGGAAGTCGCCGAGTTCTCGCGCTGGGCCGAACCCTTGCAAGAGAACGTGACGCGGGTGCTCGGGGAGAATCTGGCAACGTTTCTACCAGGCGACCGGATAGCGTCCTTCCCGTGGACAAGCGCTGGCGCGATCGACTATCAGGTGACCGTGGAAATCAGCCGGTTCGACGGCGTCGTCGGAGACGACAGCACCCTGACTGCGCGCTGGCAGGTCCTTGCTCCCGCGACCGGTGACATCGTCATGACCCGCAATACGAACGTCAGTGTGCCCTCCGAGAGCGCGGATCACGGTGGCACCGTCGCCGCAATGAACCAGGCGCTTGACGCATTGAGCAGGGAGATCGGAGAGGGACTGCGTTCGATTCTGCTGGCAGGCATTCCCCGAAATGACGCGCGGCGCACGCCGAACACCCCGGGCAGCTAGCGCGATGAACATTTTCACCCGCATACCACTGTCGCCGGCGGTGCACCCGGTGCCGCGACTCACCGTTACTTACTTCTGCGATTCCGTTCATCGGCCAATGCTGGGGTTGTGGTCCGTACCAATCACGCGGAGATCTGAATCATGAGCGCCGAAGGTGAGGCGACGCTGAGCAAAGCGATCAAATCTGCCGATCGCGACAAGTGCATGGGCCGACAGCCCGGCGAGGTCACCCTGATGCATCGGGTGCGCCCCGGGCAGGAGACCGTGGTCGCGGCGCTGCTGGATTCTGCCCAGTTCTGTGACCGCGTCCGTCATCTCGAAGGTGTGCACTTCCTGCGCCTGTTCGCGATCGACGGTGGTACACGGTTGGTGTTCTGCGGCGATTTCGATGCCCCGCCCGAAGACCGTTTCGCCCGCCTTTGCCTGCGCTATCAGATGCAGCTGGACGAGCTCTGGTCGCACTGCACGGGCTTTCCTGCCGGCGGCATCGCGGATCTGCAGGCCTTCTCCGCCTTTGTCGCCACTGGTCTGCAGCCGTGCGGCTTTCGTTACAGCGCTTTCCCCCAAGTCACGGTCCGCCAGATCCAAAAGGCGCTGGATTGGAAACGCAAGACCGTCAGCTTTCAGATCGAGTTGGCCAAGAAACCGAAGTCAATCTGATCAATGGAATCGAACGCGAGAGGACACGACATCATGATCACGCACACCGGAATCAAACGCAGCGGATTCGTTGTTTCGCTGTGCCTGCTGGGTACATCGCTCGTGGGCTGCGATACAGCGCGCACCGACGAATCGGCCAGGTCCCACGCACGGCCGGTGTCCTACATGACACTCGAGCAGACCGACCCGAGCCGCCGCTCGCTGGTTGCCGGATCGGTCGAAACCTGGAAGAAGGAGCTGGTCGGTTTCCAGGTCGACGGCCGCGTCACTTTCGTCAACGAACCGGGAGGCGACGCCCGCGGTCGGGTCGTCGGTGAGGACGGCGCGATGCTCGAAACCGGGACCCTACTGGCGTCGGTCGAAGACGAGCGCTACCGCCTGCGCGTCGAAGAAGCGCAGGCCCGGGTCACCGGACTCGAGGCCGAAGCCACAGCGGTGCGCATCGACATCGAGAAGACCATCCCGAGCGAGCGCCAGGAGGTGCGCGCTGAGTATGATCGCGCGAAGGCAGACCTCGTGCGGCAGCGCCGACTGAAGAAGTCGGGTGCGGGTGCGCAAAGGCGGGTCGACGAGGCGCGTGCCCAGTTCAGGGCTGTCGAGGCACGGCTCGCCCAGGTAGACGCAAAGGTCGAAGAGCGCAAGTCCCGGCTCGCGGCCACCGAAGCGCAGGTGGCCGAGGCCCGCGAGGTCTTGCGACAGGCGCAGATCGATGCGGCCGACACTCGGCTCCATGCGCCTTTCGATGGTCAGATCTCCAAGGTACACGTGATCCCTGGCGGATTCGTGGAACGGGGCCAGCCTGTGGTCACGCTGCAGATGATGGACCCGATGAAGGTTCAGGTGGCGGTGTCGTCCGAGACCGATCAAGACGTGAATTACAACGACCTGATGAAGGTATACGTCGACGGTGTGACGGAGCCGCTGCAAGGGTGGGTGTGGAACAAAGACGCGGTCGCCGACGCCGCGACCCGCACCTTCGTCGTCACCCTGCTGGTCCGCAACCGTCAGGTCGAGGTCGGCCTGCCGTCCTCGCTCGAGGGTAAGAATTTTCACCGCACGCCCGACCTGTGGAGCTTGGAGTCCGAGCGCGGCGAAGGAGATGCGCCCTTCTTCACGAACAGCGAGACGTTGCAGCAGGACGATCAGGGGTACTTCGTATGGCGCGTTGAAGGATTGACCGTCGCCGATCTCGGGCACGACTTCGATCCAGTGTTTCGCGTGCGCAAGATCAGGGTCACGCCGGGAGAACGGCTGCTGCGTTACCTACAGGTCTTCACCTATCGCGAACTTGCGGATCTGGGAGACCTGAACCCGAGAACCGATCTATTGGCCGGCAGACTACCCGCCCACGTCGAGGATGGCGATACGGTGTTCCTGTCACGCAAGCGCTGGCTGCTGCGGCCCGGGCAGCTGGTCAACGTCGACCTGCAGCACGGTCGATTACCAGCGGGCTTCTATGTGCCGGCCGAGGCAGTCACCAGGGACGACGAAGGCCACCATGTCTACCTGGTGGGGCAGCAGGAAAACGGCGAACAGCGGGCGACCCGGGTGCCAGTGCGCGTCGGTGCCAGCGCCGGCACCCTACAGGCGATCGAGCCAGCCGGGAGTGCCTCACTGGACAAGGGCATGAAGCTCATCGTCGAGGGCGTGCATTACCTGCGCGATGGTGACGCGATCAACGCCTTCAGCGAAACGGAGCAGACGCTATGAACCTGCCCAAGTTTGCCCTCGAACACAAACCGATTGTCTTCGGCTTCGCGCTGATGCTGCTTGCCTGGGGAACGAGTGTGTTTCTCGAGGCGCCGCGACGTGAGGATCCGGAGTTCACCATTCGCGAGGCGCTTGTGGTGACCGACTGGCCAGGTGCCACGGCGCAACAGGTCGAAGAACTGGTCACGGACAAGGTCGAAAAGGCCGCTGCCAATATCAAGAAGGTCCGCCGGGTGCAGTCCTGGAGTTCGGTGGGGCGGTCCGTGGTCCAGGTCACGGCGGTCGATGAGGTCACCGACATCCAGGAGGTCTGGACCAAGTTGCGCGCGGCGATGAGCCTGGTCGAGCCGACGTTGCCGCAGGGTGCCCTGCCACCGACGGTGGACGACAACTTCGGCGATACCGCGGCCCTGATCCTCGCCTTGCACCAGAACCCCGAATCCGCAGCGCAGCGGCGTTACACGGCGCGGGAACTCGAGGACTTCGCGAAGCGCCTGCGTGATCGACTGATGGACCTGCGGCCGACCGAACCGGGGCCGGACGGGCGTCCGGTGCCGATCACGACCGAACCCGCCTATGTGGCGCGCCTCGACCTGTACGGTGTGCAGCGCGAGGTCATCTATCTGGAGACCGACGCCGGGAACTGGAGCCAGCTCCAACTCAGTGCGGACGAGTTGCAGGCCTTGCTCGAAGAGCGCAACGTCATCGCCCCGGCCGGTGTGTTCAACACAGCAGACTATCGCATCAATACCCGGCTCTCGGGCAGCTTCGATGCGACGCGCGAGATCGAGCGGGCGGTGGTCGGTCGGGTGGCCGCAGGCGCCGAATCGCCGGGCCGACAGACGCTGGCGGAGCTGGTACGCGATCTGCAGGCCGGCGAGGGCGTCGATGCGGGACAGCCGTCGGCCTTCGAGGTGCCGGTTCACCTGCGTGACGTGAGTATCCGGGTCAGCCGAGGCTACGCGGATCCGCCCGACGCGCTGGTGCGTTACGGTGGCCCTGAGGCTTCCGCGGAGGCGATCGTGCTCTCGTTCACGATGAAGCCGGGCCAGAACATCAGTTGGCTGGGCGATGCCGTCGACGGGTTGCTGGCCGAGGCAAACACCACTTTCCTCCCGCCGGACGTCGAGGTGGTCAAGGTCTCGGACCCGCCGCTGTTTGTGCAACAGAAGGTGAACGACGTGGTCAGCAACCTGCTCCAGGCCATTGGCTTGGTGCTGTTGATCCTGGGTCTGCTGGCCGGGTTGCGCGTCGCATTGGTTACCGCCGCCGCGATCCCGCTGATCATGCTCAGTGCGATGGCACTGATGCGCCTGTGGGACATACAGATCGAGCAGATTTCGCTCGCGGCGCTGATCGTCGCGCTAGGGCTTCTGGTCGATAACGCGATCGTCACGTCCGAGAACACCACGCGTTTTCTGAATGCCGGGATGCCGCGCAAGCAGGCAGTCATCGAGGGCTGCAACCAGGTCGGTGGTTCGCTGTTGTGGTCCTCGCTGACCACCATCGGGGTGTTCATCCCAATGGCGTTCGCGTTGCCTGGTGATCTCGGAGAATATGTGTTCAGCCTGCCGGTCGTGGTCACCCTGACCCTGCTGGTGAGCTGGTTGAGCGCTATGACGGTGACGCCGATCCTGAACAGCTATCTGCTGGCGCCATCTGACGGCCGATTGCCGATTGTCGCGCTGTTTGCCTGGATCTGGCGCCGTCTGGGCGGTGGCAAAGGGAACGACACGTCGGGCGATGTCGTCGCGAGATCGGAGAGCGGGGGCTGGTTCAAGCAGGTGTGTCGCTTTGCGATTGTTGCACGCATCCCGACCATTGGCGTCGCGTTTGCGCTGCTTGTCGCGGCGCTGATGTTGCCGGTGAAGCCGTCATTCTTTCCCTTCTCCGACCGTAATCAGCTGGTCGTCGATATCTGGTTGCCAGAGACTGCGCCCATCTACCGCACGGACGAGACTGCACAACAGGTCGAGACGCTGGTTCGCCGCCTGAGCGGCACCACGTGGCAGGACGGTGCTTGGGTGACGTTGACCGACCAGGATGGTCAGCCCGCTGAGCGCCTGCACAACATGGTGGTCTATGTCGGTGCCGGCGGACCACGTTTCTACGTGGGCCTGAATCCGGGTCCGGATTCACCCCATTACGCCAACATCGTGATCAACGCCAAGGATCGGGAGCAGGTGCAGTCATACGTCGCGGACATCCGTCGCGCCGCCTGGATCGGGATCGACAAGCCGGGCGATCCCGACTACCTGCCGCCGGTAGCCGGGGCCCGGGTCGTGCCGAAGCAGCTGGTCATGGGCACGCCGGTGTCCTCGCCGATAGAGTTCCGGCTCACCGGTCCACGGCTCGCCAACGAGCAGGTGCTGCGCCACTACGGCGAGCAGATCAAGGACGTGCTGCGCGACAGCGGCCTGGTGTGGGACGTGCACGACAGCTGGGGTGCTCGCGGCCTGCAGCTCGACGTGAACCTGGAGACCGACCGCGCCAACATGGCGGGTGTCACCAACGACACCGTGGCCAACACCCTCAACGCCTACTACAGCGGTCTCTATCTGACGACTTTTCGCGAGGGCGACCGGCAGCTTCCCGTCATGCTGCGGCTGCCGCCCGAGCAACGCCGGTCACTGGAGAGCATCCAGAGCGCTTTCGTCGAGGGCTACACCGGCAAGGTGCCGTTGGACTCGGTGGCGGACTTCGAACTGACCCGCGTCCCCGTGCAGATCACCCGCTACCAACGTGAACGGACCATTCGCGTGCAGGCGCGGCCCGAGCCCGGGCTGCTGGCGCGGGATATTCTGGCGCAGCTCAAACCTGCGATCGATGCCATCAGCGCACAGTTGCCACCTGGCTATCGTATCGTCGACGGTGGCATCGAGGAGGAAGCGGCGCGCGGCGAACGGGCCAACTCAGTGGCGCTCGGCATTGGTGTGCTATTGGTGATCTTCTGCCTGCTGCTGCAGTACAACTCCGCGGTCAAGCCAATGCTCATCGTGCTGACAGTCCCGTTGTCGATTATCGGTGCGATGTTGGGGCTGTGGCTGCGCGGGATCCCGCTGGGCTTCATGGAAACGCTGGGGTTCCTCGCCTTGTTCGGCACGGTGCTCAATGCCGCGATCCTGATGATCGATTTCGCCGAGCAGCTGATCAGGGAGAAGCTCGCCAAGGGCGAGGGCTTGGCCGTGCCCGGTCAGCGCGCCTACTGTGGGCTGACGCAAGAGGCATTCCGTGACTGCCTGGCCGAGGCCGGGCAGGCGCGCATGATGCCCATTTTCATGACCACGGCAACCACGGTGGCAGGCCTGATGTCGCTGATGTTTGGCGGTGGCCCGTTGTTCATGGGGCTGGCGACCGCGTTCGCCGTCGGGCTAATCATCGGTAGCGCCATCACGTTGCTGGTGCTGCCGGCCCTTATCGCATTGTTCGTCGAGAACTTCCGGTACCCGCTGGTCACGCCAGAGACGCTCGAGGCGCCCGAGTCAAGGGCCCAATCGGCCGTGGCGCAAACGGCATGATGCTCGCTGTGAATCGGTCAGCACGAGGAGCGAAGGAAATGGACAATGACCAACAGTTTCCCAGATGCTGGGCGGGCCTGCGCTTGCTTTCCAGTCTGCTGTTGATTGTGCCGCTTGGCGGCTGCGCCAAACTGGGGCCCGACTTCACCAAACCGCCGGCGCCAGTCGCCAAGGACTGGCTGGAATCCGATCCCCGGCTGAAGCGTGATGCGGCGGAACTCCGGACCTGGTGGAAACTCTTCGAGGATCCGGTGCTGGACCGCCTGATTGATGCCGCGCAGGCGCAAAACCTGCCGTTGCAGATCGCCGGGCTGCGGATACTCGAGGCTCGCGCCGGGCTCGGCATTGCGCTGGGGCAGCGCTATCCGCAGGTGCAGCAGGTCGGCGGTGGCGCGATCTTCGAGCGGTCCAGCGATAATCAGGTGAACACGGCCGGTACCGACAGCAGCGCATGGACGTACGATGTCGGTTTCGACGCGGCCTGGGAATTGGACCTGTGGGGGCGCTTCCAGCGCGGTATCGAATCCGCTGACGCGAGCCTGCTGGCCTCGGTCGCCGACTACCAGGATGTCCTGGTGTCGCTGACCGCCGAGGTGGCGAACGCCTACCTGACGGTACGCACCTTCGAGGAGCGCATCGCGTTGGCGAATGAGAATGTTGCCATTCAGCGCCGCGGAGTGGCACTGGCGGCGGCCCGCTACCGCAATGGTGAAACCACCGAGTTGGACCTACAACAGGCCCGTGCCCTGCTCAACGACACCCGGGCGACGATACCGCTGCTGGCGGCAGGGCTGCGCCACGCGCAGAATGCCCTGGCGACCCTGCTGGGCGAACCGCCGGGACAGGTGCAGGGCATGCTCGTCGGGCAGCCGGCGATCCCGCGCGCCCCAACCGAAGTGGCGGTCGGTTTGCCGGCCGAACTGTTGCGGCGGCGTCCGGACGTACGCCGCGCTGAGCTAAGAGCGGCGGCCCAGAGCGCCTTGGTCGGCGTGGCCACGACCGACCTCTATCCGCGCTTCACCCTGATCGGATCGATCGGGCTCGCCGCGAGCAGCGGCACCAACACGACACGCAGCGGCGACAACGGTTTCGACAAACTGTTCGATGCGGACAGCCTCACGTTCGTCGGCGGTCCATCGTTCACTTGGAATCTCTTCAACTATGGCCGAATAAAGAACAGTGTGCGGGTGCAGGACGCGCGACTGCAGCAGTTGTTGGTCAACTATCAGGAAACCGTGCTGCGGGCGGCCCGCGAGGTCGAGGACGCCATGGTGGGTTACGTGCGCTCGCAGGAACAGGTGCGCTTCCTCGCCGCCAGCGTAACGGCGGCTAGGCGCGCCGTGGATATCTCGCTGCTGCAGTATCGTGACGGCGCGGTCGATTACCAGCGGGTGCTCGACTCGCAGAATAGCCTCGTCACACAACAGGACCTGTGGACTAAGACCCGAGGCGACGTGACGCGCAACCTCGTCGCCATGTACAAGTCCCTCGGCGGCGGCTGGCAGATTCACGAGGGGCGGCCGGTCGTGCCTCAGCAGATCCGCGACGAGATGCGGCGGCGTACCGATTGGGGCGGCCTGTTGGAACCATCGGCGCCCGATGGTCCCGCCAGCTGACACTGGCCAGCGCAAGGTCGCCCGCTAACGGCGCACTGCACGATTCGTCAACCTCCGCGACACAGGTATCACTGTCATGATCGGACTCGCCGACCGCTTGGGCCCCGCCCATCCATTCAGTCGCCTTGTGGGTATCGCCGATGCAAGGCGCTGTACTCTGCTGCTCGCGTGCCTGGTGCTGCTGCTGGTCCTTTATCCCTATCTCGATGGGGAGGGGGTGGCGCCGGGGCTGCTGCTCGAAACGATTACCAGTGCGGTCCTTCTCGCGGGCCTGTACGCCATCAGCCGCCGAAGCTGGGAGTTGTTCGCGGGCTTGATGCTCATCGTGCCGGCATTGTTCGGCAACTGGTCCGACGCGCATGCCACCGCATCGCTACCCGAGCTGGTCATGGTCGCCAGCGAGACTGTTTTCTTCGCCTTCATGACCGTCATGATCTTGCGTTACGTCGTCAGCGATCGCTTGCTGGTGGGCGACCGCCTTCAAGGGGCCCTGAGCGCCTATCTGCTCCTCGGTTTGTTGTTTTCGACCGTCTTTGAATTGCTGGAAATGCTGGCCCCGGGCAGCCTGCATTTCCCCAACGGGCCACCGACGTGGTCAGACTACCTCTACTTCAGTTTCGTCACGCTGACGACACTGGGTTACGGCGACATCGCACCGGTCACGCCCGAGGCGCAGTCGCTGGCCATCCTGCAGTCGACCACGGGTGTGCTGTACGTTGCCGTGTTGGTTGCCTGGCTGGTGAGTGCACTCAGAGAGCCGGCTGGTCAGGTGGCGGCCAGCAGCCAATTGGCAATCGAAGAGCCGACGAAAGAGGAATGCCGTACAGCGACGCGCAAGACGCGCGATGGTTGAGATCTTGCGCGACGGCAGGCGCCACTTGGGCCGCGATGGGGAATCACATCAAGCCAAGAAGACACTTCGGTGTGATTCTAGAAGTAGCGTTTAATTACCGGAAAAAAAGTAATAATTGATGAAACCAACGGGATTATTCGGCTGATAACCTCGCCTGACGAGTCGCTGCCGCAAGGCGGCAACACCCTTCGGCACCTTCCGGTGCCTCGTCGAACACGGCTCAGCGCACTCGTCACTCCCGCGGACCGCGGACCGCAAAAACGCCAAAGGGCCGCCGAATGGCGACCCTTCGTCGTTGGTGGAGGCGGCGGGAGTCGAACCCGCGTCCGTAAGTCCTCTGCCATCGGCTCTACATGCTTAGTCGTGTCAATTGTCTTTAACCCGGATGCCGCCCGACCGACAGGGCATACACCAGGGCGATTCCGGTAAGGGTTTTAGCGATTCGGCCCCGGACGTGCGTCGTCGCGATCTTGTGAGATATGACGCCTGAGTGCCCCGAAGGACGCTGGACGCACAAGCACGGCTCCAGTCAGACGGCACCCTACCGGGTATTAAGCGGCGAGTGCGTAGTTGTCGTCGTTGGCAACTATGAGTTTGCGAACGGTTTAACGAGGAATTTCGCACCTCGGCATGCACCTCAGGTTTCGCTACCCACGTCGAATGCCGTGTCGCCCCCTGAGCACTTCTAAGACAGTCTTTGTCCTGGAAAGTTCTCAAAGCTTAGCAGCTCCGGGTCGGCTCGGCACCGGTCAGCCGTGCTTGAACAGGCGCTGTTTCTCGCGCTGCCAGTCGCGCTCTTTGGAGTCGGCGCGCTTGTCGTGCAGCTTCTTGCCCTTGGCGAGACCGACCTCGAGCTTGGCGCGGCCGCGCTTCCAATACAGTGCCGTCGGCACCAGGGTGAATCCCTTGCGCTCGACGAGGCCGATCAGGCGGTTGAGTTCTTCACGATGCATCAGCAGCTTGCGCGTTCGCATCGGGTCGGCGTTGACATGGGTCGACGCGGTCGGCAGCGGCGTGATCGTCGCGCCGAACAGGAAGGCCTCGCCGTCCTTGATCGTGACATAGGCCTCGGTCAGGTTGATCTTGCCGGCACGCAGGCTCTTGACCTCCCAGCCCTGCAGCGCGACGCCGGCCTCGTAACGGTCCTCGATGAAGTACTCGTGCCTGGCTTTCTTGTTCAGCGCGATCGTCGCGCCGCCGCTGCCGGCGGCCTTTTTTGCCTTCTTCGCCATGGCGCGCGAGTGTAGCACGGTGATTGCAGCGGTCCCGATTGTGCCTTGTTTGTACGCGATCGATCCGCGAAAATCGACGATCTCCAGCGGGGACAGAATCGAAGGGACTGGGCATCGATGGCGGATCAACGGGTTTCTGTGCACGGAATGTGGTCGTCGCGGGCCGTGTTCATCATGGCGGCGGTCGGCTCCGCGGTCGGTCTCGGCAACATCTGGAAATTCCCCTACATCACCGGCGAATACGGCGGCGGCGCGTTCGTCGTCGTCTACCTGCTGTGTATCGCGCTGATCGGCATCCCGGTCATGATGGCCGAGATCCTGCTTGGACGACGCGGCCGGTCCAGCCCGATCGGCACGATGCAGCGGCTGGCGCGCGAGGAGAACGCGTCGAACGCCTGGGTGCTGCTCGGTTACGGCGGGGTCGTCGCCGGTTTCCTGATTCTGTCGTTCTACAGCGTGATCGCCGGCTGGGCACTGGCGTACGTGTTCCAGGCAGCCAGTGGCGGCCTCAACGGCATCAGCGCGGAAGGCGCCGAGGGCCTGTTCGGCGGCCTGGTCGGTTCGCCGGGGCAGCTGCTGCTGTGGCACTCGCTGTTCATGCTGATGACGGTCGCCGTGGTCGCGCGCGGCGTGCGCCACGGTCTCGAACGGGCGATCACGATCCTGATGCCGGCGCTGTTCGTGATGTTGGTCATCATGGTCGGCTACGCCTACGTCGAAGGCGACTTTGCGCGCGGCGCCGCGTTCCTGTTCAACACCGACTTCGCCAAGGTGTTCCAGCTGTGCACCGGGCCCGCCGAGGCACTCGACTGCAGCTTCAGCGGTGAGCCGCTGCTGGTCGCGATGGGGCACGCGTTCTTCACGCTGAGCCTCGGCATGGGCGCGATCATGGCCTACGGCGCCTACGTGCCGGAGCGCGCATCGATCACCGGTGCGACGATCACGATCGCGGCCGCCGACACGCTCGTCGCGTTGCTGGCGGGCCTGGCGATCTTCCCGATCGTGTTCGCCAGCGGGCTCGAGCCGTCGTCCGGCCCAGGCCTGATCTTCCAGTCGCTGGCGATCGCGTTCGGCGGCATGCCCGGCGGGCAGTGGTTCGGCACGATCTTCTTCGTGCTGCTGGTGTTTGCCGCGTGGTCGTCGTCGATCTCGCTGGTGGAACCCGCGGTCGCCTGGCTGGTCGACACGCGCGGCTGGCGGCGCGGGTCGGCGGCGCTGCTGATCGGCCTGACTGCGTGGACGCTGGGCATTGGCTCGGCGCTGTCGTTCAACCTGTGGTCCGGCCCCGAGTACCAGCTGTTCGGCAAGACCTTGTTCGACCTCAAGGATTTCCTTGCGTCGAACATCATGCTGCCGCTCGGCGGGCTGTTCATCAGCCTGTTCGTCGCCTACAGCGCCGGTCGTCACATGGCCCTCGACGAGCTGTCGATCCAGCGCCAGCACCTGTTCAACCTGTGGTGGTTCGTGATTCGCTACATCGCCCCGCTGGGGATCGTCGTCGTATTCCTGAACTCGATCGGGGTGTTCTGACTTGGCGCGAGTCGAGAAATCGGCGCTGGTGCCGTACTCGGCGCAGGCGATGTTCGACCTGGTCGCCGACGTGGAACGCTACAAGGAGTTCCTGCCCTGGTGCAGCGACTCGGCGCTGGTGTCACGCAGCGACGGCGAGTTGTGTGGCAGGATCGAGGTGTCGAGGCTCGGCATCACCCAGGCGTTCACGACCTGCAATTCGCTCGATCCGCCGGGCCGCATGGGCATCGCGCTGCACGAAGGCCCGTTTCGCCACCTGCACGGCGAATGGCGCTTCGTGACATTGCGCGACGACGCCTGCAAGGTCATGTTGACGATGGACTTCGAGTTCGCCGGCAGGCTGATCGATGCGGCCTTCGGCAAGGTGTTCCGCCAGATCGCCAACTCGCTGGTCGAGTCGTTCGTGACACGCGCCCGGGACGTCTACGGTGAGTGACCCGCAGATCACCGTCGAAGTGGTCTTCGCCAAGCCCGGCGAGCAGGTGCTCGAACAGCTGCGGGTGCCGGCGGACGCGACGGTCGAGGCCGCGATCCGGCGCTCCGGGATCCTCGAGAGGTTTCCCGAGATCGATCTCGGGGCCAACAAGGTCGGTATCTTCGGCAAGGCGACCAAGCTCGGCGAGGGGCTGCACGACGGCGACCGGATCGAGATCTATCGGCCGCTGATCGCCGACCCGAAAGAGGCGCGCAAGAAGCGTGCAGCGGAGGGCAAGGCGATGAAGAAGGGGGCCCGCGACAAGGCGCCGGGGTAGCCCGGTGCGGGCTCAGTCGTCGCTCAGGCCGACCAGATCCAGTGCCTTGTCCCACAGGGTCCGCTTCGGCGGCACCCAGTCGGGCACGCTGACCACCACTTCCTGCTTCGGCGGCTCGCGCTCGCTCTCCGGCTGCGGCCGCATGTCACCGGCGATCCGCACCAGCCGGTCCTGCTCGAAATAGACCGTGACGCGGCGCTGTTCCGACGGCGTACTGCCACGCCCTAACGTATAGGCGTAGTCCCAGCGATCGGCGTGGAACACGTCGGTCAGCATCGGCGTGCCGAGCAGGAAGCGCACCTGGCGCTTGGTCATGCCCGGCTGGAGCTCGTTGACCTGCTCCTGGGAAACCACATTGCCCTGCTGGATATCCGGCTTGTAGACCAGCTCGGTGCGGTCGAGCGCGTTCGGGATCACCGTGGTCACGCCGCCGAGGGACTTCAGGCCCTCGCCGAACGTGCTGCAGCCGGCGGCGCCGAGAGTTGCGAGCATGGGAATGAAAATGAGAAGCTTGCGCATATCGAAATAAGGACGTTTCCGGCTTCGACCAACGGGACGGGATGATAGCGGATGGCCGGCCAAGAATACATCTGGCGGAGGTGAGCATGGAGAACCAGGATATTCGCAAGGCGGGCCTAAAGGTCACGCTGCCACGGGTCAAGATCCTCGAGATCCTGGAGTCGAGCGAGTCCCGGCACATGACCGCCGAGGACGTCTACAAGGCGCTGCTCGATCGCAACGAGGAGATCGGCCTCGCCACCGTGTACCGGGTGCTGACCCAGTTCGTGTCCGCCGGCCTGGCGGAGAAACACCATTTCGAAGGCGGGCAGGCGGTGTTCGAGCTGGATCGCGGCAGCCACCACGACCACATCGTCTGCGAGCAGTGCGGGCGCGTCGAGGAGTTCGTCGACGAGACGATCGAGAAGTGCCAGCGCCAGATCGCCGCTGCCAAGGGCTTCGAGATCCGCGACCACTCGCTGATTATCTACGGACGCTGCACGCGCGACGATTGCCCGCACCGCGGCGACGACTGACGCTCAGGCGTAGCCCATCTGCCCGGGCAGCCACAGCACGATCCCCGGTGCCGAGATCAACACCGCGATCGTCACGACGTCGGCGACGAAGAACGGCATGCAGCCGCGGAACACGTCCTGCACCGTGCATTCCGGCCGCACACCGGCGACGACGAAGCAGTTCAGCCCGATCGGCGGCGTGATCAGGCACAGCTCGGCCATCTTGACGACGATGATGCCGAACCAGATCGAACAGCCGACGCCGGAGACGCCGAATGCCGATTCGGCGGCCGTGACCGCCTCGCCGCCATTCAGCGCGATCACCGCGGGGTAGACGACCGGCAGGGTCAGCAGCAGCATGCCGATCGCGTCCATGAACATGCCGAGGATCGCGTAGGCGGCGAGGATCATCAGCAGCGTCAGCATCGGGCTCTGGTCGAGGCCGACGATCCAGTCCGAGAATGCGCCGGGCAGGTCGGCGAAACCGAGAAAACGCACGTACAGCAGCACGCCCCAGATGATCGTGAAGATCATCACCGACAGCTTCGCGGTCTCCATCAGCGAACTCTTCAGCTGCGGCCAGCGTGCGCCCTTGTACAGCGCCATGCACAGGATCACGAACGCACCGAGCGCGCCGGCCTCGGTCGGTGTGCCGACGCCGCCGTAGATGCAGACGATGATGATCGTGATGACGACGAAGATCGGCAGCGCGCCGGGCAGCGCGGCGAAGCGTTCGCCCCAGCTGAACCCGGTCACCGGCGGACCGAAGTCCTTGCGCGTCTTCGCCAGCAGGATCACCAGGGCGCCGTAGATCAGTGCCGACACCGCGCCGGGCAGGAAGCCCGCCATCAGCAGTGCGCCGACGTCCTGTTCGACGATGATCGCGTAGATGACCAGGATCGCCGACGGCGGGATCAGCGACGCCAGCGTGCCGCCGGCGGCGACGACGCCGGACGCGAAGCGTTTGTCGTAGCCGAGCTTCAGCATCTCGGGTACGGCGATGCGGGCGAACACCGCCGATGTCGCGACCGATGCGCCGGAGACCGCGGCGAAGCCGGCGGTCGAGAACACGGTCGCGACGCCCATACCACCGGGCAGCCAGCCTAGCCAGCGTTTTGCCGCCTCGAACAGCGCACGCGTCAGGCCGGCGTGGTAGGCGAGGAAGCCGATCAGGATGAAGGTCGGTATCAATGACAGCGCCAGCGTCGAGACCTTGGAATGTGGGATCGTGCCGGCCATCTTGACCGCGACCGCGAAGCCTTTCTCGAAGCCGAGCCTGGCGGTGAAGATCCACAGCAGGCCGATGAAGCCGGCCAGCGCCGCGGCGAACGCGACGCGCATGCCCATGACGACGAACACCAGCATCGCGCCGGTGACCCACAGCCCGATCGTGATCGAATCGAGGCTGCCGAGCATCGTGAAGAACTCGCTCAACGCGCCTGCCCGGAATCGTCGAGGACCGACTCCGCCTCCTTCGCGGCGACGTCTGCGGCGCTCTCGATCAATGGCACCGCGACCGGGGACTCGCCGCCCTCGCGGATCGCGCGCGTGTAGCCCCACAGCTGCAGCAGCAGGCGCAGCGCGAGCACGGTCAATGCGAACGGCACGACCAGTTTCGCCGGCCAGGTCGGCAGGTTGATGTCGAGCGACGAGTCACCGAGATCGTAGGCGCGCCAGAAGTGCAGGTAGGAGCCGTAGATCAGCACCAGCGCGACCAGCAGCATCAGCACCACCGACAGCAGCTCGCCGAACCACAGCCAGCGGCCGTGCAGGCGGCTGATCACGATGTCCATGCGGATATGGCCGCCGAGGCGCTTCGTGTACGCGATGCCGAGAAACGCGATGAACGCCATCGCCTGCTCGACCCAGTCGATGTAGCCGTCGATCGGCAGCGAGAACAGCCAGCGGCCGAGGATGTTGGTCGTCGCCAGCAGCACGAGCAGGAATATCGCGATGCCGCCGATCAGGTTGAGCAGCGATTCGAAGCGGAAGAACAGGCGGTCGATGCGGCTCAGTCTCGAGTCGTCGGCAAGGACGGTGGCGTTGCTCGACATGGGGTACCGCGGGGTGACCGACCGGTATGGCCGCGAGCCATGTTAACGCATTGGCGGTTTCGTGGGGATCGGGCGGGTGGCGCGCGGGTCCGCCGCCGTCGCGACGACGGACCCGTGCGCTGCGGCGCTCTACTCGTTGAACAGCTTCGCCGTGAAGTCGAACAGTGCCTGGGCGTCGAAGTCCTTGCTGTACTTCGCAATCCACTCCTGGCGGACCGACTCGGCCAGCTGGTTGAGCTCGGCGGTCTGTTGCGGCGTGAACGTCACGAGTGCCAGGCCCTGGTCGCGGACCGCGGCCTCGTACTTGCCGGTCGTGTTCTCGTCGTAATTCTTGACGTAGTAGGCCAGGGCCTCTTCGACCGAGCCGAGCAGGGCATCGCGGTGCGCCGGCTTGAGCGCGTTGAGCGCGTCGGTGTTGACGACCACGGGGCAGTTCGCCGAACCGAGATTGAGGTTGGTCGTGGCCCATTTGCCGACCTTGTACGAGTTGGTCGCCAGGTGGGCGTGCGGCGCAAACGACGCGGCGTCGATCACGCCGGAGTCCATCGACTGGCGGACCTCGGAGAACGGCACGCCGGTCTTGACCGCACCGAGCTTGCCGAGAACGCCCATGATGCCGCCGGGTCCGCGCACCCGCATACCCTTGAAGCCGGCCAGGTCGCTGATCGGCGCGGTCTTGCTGATGATGTTGTACTGCGGCAGCGGCGTCGGCATCAAGAGCGTGGCGTTCCAGCGCGCGAGGTCTTTCTCAACGATCGGGTGCTCGTGCACGGCCTGGTAGATCTCGGTGACCCGCGCCAGCGACACGTCGCGCGAGAACGGCAGCTCGGTCACGGTGATCGTCGGGTTCTTGGCCGTGTGATAGAACGAGCAGAACTGCGCCATCTCGAAGGCGCCGATCGAGATGCCGTCGAGGTTCTCGCGCGACTTCGACAGGCCGCCGTACGAGATGTTGAGCCTGAACTCGCCGTTGGTCTTCGACTCCACGAGCTCGGCAAGCTTTTCGACGTTTTCGGTGAAGGCGCGGCGCTTGCCCCACAGCGACACGTTCCACTCGGTCGCGGCATGGACCTCGCCGACGACGAACGCGCCGACGATGGCTGAAATTGTGATGAGTTTGCGATGGGTGAACATGTTCCAATCCTCGTCTGTTGTTATCGGTGTCGTAGCGGGTGCTCGGACAGCGGGCCTTGCCCCGTCAGCGGGGTCTAGTGCATCGGCGTAACTGTAGCCGTCCGGCTTCGTCAGGGCCACGCACGCAACCATGGGGTCAGCGGGTGAATCGAAGGCTGCCGCTGCGGCTGGCAGCGGCGCGATTTTGGCCTACGATGGCCGGGTCCCCGACCACGAGAACACCGATGACACCCACCGAGACCCAGGCACTGCAGCTCGCGCACCGTTCGGTCCGCCGCTTCACCGCGCAGCCGCTCGCCGACGGCCAGCTCGAGGCGCTGATCCGCTGCGGCCAGGCGGCGTCGAGCTCGAGCTTCATCCAGGCATACTCGGTGATCCGCGTGACCCGCGCAGCGGACCGCGCCGCGATCGCCGCCGCCGCGGGCAAGCAGGCGTGGATCGAGCAGGCCGCCGAGTTCCTGGTGTTCTGCGCCGACCTGCGGCGTGTCGAGGGTGCCTGCGAGCGCGTCGGCGAAGGCGCGCTCGACGGCTATGCCGAGCACAGCGTCGCCGCGATCGTCGACGTCGCGCTGATGGCGCAGAACGTCATGCTCGCCGCCGAGTCGCAGGGGCTGGGCGGCGTGTTCATCGGTGGCATTCGCAACGCGCCCGACGTCGTCGTCGAGACCCTGGCGCTGCCGCGGCTGGTCGTGCCGGTGTTCGGCATGTGCCTCGGCTGGCCGGACCAGCGCAACGCGGTCAAACCGCGGCTGCCGACCGACCTGGTGCTGCACCAGGATCGCTACCTCGACCCGCCGGCGCCGCGCATGCAGGCCTACGATGCCGAAATGGCCGATTACTACGCGGCGCGCGACGCGAATGCGCGCAGCGCCGACTGGTCGGCGCCGACCGCGCGTGCGATACAGGGCAAGAAGCGCGCGCACATGCGCGATTTCCTGCGTGCTCAGGGCTTCTTCGTGCGCTGAGCGCGTCCGCGGTCGCCGTCACGGCCGGCGCGGCGGCACGCGCGGGAACTCGCCGAGGTAGTCGACATGCCAGATCCGCCCGCTGCGCCGGCGTTCGGCCGCGCTTGTGAAGCGGTAGCGGTGCACCAGCACGCGCAGGTGGCGCGGCGGACGGTCGGCGAACGGGTTGTGCGCCAGCAGGCCGGTGACCGCCGGCGCGTCCTGCTGCAGGCGCCACATGAAGCGGTCGAACCAGGCCCGCATCGCCGGGTTCTGCGGCGCTATGAACCAGATCATCCAATCCAACCGCGGGTGCAGCGGCACGATGAACGGCGGGCGTTCGTCGGCCGCGTTCGGTTTGTAGCGAAAGCGGTACGACTGCCATGCCTTGGCGTCGTGGCTGCCCTGGATCGTCAGCTCGTGGCGCTCGACCTGCATGGTCGGAAAGATGTGGTAGACGTTGCCCAGTCCCCAGCCGCGCACCCAGTTGACCGGGTGATCCCAGGCCAGCCGCTGGCCGCTCCCGAAGTACTCCCAGGCCGCGTACAGGCTGGTCGGTACGATCAGCGCGGCGACCAGCGGCAGCAGCGCGAGCCTGGCCAGCGCCGGCCTGTGCGGCGCCGAATCGGGCGCCAGGCGTCGCGGCAGCAGCCGGCGCAGCGCGGCGTCGTCGAGCAGGAACAGGCACAGCGCGATCGTCAGTAGATTGATGAAATTGTGATTGCTGGTCGCGATGATCAGCAGCTGGATCAGGATCGTCGCCGCGGCCGCGAACAGCCGGAACGGGCGCGGCAGGAAGATGAAGAAGGGTACCAGCAGCTCGACGAACAGCGTCAAGCCGGTACCGGCGCGCAGCAGCCAGTCGGGCAGCTGGTGGGCGTACCAGGCGCCGATGTGCGGCAGCGGCTGGGTCTCGAAGTAGTGATTGAGCGTGGTCAGGCCCGCCCAGCTGGGATCGTCGCTGTGCAGCTTCGCGAGACCCGACAGGAAGCGCAGGCGGAACAGCAGCCAGTGGAACAGGAACACCAGCAGCCGGCTCGGCCCGCCGCCAATGAATATCGCCAGGAACCCGGCCTCGAGCAGCAGGTACTCCCACTGGAAGTTGAAGAAGATCTGGCCGACCTTGAACAGCGAAAGGTAGAGCGCGAACAGCACGACCAGCGACAGCGTCGGTCGCCAGCCGAGCAGCAGTAGCACGGCGAACGCGCAGCCGGCATAGCTGACGGCGAGCAGCGCGGCATCGCTGTGAACGATCCAGAACAGCGTCGGGAAGCGCACCCAAGCGGCGGCGCCGGCGGCGTCGCGCAGCCGCTGCAGGTGCTCGCCGGCCGGCAGGATGCCGTGTTCGCCGACCAGGCCCGTTATCTCGAGTGCCGTGGACAGGAACGCTGCGAAGTAAACGATTGCCAGCACGCGGACGAAAAGCCAGCCGGCGAGCCGGTAGCGCGAATCCGTCGCGAGCAGGTTCGGTAGCCAGCGTGTCGGCGAGCGCATGTCGATCGATCCGTGGGTTCGGACAGGCATCCGGTTACCACTCTACTGCATCTCCGGGCCCGCGGTTGTGTGCGCGCTGACCACTG
>JASJCU010000068.1 GCA_030065815.1 Gammaproteobacteria bacterium | reverse complement strand
CGAGCACTAGGCGTAGCGGTTTTTTCATTGCCGGTGCCGGGATGAACGGCCAAGCGAAGTAACGGGATCCGGCCCAGAAGCGTCGTCAGGCCAGCGGCCAGCGTCTGCGCCAGCTGTGTCGCCATGCCGGTTTCCGACACGGCCCTGAGCGGCATGACCAGTAATGCCGGTGTCGCGGCAGCATCGCCTCGTCGCGCGGCAGCCGGCGCGGGAGGTTCGGTGAGTAGGTTATCGTCGACCCTAACGTCGGCATCGAAGCAGTATCCACGACCGCGTAGGGTCTTGATGAAACGCTGGGTGTTGCCGGTGTCGCCGAGGAGGCGACGGGCGTGCTTTATGCACGTGGAGATTGTCGTTTCCGCTACCGGTCTGCCACCCCATACCTTTTCTACGAGCATGTCGCGATTGAGCACTTGACCAGGGTGGCGGACGAGGATCACGAGCAGATCGAATACCTTTGGCTCGGCGCTGCACAACTCACCATCGCGGCGCAATTCGAACCGCTCCGTATCGATTTCGATGTTCGAGAAGGAATATCGCATCAAACCCGGGCGGCCGCTGCGCGTGTGAACAAGTATAGAGGCAGGTCTCGATGCCGTTGTGACCCGGGGTTTGGCAGGTGCATGGGTCGTGCGGCGGACATCGCGTCTGCGTCGCGGATAGGCGGGCGGGTGGCAACCGGCGCACCGGCGTCATCGCTCACGACCTGTCAGCGCGGTTGACTGGAGTCAGCGCGTCACCTCAGGTACCCGGCCTCGTCCGTGGTTGCCGCGGCACGGCCGCCCAACGAAGCTGTGCAGCATCGAGTCGTCCAATGCGGCCGGTCGCCTGGAGTGACGCCGAACCCCCCGGTACTGTGCGAAGGCTTCAGCAGTAGTGGGCGTACCAGGTTCGCGCGCGTAGAGGATGTTGCCGCGATCTTCGCCAGCCATCATTCGTATCCCTGCAGGTCCGCAAGACAATCATTCCGGGCAACGCTGTTGGCCGCACGCTTCCCCTGGGCGGTGGCGCAACAAGAAGGCCTATTGAGGCGGTCAGAAACGAGCGCGTTGCGCGTCGGCAGCAGCCAAAGGTGTGCGCGGATCAGTGCGTCCGGCGCACGGAGGGATGTGGGTAGCGTCGACGGCCGGGACGGTTGCCTAAAGGGGGCAATTCGCCGAGCGCGGCTGCCTTCCAGGTAGCCAACGTGGCCTGAGAAGGCATCACGAGTCTTCGGTGTCGCACGGATCCATGCGCAGATACGCCGGGATCTCTTCTTCATCGACGATGCCTGGCAGGCCCCGATCAGCGGCGCCGGCATTGTTCTCCGATTCTGCCGCGGCACCCCTCGGCACAGTCGCATGCGATTGCGCTGCCGAGGTCGCAGGCAGACTCTGGCTCGACCACGCCGTACTCGTACCCACGACCGCGGTGAGCAGGATGGAGAACGTCCCAAGTTGGCGTGCATTCATGGCATTTTCCTCAGCAGGTCGGCGCATGGTGCTTCCCGAATTCACGGTGCTGCGAGCCCGATGGCGCCGTCGGTGGCGTTCGCACGGGCCCAGCGGTTGGGCGCGGCCGATATGTTTTGATGATTATAAGCCACGCCGCATACGCCAATTCCTGCTCAGCTTTTGTTCTTGTGCTTTTCCTCATACAACGCGGGGGTTACACGGGCCGAGGCCAGGTACTGGCGAAGGTTCTTGATGTCCTGCTTGGTGCACACGTTGCTGTGATGAGGGTGGTGCAGGACGCCTTCCACGTTGTTGAGCAACACGCGAAAGCGTGCCCCGTGGATGGGCTCCACGCTGGCGCCCAGATGGTGCAGCAGGGACTCGATCTCGCGCCAGTGGATGTTGCTACTGACCGGGTCCTTGAAGATCGTGCGGATCAGGGATGCATGCTTGTGGCTCATGCGCTACCTCGCGCGGCATGGGTGGGGTGGCCGATCCTCAATGGTCGGGGATGTGCCACGATCTGACAGTTGCACCAATGCTACCGAATTCGTCGCCGGTCCTGAACCTCATCGCCCTGACGCTGTGCGAAACAGAGATTTCCCTTCTGGCGACACGCCTGCGCGCGGCTTGCCGTGCGGCAGGGTTCAAGCGGTCCGCCGGACGATCAACCGTGGCCTCAGTCGACATCGCAAACAGAGCCCTTGTCGATCAGGTTATCGTGGCCTCTCGGTGGAACGGGACTCAGCCAGTCATCGCCGAAGTGCCGCTCTACAGCTTCGGCGTCCGGCCAGAACGACGCAAATACCCATTGGCCATGGTCGGCGGTCGCGTCTCTGCCGAAGCAGCGGACTGCGTTGCCGGGCTCACCGCGGATGATATCCACAGTTGTTGTCGCGAACCGGTGTAGCAGGGCATTGGTGAGACCGATTGTGATCTCGACATGGAACCCTTGCAGGATCGGCACGGTACTGGGTGTCGCATCGCCGATGTCTGATGCCTCTCCATTCGCGCCAGGCGCGTTGCAGGGCTACCGGTGCGAGACCCGGCGCCGCTCAGCACATGAATCGATTGAACGCTGCATTCATGAAGTAGCGAACGTAATCGCTGGCTACGACCAGCCAGAGGTAGACGAGAAGCACGATTGCCACCGCGCTGACGCAGCCGATGGTCCATCTACGATCAACCACGGCCGAGAACCTCGGCAGCACCCCGCACGGTCGCTGGGATCGGTCGCTCGTCTATTGGCCAGTGAAGCAGTGCAGCGACTACGCCGAGCACGACCACGCTCCACCAGATCAGATCGTACGACCCGGTCAGCTCGAAGGCGAGACCACCGAGCCATGCCCCCAGAAAGCTTCCCAGTTGGTGCATCAGGAACACGATACCAACCAGCGTTGCCAGGTATCGCGGGCCGAAGACCTGGGCGACGATTGCGGTCGTCAGCGGGACCGTACCGAGCCACGTGAAACCGATCATCGCCGCGAAAAACAACGTCGACGCGGTGGACGGGGGCGTCATGACAAAGACGACGACCACGGCCGCTCTGACCAGATAGAGAGCGGCAAGTGCGTTCTTCTTGCTGAAGCGGTCCCCTATCGCACCGCACGCCAGCGTGCCGACTATGTTGGTGATCCCAATGGTCGCCAATGCCGCGCCGCCGAGCCACACAACGAGCTGCCGGTCGAGCAAGTACGCAGGCAAGTGCGTCCCTATGAAGGCGAGTTGGAAACCGCAAACGAAAAACCCGAGCAGCAAAAGGACGAAGCCTCTGTGTTCCAGCGCCTCCGACAGCGCCGCACCCAGCGACTGTTCGGGCCCCTCTGCATCAGTCCGACCAGACAGCATCGGCGCCATGAGGCATATCGTGAGCGCGACGAGCGCCAGGCAGATCAGCGCGATCGCCCAATCGAGGGTGTCGATGAGGGCGAGGGTGACCGGAACCGACAGGAAGATGCCGATCGACCCGCCCAGCGAGGCGATGCCCAGGGCGGTGGTGCGGCGCTCTGGCGCGAAGCGGCGTCCAACGGCGCCGAGCACCACGGCATAGGTCGTCGCGCTCAGCCCGATGCCGACCATGACGCCCAGTCCCAGCGTCAGGCCGAGAGCCGTCGAGCTGGCCGATGCAAAGACCAACCCCGCTGCGTAGAGTGCGCCACCCGCGACGATGACGCGGGCGCTGCCGCAGCGATCGGCAATCATGCCTGCAACGGGTTGGGCGAGTCCCCACATCAGGTTCTGCAGCGCAATGGCGAAACCGAAATCCTCGCGATCGATCGATGGCAAGGCCTGCGTGATCGGGTTCAGAAACAGCCCGAACGAATGGCGTGTGCCGACCGCGATCAACGCGATCAGCGTTCCCGCGAGCAGGATCAGCCGCGGATCGCGCAGCACCCGGGCAGCCGAGAGGTTCGCGCCGGCGGTTCGCATGTCATCTCCGTGATCAAGGCGGGATGACGCAGGGCGGCATCTCGCGCGGACGTCATGTGATGTCTTGATGGGCAGACTAGCTTCGGGCTAATGTTTAGAAAAACGAATAATTCAAAAACTCCAGTTCAGGAAAACGGGTATGACTACGACTTTCGACATCAATGCCCTGCGTGCCGTTGTGTCCGGGATCGACCAGGGGAGTTTCGCCAGGGCCGCCAACGAGCTTGGCCGATCCCAGTCGGCGGTGAGCATGCAGTTGAAGAAGCTGGAGCAGCAGGCCGGCGTCAAGCTGTTCGTCAGGCAGGGCAGGGGCCTCGTGCCAACGGAGGCCGGTGACGCCCTGGTTCAGTATGCGCGCCAGATCATTGCGCTGAACGACAAGGCGGCCAGTGCCGTTGGGGCAGCCGTGGCGCCCGAGACGGTGCGGCTGGGTCTGCCACAGGACTTCTTCGACGATGTGATGCCAGCCGCCGTCCGGGCGTTTGCCGATCGACATCCGGACGTCCATGTCACGGTGCGCGCCGGCAACAATCACACCATCAACGACGACATCGAGGCAGGGCGTCTCGACGCCGCGATTGCCTTCTTCCCGAGGGACTCGGGCGCGAAAGGCGAGTTGCTTTGTGAGCTTCCGGTGCGTTGGCTCGCGCACCAAGGCTTTGCCGAACCGGCGCGGCGTGCGACGGTGCCCCTGGTGTTGTTCAACCACCCCTGTCTGTTTCGGCAGGCGGCGCTCGCGTCTCTCGATCGCGCCGGATGCCGATGGCGCGCCGCCCTGACCACGCCAAGCCTCCCGGCGGTTTGGGCCGCGCTCCGATCGCACTTCGGGATCGGTGTCCGGATCGGGCATAGCGTGCCGGGCGACATCGTCGACGTCGGCGACTGGGAGCGTCTGCCACCACTGCCCCCGGTTGAGCTGCGGCTGCTTGGCGCACATGCCGCCTCGCCACTCGCCGGCGATCTGACGACGATCCTGAAGTGCACAACCATGGAGGTCCTCGACAAAGGGACGCCGGCGCCAACAGGTCAGGCACGCCGATAGCGGCAGGGGCTCGCGTCGCGCTTGGCTTGCAGCTGCCTCGATTGGCCGTGCTGAGAAGCTCTCCGTGTCAGATCTAGCGCACAGAATAGTTTTCGTTGTGCGTGTGACACCGCCGCGATGTTCGATGGCAGCCAATCCGATCGCGCCGACTCCGCCTGGTCGTGAGAAAAATCGCTGCCGGCAACAGGTATGCCGAACCTTTTTCCGAGCCGCCGACCCGAACGGCGAACTTTCCAACGCTGCGACAAGAGGAGGATTTGAAGTTCGGGGAGGACCATAGTGCCGCGCAGATCACTGTAACCTCCCAGTTTAAGCGGTTCGCAACAGGGTGGTCGGGGCAGGACTGAGAGCTGCAGTGGCAATCAGGCCGTTGATCGCTGACGCCAACCGCTTCACTCGACGTCGAATCTGTCAATAAGTATGAGGTTGTCTTGCGTTTGCCGCTCTATGCCAACGGCCTAAACTCCCGAGTGGTCATGGTTTTCAATGATGGATTGAGATCGGCGGTTCTCAGAGAGCCTACGCGGGCAAATCTACGCGCCGTCAATCCCTGCGACGCCGGACCAGAGGGCTGAAGTCCTGAGTTGCTGGATGGGCCCAGTGATCGGCGGGAACCGTTGCCCGCCCAGCCATGGCAGTACGCAGTGCGTTGGCACGGTCTGAAACGACGACCAGCGGTTTTTTGACCGATTTAACGTGCCGATCAGGCCGCGGCATTCAGGTATTGGGGCATGCACGATCTCGAAAAACGACATCCGGTCCTGACTGAAGCGACGATCGAGACGCGCGGTAGTCTTACGTCGTTCGCCCGTGCCGGTTCGTCGGACGTAACCTTTCAGTTCGATTCCCCGACGGTGGGCTTCGTGCTCAACCCGGTCGATGATCATCACGCCGCGTACGGTTCAGACAAGCTGTTGCGTGTGCCGCTGGCGCCCGGGGTCGGTTGGGTCATCGACGGGGGGATCGATGGACGATGCCGGTGGACGGGCGCTTCCGCCTTCCTCAACGTCTCGCTCGATCCGGCCGTGCTCCAAGAGCTGAGCAGTGGGCGAGATGTCTCGCTTCCGACCCTCTACGGCTTTCAGGACCCGGTCATCCTCGAGATGGCGCTGGCGATCCACCGTGCAGGGGACAGCGAGACTGACGGGCTGGTGTACCGTGAGACCATGCTGCGGGCGCTCGCTGTCCATCTGCTGCAGGTCGTGGACCAACACGCGGACTCGCTGGAGCGCGTGCTCAGCCCCACCGACCCGAGGCTGGCGCGCGCGGTCGATTATGCCGAGGCCCATTTGCATGAGGTCGTCTCGCTGGAGGACATGGCCGCCGCCGCGCGGATGAGCCCGTTCCACTTTGCCCGCAGTTTCAAGGCCGCAACCGGCGAGACGCCGCATGCCTACCTGATCCGTCGACGCATTGAACGGGCAACGCACCTGCTGAGAACCACAGAGGCCTCAATCGAGGCGGTCGCCCTGCAGGCCGGCTGGCAGAACAAGAGCCACTTCATCAGAGCCTTCAAGCGGCGGCTTGGCGTCACCCCTGGGGTGTACCGTCAACAGAAAAGCGCGTAGGCGCAAGAATGGGCACCGCGTGAGCAATCGCCGGTCCTGAAGACCCCGCGCCGACTTGTCATCCTTTGATCACCGCCACAGACAACGTGGCTCAATCGATCAAGGAGACCTGCCATGACCAAAACGCCCATGCTATCTCGCCGGGCCTTGTTGACCGGCGGCGCCGCTGCCGTTGCCGCTGCTGCCGTCGGCACCACGGCCCATGCCGCATCTGCCGAAACCGTAACCGGACGCTTTGCCAACGAGGTCGCGCCGACTACCGGGGCCGGGTTAGGTCGAAAGACGTTGCCACGCAGGCTTATGGCCCTTCCCAGCCAAGGAGACGTACGATGAAAAGCGAAACCAAGAAAGCCGCGACAGACAGCGCGCGTCGTGACTTTATTAAAGGAGCTGGTGTCCTCGCGGCAGGTGCCGGTCTAGCCGCCATGAGCGGGGCTTCGGCGTTTGCGCAGGGCACTGGCAACTCCGCCGTTCCGAAGGTCCTGCAAGGCAAGACAGCCCTCGTCACTGGTGCAGGGCGCGGTATCGGGCGCGCGATAGCTGTGGCCATGGCTGAGGCCGGTGCAAACATTGTGGCACTCGACATCGGGCAGGATATCAGTGGCCACGATGTGCCAATGTCAACCAGCGATGATCTGGCCAAGACAGTTGCCGATGCCAAAGCCAAGGGCGTGGAGGCTGTGCCTGTGCTGGCGGACATCCGCAATCTGGATGCACACGAAGCCGCTGTTGCGAAAGCCCTAGAACAATTCTCCAGAATCGACATCGCCGTTGCCAATGCTGGTGTGAACAACAACGTCACGTTCACAGGAACCAGCAAGTCGGACTTCCTCAATCACTGGAATCTGAATACAGACGTCAATGTCAAAGGCACAGCGAACACGTTGCGCGCAATTTTGCCGCACATGCGCGACAACCAGGCAGGCCGCGTCATTGCGATCACTTCCACCTTCGGCCGTCAGGGTAATGACATGAATCCAGCCTATGTCGCATCCAAATGGGCAATCGTGGGGATGATCAAATCCGCCGCGATAGAAATGGGCGCTCACAATGTGACGGTCAACGGCATTGCGCCGACCGGCGTTGTGACCGGACTAGGCGGCCCGAAGACCGCCGAGGAACTGGCAGGCTTCAACGACTGGATGCGAAACAACTATCACAAGATGCCTGTTGGAATGCTCCAGCCCGAAGACATTGCAGGATCAGCCGTCTTCCTGGCGTCTGATGCCGCGCAATACATTACCGGAACGATTATCGATGTCGCCGCCGGTGCGAACGCAAGATATACCGCTTGAGGGCCGGGGTCACAAGATGCGCGATCAAGACAACACACAACATGCGGACGAGGACCGCCGCGACTTCATCAAAGGCGCCGGCGTCTTGTTTGCCGGGGCCGCGTCGATTGCCGCGACGAGCGGCGCGGCTTTGGCTCAACAATCGACGCTGAGACCCGGCGCGTTCAATCCGAACGGTCGATTCAAGGATCGCGTCATCCTGATCACTGGCGCGACATCCGGTATCGGCGAAGGTACGGCCAAGGCGTTTGCCCTCGAGGGCGGTAAGGTCTTCTTCAACGGTCGCCGCGCCGATATGGGGCAAAAGGTACAGGATGAAATCCGCGACTTTGGCGGCCATGCCACCTTCGTGCGATCCGATGTCCGCAATGAAGATGACGTGAAAGCCTTTATCGATGCCGTCGTTGAGAAGCACGGAAGAATCGACGTGGCGTTCAACAATGCAGGCGTGGTGTTTGGGAATGGCAAACTCGCTGACAACCAACCACTCGCCGACATCGATGTCGCCGATTTTGATGATATCTGGAACACGAATGCACGCGGGGTGTTCCTGTCAATGAAACATGAAATCCGGCACATGCTGAAAAACCGGCCGCAGGGTCGGGGGGATCTGCGCGGCGTAATCATCAACAACGCCAGCGTGTCTGCGCATGGCGGCTTTGCCGGCATCGGACCATATTCCGTAAGCAAGCACGGCGTGTTGGGCCTCACCAAGAACGCCGCGCTTGATTACGGCAAACATGGCATTCGGATTGTATCCATTTCGCCGGGCGGTGTGGACACACAGATGCGCCGCCGTTCTCTGGAAGCAATGGGATTGAACGCGCAGGACGCACCTGCGCCGAACATCGAACACCGAACCAACACGGTCGAGGAAATGGCCGATGTGGTTATGTTCTTATCCTCCCCGGATGCGCCATCCTCGATCCAGGGAACGGACATTGATGTCACGATGGGCATGTTGACCGGGCCGTTTGCCCCACCGAGTAATGCCTGAAGAGCTTGCACTGGCTCATTGGGACGAACAGGTGACTGATGGGAATCAATGGGTCAGACTTATTGGTTCCAGAAGAAGAGGCTGGATTGCTTCAAAACTCGTCGCTTGAAGGCTCGTCGACGCCGTCTGTTGGGCGATTGGCGAGGAGGCTTGCGTAAACAGGCTCGTGCTCCGCGCCCGATTTTTCTGCGTTGGTGCATCGCGTTGATGCGATGGGCCAGCGGGTCGCACAATGGCGGTCCTGTCAGGGAATCGGCGTCATGAACACCAGTGTTCCGGAATCAGCGGTCTCGAAACCGCGTTGCGGGGTCGACCCGATCGATAGGGAGTCTCTGCTCCCTCAGCCTGAGCGAGAGCTGACGCGCAGGGGCCAATTTGGCGGCCGACGAATCTTGGGCACATCGAATGCCGGGAAGGTTGAATAATCCACCTTCGAGAGAATGCACGAACTCGGGAAACGGCATTCGGTCCTGGAGGGCGCAGCATGCGTGCCTGGTCCGTCGGTGCATCGAGCGGGCGGCGCACCCGCTACGGACCACGGAGGCCTCGATCGAGGCGGTCGCCCGGCAGGCCGGCTGGCAGAACAAGCGCCACTTCATCAAGGCCTTCAAGCGGCGGCTTGGCGTCACCCCTGGAGCGTACCGTCAACAGAAGAGCGCGTAGGCGCAAGAATGGGCACCGCGTGAGCAATCACCGGTCCTGAAGACCCCGCGCCGACTTGGCATCCTGTGATCACCGCCACAGACGACGTGGCTCAATCGATCAAGGAGACCTGCCATGACCAAAACGCCCATGCTATCGCGCCGGGCCTTGTTGACCGGCGGCGCCGCTGCCGTTGCCGCTGCTGCCGTCGGCACCACGGCCCATGCCGCATCTGCCGAAACCGTTACCGGACGCTTTGCCAACAAGGTCGTGCTGATTACCGGAGCCACGTCCGGAATCGGTCGCGTGACCGCCGAGCACTTTGCCCGGGAAGGGGCAACCGTGGTGTTCAATGGTCGCCGCGAGGCCTTGGGCCGACAGGTCGAGGCCGGGATCAGAGCGAGCGGCGGCAAGGCGCAATACCTGCCTTGTGACGTGCGCGACACCGCCCAGCTCGAGCGCTTCATCAAGGCCGTTGTCGACACCCACGGTCGCATCGACATCGCCTTCAACAACGCCGGCGTCGGCCAGGTCTTCGGCGTCACGACCGATGACAACCGTGCCGAATACGACAACCTCTTCGACACCAACACCCGTGGTGTCTACATGGGCATGGTATGGGAAGCCGAACAGATGGAGCGCCAGGGTGGCGGGGTGATCATCAACACGTCGTCCATCGTCGGCCTCAAGGGGCTTGGCGGGGCGGCGGCCTACGCGGCGTCGAAATGGGCCGTCTCGGGCATGACCAAGTCGGTCGCGATGGAGCTTGCGCCGAAAAACATCCGGGTGAACGCAGTCGCCCCCGGCGCGATCACGGATACCGGCTTCATGAAGGCCATCACCGGTCGTGACCTGAGCCCGGAGGAGATTCAGGAGTTCGCTGGCCTGCACGCGATGCAGCGCACCGGTACGTCGGACGAGGTGGCCAGGGCCGTCCTCTGGCTCGCATCCGACGAGGCCTCGTTCGTCACCGGCGAAGTGTTCAAGGTGGACGGCTACTTCGTGCCCGGTTGATCACTGAATGCACTTTGGATAAGGAGTCGGATCATGAAATTCTTCAAACAGTTTCTTCTCGGCTTGGCCTTGATTGGCTGCGCACAGACAGCTGTCGCCAGTCTCCTCCAGGACGAACTGGCCGTCCTGCGCATCCCGACCGAGATCGAGACGGCCGTGGATGCTAAAGACTGGGGCCGGGCGCGTTCCCACTTCGCCGACGAGGTGGCTGTCGACTTCTCGAGCCTGAGCGGTCAGCCGCCGGCAACCATTCCGTCAGACGACCTGATCGGCGGCTGGGCAGCAAACCTGGGCCCCGCCAAACAGAGCCACCATCAACGCGGTCACGGGCTGGTTCAAATCGATGGCGACTACGCAACCGTCTATTCGCAGGGCTATGCCTGGAACAAGATGGAAGGCAATGGCAACCCACTCTGGGAAGTCTGGGGGAACTACACCCACACCCTGGTCCGGACCGCAGACGGCTGGAAGGTCACGGGCTTCACGTTCGAGATGACCCACGAGCGCGGCAACTCCTGGGTCCGCGATACGCCTTCGCCCGCGGAGTAGGCGCCGATGAGGCTTCGCGCCGTAGGCTCTTGAGAAAGGGGCGGCCGACAGGCCGCCCCGTCGCCGAGCTCCAGGACCCGCCATCGAGTGTCTATCGATCGCCGGTCGGGTGGTCCCAGCGCCGTTCATGGCCCGAGCAGGTGCCGAACCTGCAACGCTTGATTGCCACGCACTGCAGTGCGCGATGCATCCGGTATCGAGGGATCAGGCTGACCGGGATCCAAGTATCACGGTCCACGATTGCATGACGGATTGCTCTTGAAACCCCTCCCATCATCGAAGGTCGGTGTTCGGCATTGCAGCGCCCGCGACCTGCACCCCGATTTCCCAACCGGTCCGACCTCACTGGTGTCTGTTTTCAACGCAGGTTGCGGCCGATAGGCACAGGTTCCCCGAGCAGCAGATCACCGGCTGCTTGAAAGAGACGGAACCCAATGGTGCGTATTTTGCCGCCTGCCGCTTCGCTTGGGTCTTGGTTGTCGCATCCCGCGTAGTCGCGCTAAACCAGCGCCGCCCGCTCGGCGCCATGAGTGCGCCGCGCATTCGAAGGCAGTGAGTCGGCAGAGTGGCGCGTTCACCGTGAACTTCGGAGCAACTCCGAGGCAATCAGGTACTCGACAGGCGCATCGTCGTCGGTCAGTACCTGGGCCGTCGCGCCTGTCGCCGCTGGCGATCCCAGCGTCAGCGGGGCACGACTGGCCAGGATCCAGGTGTTGGTCACGCCCGCAGGAGACGTATGCGCTTTGAACCAGGTCACATGGCCGAATACACCCTGAAGGGTTTTCGTGACACTGTGCAGCAGGCCGCCCGCCGGGTCACTGCTCGCGATATTGACCGCATACAGGCCGTCGGGTGTCAGGCGCGCGCGGACCAACTCGACGAACTCCCGCGTCAGCAGGTGGAACGGCACATTGCGCACGCCGTGGAAGGCGTCGTTGACGATCAGGTCATACCGGTCGCTGTCGCGTTGCGCCAGTGCGCGACGCCCGTCCAGGCCCTCGACGTTGAGCGTGTCCGGCAGTTCGAGATAGATGCGTGCCGCAGTCGTCACGTCCGGGTCGACTTCGGCGACGTCGACAACGACAGTAGGCAGGGTCGCGTGCAGGTACTTCGGCATGCTGAATGAGCCACCGCCGATGAAGAACGCCCGTCTGAGGGTCGGCACGGCACGGCTGAGCTTGCCGATTGCGCGCTGGTAGGCGAGGCCCGGGTTGATGCTGCCCGGCAGCATCGCACCCTCGACGGTGCTGTCGAGGTAGAGCACGCGGGCGCCTTGGCCTGGTTCGGCAACAACCCGGATCTGGTGGTAGGCGTTGGTGTGTGCGTAGAGCACGTCGGGCTCGGGTTTGGGCGCGAGTGCGATAGCGGCCGACAGCAGACCGAGGCCGACCAGGCCAATACGGGCTCGTAGGCCCAGCAGCAGCGCCAACACCACGAGCCCTGCGCCGACTTGCAGGCTACCCGCGATGCCGAGTCGCGGCAGCAGCAGGTAGCCGGTGGCGAGGACGCCCAGGATGCTGCCCGCGGTCGACCACGCAAAGCAGGTTCCCGCCGCTCGCCCGGCTGCGTCGGGGCGTGCCGCGACGACGAGGGGGACAACCGCGGCGGCGAGCAGAGCCGGCACAGCCGCCAGCAGCACAGATGCCGCGAGAGGGCCCAGCATCAGATCCAGGCCCGCCAGCATACCTACTGCGGGACCGCCCAACAGGCTGAGCCCGAGTACCCAGACGGCCGAGGCAATTGCCAGGGCAGATGCGGTGCCGGTGATCTCGCGGCGCTTCGCCAGATGACCGCCCAGCGCATAGCCCGATGCAAGCGCCGTCAGCACGACAGCGATAATGGCGGTCCAGGCGAACAGCGTGTTGCCGAACGCCGGTGCGATCAGGCGCGGAAATGCCAGCTCCAGGATCATCGTCTGCGCCCCGAGCACGGCAAGCAACAGGATGCCCACGGCGCCGGCAAGCGGCTTGGTATGCGCTGCGTTATCCGTTTCCATCAATCCCGACAGGTGCGCATGCCGTTGCCGTGCGCCAGAAAGCCTGGGCGCCGCGACGTCACTACCAATCCGAGGCAGACGCTCTGCGTCCTCATAGTGCACGTCGACCGCGGCGTCTGCGCGAGCGTGGCGGGTTTGCTGGGATTGTCGTCACGCCGCAAGGTTAAACCTTCCTGGGATGATTGACAGTCGGGACTTGGCACTGGATTGCCTCGTCGCAAGAAGGCTCGAGTGCTGTGCGCCAAAAGCGGCGTTGTCGGGAGGCCGGGCGTCGAACGTCAGCAATCTTTACAGATGCGCGCAGGGTTGTATGCGGGGAGGAATTAAAGGTAAGGCGTTACAGGGACTTGGCATCGCTCGTATGAATATTGCATGACGTGGTTTGGAGAGCGTTCGCGCTCGCGCCGCTATCGACGGTTGGATCGATGTCGCAACAGGGAGTTGAATGACATGAGACAGACGACCGGATTCGCGTTGGCCGTGCTCGTGGTATGCGGCATGTTTGCCGCGGTGCCGCCGGCGGCCGCCCAAAGCGTCGATGTCACGCCGAGCGTACTGGACTTCGGTGACGTCGACGTCGGAACCTCCGGATTTGCCACCTTCCGGGTCTTGTCGACCGAGCCGATTCCACTGACGGTTGAGCAATTCCGATTTCTGGACGACCCCAGTGATCCGTTCTTTTTCGACGGCTTCGTGCTCAACGGAACCGACGTGTTGACGGGTGTCCCGCCGTCAGTACTGATGTACGAAGGCGAATTCCTCGATGTCACGCTGCGCTTCACACCGCTGGAGCTCGGTCTGTTCGAGACCACCCTTCGCATGACCAGTGATGCCGAGCCGCCGGACAGGATCTTCAATTTGAGCGTGATGGGCAGGAGTGTCGACTCCGCCGCCGCGCCGGAGCCCGCGACGCTGCTGTTGATCAGCATCGCGCTGGCGAGCGTCGGCTACCGGTGGTCTCGCGCTCGACAGGCTGCACGACAGCGTACCCGGCGAACCGCGCAGTAGCAGCACCGAGGTCGGCAACGGAACATGGCCGTCCGGCGTAAGGCTTCACCGCGTGTCGCAGCAGTGGCGCACCGTGGGTTTCACAACGGACGAAGCCCATGGGCCTGGTAGAGCGCTTTGGCGAGGTCTTGCTGCATGAAGCTGACGAATGCCTCGCCCGATGAGCCGCCGTCGCCCACCAGGCCGATGTGGTAGCGCGTAAAGGGGTGCCTGGACTCGGTGTCGCCCAGCACCAGGCCGCCGATATCGATGAACTCGAAGAGCTCGGGAAAGATCCGGCTGTAGCGGAGCGCGAGGTGGTAGTAGATCACGGCGCAGTCCGCTTGTCCCGACGCGATCAGCTCGGGTACCTCGCGGTGATGTATCAGTTGCGAATGCACGGTCGTGGGTCCGGCCGTCGAGAGCTTGCCGATGATGGCCTGCTCGTCCATGCCGGCGTCGTGCGCGAGCAGACTGACGGCCTCGCGATAGACGGCGAAGCTCGCGGTCTCGGTCTGCGGATTGGAGCAGGTCAGGATGACGTCATCGGACAGCAGGTCTGAGAGCCCGGTGATCGCCTTGGGATTGCCCTTACGCACCAGCAGGACGGTACCCTGGCTCTGCGCGAACGCCGTGTGTGTGTTGACGAATCCATCCGCCGCGAGGCCGTCGAGGATGTTCGACGGGCCGATAAACACGTCCGGCTTGCGCGTGATACGCAGGTTGCCGAGCGCCAGGCCGTCGCCCCTCAGGGCATCGACCAGTAACCCGGGCGGTGTCGTCGTGTAGAAGACATCAGCGACGCCGGGCGTGGCCTCGACGAACGCCCGGACACAGGCCTCGAGCGCCATGTGGTGGTTGCCGTCGGAGAACACCGCCAGTTCCGCGGTGGCGGGGTCGCCATGAAAGTCGAGCGCGAGGTTGCTGCCATGGGCGCTGAAGCCGCGGACGCCGTCGCCCGGGTAGACGGCTGCCTCGGCCGGCCAGTCCAGTACCCGGGTCGGTATCGTCGGCCCCATGCCTCAGTCTGCGTTCTCGTCGACCAGCGACCGGAAGTAGCCGGGTTCGACGATATGGATGTGGCGATCGACCATCCGGATTGCGCCGATACCTGACAGGTGGCGCAACGTCGTCGTCACGGTCTGGCGGCTCGCACCGATCAGGCTGGCGATGTCCTGGTGCCGTAGTCGTACATTGATGCACCACTCGTTCGGTCCGCCCGCGCTGCAACAACGCTCGTTCTCCAGAATGGTTGCAAATCGCGAAAGCAGACAGGCGATCCGCGTCTCCACGGTATCGGATGCGTGTCGTGCCAGTACGCAGCCCAGTGAGCGCACCCGGGCCGACAGGATGCTGATGGCCTTCATCGCCGCTTCCGGGCAGGCACCGAGGAACTCGGTGAACTCCTGCCGGCGAATCGAGTAGACGCGCGACGGCTGGTTGGCCTCGGCGTAGACCTGGCGGTGGTTGCCGTTCAACAGTTCGGCCATGCCGAAGATCTCGCCTCTGAAATTCAGCCAGATGATGGTCTCTTTGCCTTTCAGCGATACCTGCGAGACGCGGATGCAGCCGTCGGCGACGATGAAGACGTCGTCTGACTCATCGCCCGCCTGAAACAGGCGGTCGCGCGTGTCGAGTTCGAGCAGGCGCGCGCGGCGTAACAGGTCTGCGCGTTCCACGTCGGACATGCTCGACAGGAAATCGGCATGGGCGTCCCGCCAGCTCGCGTCACCATCGTCGACGCCAGGGTAATCGTAAGTAAAAGGCCCAACGGGTGTTCGGGTAAACCCGCCGTCGAACAGCCCAGCGGTTTCTCGCTTCATGGCATCTGGCTCGTGCGATGAGACCTCGCTGCTGCCCCGGTTCGGCAGACAGACAGCGTGTCGGTGGCCTCGGTAATAGACGTCGTGGCGGCAAACCGGGTGAATACGCGGCGTTCTTCGCCGCCCCGATCTACGCCTGGATTCTTCTCGAATTCTTATTGGAATGTCGCCTGGGTGACATAAAGTGTAGTTGCTGGTTGCGTACGCTTCTACCTGTGCATGCATTAGAACAGTCTATCGTTGCAGACGATGGACGCCGATAGAGAAGAGGATTAGCGAATGAAAAAAGCACACCATTTCGCTGTTGGACTGCTGGTTGCCGTATTCACGACGGGAATCGCCGCGGCCGACTACCCGACCCGACCGATCACGTTTCTGACGATGACCCAGCCCGGCGCGCAGATCGACCGCCTGACGCGCGGCCTGGCGCAGCGCATGAGCCAGATACTCGGTCAGCCGATCAACACCAAGAACGTCACCGGCTCGCACGGCACGGTGATGGCGACCGAACTGAGCCGTGCCAGGAAAGACGGCTACACGCTGGGCGTCACGTCGCTGACCGCGTACACCTATGCCCCGCACCATGCGCGTCTCACGTACAAGCCCGACAACTTCGACTTCCTGACGTTGGTGGCGCTAAATTCGAGTGGATTCATTTCCAAGGCCGACAAGCCGTGGAACACGCTCAAAGAGGCGTTCGATTGGCACAAGAAGAATGGCAAGGCCATGGTTGCGATGTTCCATGGCGCCGATGACCGCGATGCCATCGTGCGCATCGCCAAGAAGGAAGGCGTGAAGCTGTCACTGATACCGTCGAAGGGCGGTCCTTCGGTGATCAAGGCGGTCACGGGTGGGCATGCCGACGTCGGCTATGTCGGCGCCATTCTCTACAAGCACGTCGAGGCAGGCAGCATCAAGCTGATCGCCGCGGCACTCGGCGACCGGCTGCCGCCGATACCCGACGTGCCGACGCTGCGCGAACAGGGCTACGACGAGCAGGTAGAGATGATCGTTGCGCTGGTCGCACCGAAAGGCATCGACGCGGATGCCAAGGCCAAACTGCTGGCCGCAGCGGATCAGCTGTCGAGCAACCCCGAGACCGCGCAGTTCATCACCGAGAACCTGCTGATGCGGCCGGTGGAGTGGGGTGAGGCCACCGCCGATGAGACCGTCGTCAAGCTGTTCGACACGTTCGGCAAGCAGGCAGCGGCGAAATAGATTCTACGCCGCGCCACCAGTCTCCGTGCACCGGGGGCTGGTGGCCTGCACAGCGGCGTGCGCCCGTCACGATCGAGGATGATTCCATGTCGAGAGTCACCAGGGACGCCCTTGGCTACTTGTTCATCATCGGCTTCTGCATCCTGATGCTGGCTTGGGCCATACCGACCTACACGCCGGCCTACCCTGGATACGGCGCCCCGCCGGCACTGGTGCCGAATGTCGCGGTCAGCGTCATGCTGGTGATGGCGGTCGTATCGATCGTCCGTGTCCTGCTCGCCGCCTTCCTCAATCAGCCAATCCCTCCCGAAGAGCGCGAGTTCCCCGAGGACGTCGACGACGACAGCGGTTTCACGCAGGTGGGACGCGTCAACCTCGTGCACCTTGTCAGCATCATGGTGCCGTGTGCGCTGCTGGTCGTCGCCATCGATTACGTTGGCTACGCAATCGCGTCGTTTGCCTTCCTGATGCTCCTGCAGTTCATCATCGGCAGCCGGCGCTGGCTGCAGTCGATCATCATCGCCGTTGTCCTGGTGTCGGTGCTCTACATCATCATGCGCTACGGATTCGGCGTACCTGTGCCCGGTCCGCAGCTGTTCGAATGACCGATAACGATAACGACAAGGGAACACCGGCATGGAAATGATCTTCGCAGGTCTGCTCGATTCGATATCGCCGCAGAGCCTGATGTTCCTGTTCGTGGGTGTGACCATCGGCGTCGTCGTCGGTGCGATCCCGGGTATCAATGGCCCGATGGCGATCGCCTTGTTCATCCCCGTGACCTATTACATGACGCCGCTCACCGCGATCGGTTTTCTCGTCGGGCTCAACAAGGGAGCCTTCTTCGGGGGCGCGGTCTCCGCGGTGCTGCTGCGCACGCCGGGAACACCCGAGGCCGCGGCGACATCCTGGGACGGTTACCCCCTGACCCAACAGGGCAAGGGCGAGAAGGGCCTGCGCATGGCCCTGTACAGCTCGGTCGCCGGCGACCTGCTGTCGACGATCGTGCTCATCGTCATTGCCGCACCGTTGGCCGCGGTTGCGCTGTTCATGGGGCCGTCGGAGATCTTCGCGCTGATCTCGCTGGCGCTGACGGTAATCGCCGGAATCGGTACGACGTCGATCGGACGCGGCCTGGCGGCGGCCGCCTTCGGGATCACCGTCGGCCTGATCGGCACCGAGCCGGTCACGGCCCTGCCGCGGCTCACCTTCGATGTCTATCAACTCGGTGCCGGGCTGTCGCTGATCCCGGTCGCCATCGGTCTGCTGGCGTTCTCCGAGATCCTGTTGCAGCTGGAAAACATCAAGCGTCAGGGCGCGGCGGCAAAGTGCACCCACCAGTTCTCGAAGAAGTTCGAGGACCGGTTCATTGGCCTCAAGGAGTTCTTCGCCAACTTCAAGACCCTGCTGCGTTCCAGCCTGATCGGCATCGGCGTCGGCGCGATGCCGGGTCTGGGCGCGCCGGTCGCGTCGTTCATGTCGTACGACCAGGCGATGAAACGCTCGAAGCACAAGGAGGAGTTCGGCAAGGGGCGCCTCGAGGGCATCGCCGCGTCGGAGTCGGCGAACAGCTCCGTGGTCGCCTCGAGCCTGATACCGCTGTTCGTGCTGGGCATCCCCGGCAACCTGGCAGCGGCGATGCTGATGGGTGCGTTCATGATCCACGGTATGCAGCCCGGTCCTCTGCTGTTCAAGGAAAATGCCCAGCTGATGTACGGCATCTACGGCAGCCTGGTGCTGGCAAGCCTGTTCCTGCTGCTGGTCGGGCGTTTCGGACTGCGGCTCTTCTGCCGCGCCGTGAATATCCCGTCGATGGTGCTGTATCCGATCGTGATCTTCACGTGCCTGATGGGCGCCTATCTCGGCAAGTCGTCGATGTTCGACGTCGGTGTGATGCTCACCTTCGGTGTCCTCGGCTATTTCATGCGCAAGTTCGACTACTCCTACGTCGCCTTCCTGATCGGATTCATCCTGGCCCCGGAATGGGAGCGCGCACTGCAGCAGGTCGTGATCATCTCCGAAAACGACCCGTTCATGTTCTTCCAGCGACCGGTTGCGATGGCGCTGATGGTGCTGACCTTGTTCGTCGTCGTGCGCACCTTCTGGAAGAGCATCCAGGAAGGCAAGAAGAAACGCGCCGCTCCGGCCGCCGCCAACAGCCAGCAATAACGACAACCACACACCAGCCCATAGGACGCCCGCATGGACAAGATGACTGACGCAGAACTGAAACAGGTGCTCGGCGACGACTACTACGCGCCCGAGGGCCTCTACCAGAAGACCAAGGACATGCCCTTCCTCGGTTCGGTCAGTTGCAGCATCGAGGAGATGGAGGCCGGCTCCTGGCAGGAGATCGTCATCGACTACGAGCTGGGGCAGTCGGGGATGGCCGACGGCTCCTGGTTCAAGGCCACCTTCCGCTTCTATTCCGACTGGGAGCTGTTCCAGACGACCGATCCGAGCGCCGCGAATTATGTCAGTGCCGAGTACCACGCCGGCACAACGGTCAAGGGGCAGAGCCCGGCATCGGTGCAAAAGCTGTCGGTGCGCTTCGACCAGAAGGGGCATGAGCGTCCTTTTCAGAAGGCGATCATCGTCGATACCTACGACGGGTACCTCAAGGCCGGCGATCATATCGTGATCCGTATGGGCGACCGGCGCTTCGGTGGACCGGGCACGCGTGTGCAGACATTCACCGAGCGCGATTTCAAATTCCGTTGCTATGTCGACCCGCTGGGCACGTCGCGTTTCGCCGCAGTGCAGCCCGACCTGGTGATCGACATCAAGCCGGGGCCGCCGGCGCTGCTGCAATGGGCCGGGTCGCGGATCGTTCGTCAGGGTGAGAAGCTGCCGTTGCGCGTGCGCACCGAAGACCAGTGGGGCAACACCTGCTGGGATCGCCCGGAAAAAGTCCAGGTAACGGCAACGCGTGACGGCGCGCCCTGCTATGACAGGGAGCTGACCATGCCGGCGCAAGGCTGGTGCGTGTCGCTACTCGACGATATGCCCACCGATCAGCCCGGTGAACTCGTGATCACGGCGAGCATGCCGGCGCACCCGGCCGTGAAGGATCAGACCTTCTATGTCACTGTCGACCGGGACCTCGACTTTCCGCGCATCTTCTACACCGACCTGCACGTGCATTCGAACGACACGATTGGCACGAACTCAACGGAGTACAACCTGACCTACGGGCGGGATGTCACCGGCCTCGACGTCCTGGCGTTCGCGCACAACGATTTCAATATCACGACCGAACGCTGGAACAAGACCGTCGAGTTGATCCGCGAGATCTGCACGGACGGTGAGTTCATTGCCTACCCGGGGACCGAGTGGTGTGGCAGCTCGTGTGCCGGCGGTGATCACAATGTCATCTTCCTGCACGACGGGGAGCCGGAGTTTCCGTTCCTCAAAGACGGTACGCACGTGCGCTCGGTCGACTGGAACGAGGACTCGGGCACGACCGAGGCGGTACCCGGGGCCTGGCCGCTCGAAGAGCTGTGGGCGGCCTACATCAAGGACCCGGAGGGTCACTTGTTGACGCCACACGTTGGCGGTCGGCGCTGCATCCTCGACTGGCATCATCCGGAGCTCGAGAAACTGGTCGAGATCGGTTCGGCGTGGGGGCACTTCGGCTGGCTGTACCAGGAGGCGATGGAGCGCGGTTACAAGATCGGCGCCAGCATGGCCGGTGACGAACACCGCGGGCGCTGCGGCGGCGGCGTGCCGGGTACCGCTGTGTTCGGTACCAAGGGCGGCATCTCCGGCGTGATCGCGCCGGGGCTGACGCGCAAGGCGATCGGCGTGGCGCTGCGCGAGCGCCATACCTTTGCGTCGACCGGCGAACGCACCTTCGGTCTGATCACCTGCGGCAATCACCTGATGGGCGATGAGTTCGAACACCAGGGAGCGGCGCAGATCAACTACCGTTTCCTCGGCGATCGCGGTTGGGACAAGCTGATCGCGTACGATCACACGGGTGAGATCTGGCGGCGCAACCTGCAGCAGGAACTGGGCTACTCGGACCGCAAGATCCGTTTCCGCTGGGGCGGCGCCCGCATCAAGGATCGCTACCGTTGGGCGGCGTGGAAGGGCACGATCACGATCACCAATGCCGTCATCAACGAGTTCGTCGGCCTTGGCTTCGAGCACCTCGAGGAGACCTGCTGGCGACAATCGGCGACCACCGTCGGCTTCAAGAGCGACACCTACGGCGACGTCGACGCGATCGAACTCGATGTGTCGCACCTCGAGACCGCGCACATTCGTATCGAGGGTACGATCGACGGATATGTGAAGGTCGGCGATCCGCTGAAGGGTAATCCTTTCGTGCACTGTCCGACGTTCAGTTGGGAGTTGACCGGCAAACAGCTGATCGAGATGTCGACCCTGCAAAAGGATCTGCCCGGCATCGACATGTTTCTCGCGTTCGACCGAATCAGCGACTCGGCGGCGCCGCGTGACGTGAGCGGCAACTTCGAGGTCAGCGCCAAGAACGGGCCGCACGGCCATCGCCCCGTGTACATGGTTGCGCACCAGGGAGATGACGCCAAGGTCTGGACCTCGGCGGTGTTCATCACGTTCACGTGACCAGGCGACACGCCGGTTTCGGGTCGCCGGGAACATTCGGCCGGTATCCCGCGAGCGCGGACCGACATCCACAGACCGGCAGTCTCGGCGAGCGTTTGAGTCGTGACTGCGCCGCTGCCAAGGCGGTGGCGGGCCGGCAACCGACATGACGCCCTGTCGTCTTCCCCGCCTGCGCCTGCGGCCGAACGCCTCGCACAGGGCGCGTCGCGACTCCGGGTAGGTCGGTCGGGCACTGGGTACGCCAATGCCCGGTCAGGTCGCCGCGCGGCGGCCGAACGTCGCCGTCGTGCTGCGCGAACGCCTCGGGCTCGCCGGCACCGCTCCCGGGCCGGCGCCGTAGCGACCCGTCCGGCGAGCTCTTGATCGTCGTTGCGCGATCACTTCCGCCCAATCGCCGCCCCGGTCTGCGGCAATGGACCACAGTGCGGTCGCGTTGGGATGGTTCGTCGATGACCCGGAGGTAACAGGCTACCGGGGCCCGGCGGTCAGCGACCGGTATCGGAGCTGTCGGATGTCGCCCGAAAGCCGCGTTTCCCGGCGTTGAGCTGGTACGATGAGACCGGACGAAGGAACGGGCTGCGACCGGGCGGCACGCGGGCACGTGCTGGCCCGCAGTCGTCGCGTGACAGGTATCTGGTCAGCGGTTGGGGGCGGTGTAATGAACGACGATTCGTACGGTCCTGAAGACCCGCAAGGCGTTGACGCCGACCGGATTCTCGATGCCGCACTGCAGCTGGCGGACGAAAACAACAACTGGTACGACCTGGGTTTCGCTGAGCTGGCAAGTCGCTGCGACGTATCGGTGAACGACATCCGTCGCCACTACGCCGATACCAATGCCATGGCCAATGCGTGGTTCGCCCGCGCTCTGGATGCCATGCTCGCGAACAACGACGACGTCAGGATGCTGCCTGCCAGAGAACGTCTGGAGGTCATCATCTGGCGGTGGTTCGACAGCCTCGCACCGTTTCACCGGGTGACTGCCCAGATGTTGGGATCGAAGCTGCACCTGCCACACGTTCACCACTGGGTGCCCATGGTGTTCGACCTGTCGCGCCTGGTGCAGTTCTGGCGTGATGCGGCCGGACTGCGTTCCGGCGGCCGCCGCCGGCAACTCGAAGAGATCGCGCTCACCGGGATCTTTCTCGCCACCCTGAATGCATGGTGTCGCGATCAGAGTCCCAACCAGGCGAAGGCGAATGCGCGTCTGGTCAGCCTGTTGAGCCAGGCTGAGAAGGCGGCCGGTCTCTGGGCGCAGCGCAGCGATTCATGAGGCCATGTCATTCCGCGCGGCGCGGTGTCGGCCCCTGCAGGTATGGCGCAACCAGTTGCGCGACATCGACCTGCGCCCGTAAACGGGCACACAGCAGGTAGGTGCCGGCAAATTTGCGATGCAGGAACAGCAGGTCGGTGGGCGGCAGGTGCATATAGCGTCGTCGCAGCCGCAACGACGCGGCCTGCTCGGCGACACGGCGCCCGAGGTCTGAGGCAGCGAAATCAAACGGTCTCGGGTGTCTTACCGGTGTCGCTACGGTACTGATCATGTCACACATGGCCTGTCGATATTGCGACGCGTCGTGCTCGCGAAAATAGCCCAGTCTCACCGCCTGGGTCTCGATCGCGCCGTGCTGGCCCGTGACGGCTGCGTGCATCAGGCGACGAAAGTCGTCGGTAACCCCTGCGGCGTAACGCCGCGTCGCACCGAAATCGAGTAAGCCGATCCGATCCTGTTCGGTCGCATAGCGGTAGTTGGCGAAGTTGGCGTCCGTCTGTACCAGGCGCCACTCGAATACCTCCTTGAGCACCAGTTCGAGCAACCGCGTCGCAACGCGGTCGCGGACAGGTTGCGGCTGGTCGGCGACAGCCTCGATGGGGACACCCGGTACGAAAGACATCGTGAGCACGTCGGTCGTGGTCCGCGATCCGTCGACGACCGGGAGACTGAAACCGGGGTCGTCACCGATGAGCCGGCCGAACTCCGCGATATGTTCGGCTTCGGCGTAGTAGTCCGCTTCCATGTGGAGTTGCTGCTTGGCCTCCTGCAGCAGCGCCGCGATATCGTAGTCGCCCGGCACCAGGCGAAAGAGTCTGAACAGCGCCGAGACATTGTCCACATCGCTGTCGATGCTTTCCCTGATTCCCGGGTACTGCACCTTGATGGCGAGATGCCGCGCATCTTTGGTCGTCGCCTCATGCACCTGGCCAATCGACGCTGCCGCCAGCGGCGTGAATGAAAACTGCCGGAACTCGCGATCCCAGCCGCTGCCCCAGGCGCTCTCGAGAATCTTCGCGACCTGGCCCAGCGGCATCGGGTGCGCGTTCTCGCGCAACGACGCCAGAATCCGGGTGAGCTCCGCGGGGAGATATTCACCGGCTTCCATTGACAACAGCTGGCCGACCTTCATCGCCGCGCCGCGCATCTTCGACAGTCGGTCGGCGACATGCCTGGCATTGCCGGGTGTCAACAGCAGGTCGTTTGCACGCAGCCGGTCGCCGGCCGCCACCGTCTTCGCACCGGCGGTCAGCACCTCACCGGCTATACGTCCGACCAGGCCGCCGAGTTGTAGCAGGCGGCTGACCCTACGCGTTCGCAGTGGAGTCTCTTTCGCCAAGATCTCGGTCACTCGTCGTGATACGAACGGACTTTGGCAATGGGTTGGTTTCGCTCGGCGGGCGCGAGCCCGTGGCGGAACGTCGCGCCCTCGAGCCTGGGGCGACCGCTGCGTTCGTCGGCGGCCGGCCCGGCGCGGCGCAGGCTGTGTTGATCGGACGCCGGCGCCGGGCGGGGCTGGCCGAATGGCAATCGCCGGTGCGGCTTTGCGGCGGTGACCCGGGTCTCCGCGACAGGCGATGTCGTTCGGAAAGACGCGGCGACGGGTCTCATCTACGCCTTCGATTGATGATCGCTGTACTGCTCTAGGTTCTCGTCGAGCATCGCGCGGAATTCGTCGAGGTAGGCATCCAGCGCGTCGGTCTTGTCGCGACGCAGGTCATCGGTACGCAGCGATGCCTCGAACGCGGCGAATCGGGCGGCGGCGTAGCGCAGCCCGGCGGCAAGCGTCGCGAGGTCCGTACTCTCGGTGAGCGTGTTCGCCTGGGCGATGAACTGATCGGCGATCTTGTAGAGCGGGGCGAATTGTTTGTCGGCCATTTGAGGCTTCCTCGATGAGCGCAAAGTCGACCAACGGGTCGGGACCCGTCCACTCTACGCGAGACGCTGCGCCCAACATAGCGTGGGTCTGCCGAAGGCGGCCGCTGTCGGCCTCGCGGCGGATCGCCGCGGCCAGCGTCTGCGCCAGGTCGTGGCGGCGGAACTCGTCGACGTACTTCACGGCGTGCCGCTGCCGGCGAGTTCCTCGACCA
>JASJCU010000067.1 GCA_030065815.1 Gammaproteobacteria bacterium | reverse complement strand
CTCGCGGCACCGCCGGCCGAGTAATCGGGTAGCCGCCAGGCGCGCACGTGGCGCGAGCGCGGCCCACACCGCTGGCCGGGCTGCGGTATCGTGGTGTCATGAGGCGCGGCAGCGGGGTCGATCCGTGCCGCGCGGGGCAACGCCATGATGACCGATCACGAGCCCACGATCAGCGATGCCGACCTCGGCGACGCACTGCTCGACGAGCTGCGCGGTCTGCTGCACGAGCTGCAGCCGCAGCAGGCGCCGGTGCCGCGCCTCGACAGCGACATCGACCGCGAGCTCGGCATCGACAGCCTCGGCCGGGTCGAACTGGTCGTGCGGCTGGAGCAGCGCTTCGGCGTGCGTCTCGACGGCGACACCTTCGCCCGGGTCGATACGCCGCGCGACCTGCTCGATGCGTTGCGGCGCGCCGGCCACGCCGCGCTGCCGGAGCGCCCGCCGGCGTCGCCGCCGGCGTCCGTCGCCGCCGCGGCGACCGCGCTCCCCGAGCAGGCGCAGACCCTGCCCGAGGTGCTGCGCTGGCATGCCGCGCGCTCACCGCGGCGCCTGCACATCCGCCTGCTCGACGGCGACCACGAGCTGCGCAGCTTCACCTACCGGCAGCTGTTGGACGACGCCCAGGACGCCGCTGCCGGCCTCCAGGCCCGCAATGTGCGACCCGGCGATCGCGTCGCGTTGATGCTGCCGACCGGCGCCGATTACTTCGTCGCGTTCTTCGCGATCCTGCTGTGCGGCGCGGTGCCGGTGCCGATGTACCCGCCGGTGCGCCGCAGCCAGCTCGCCGAGCACCTGCGCCGCCACGCCGGGATCCTCGGCAACTGCCGCGCCGTGGTGCTGGTCACGGTCGCCGAGGCACGGCCGCTGGGCCGCCTGCTGCAGGCACGGGCAGCGGCGCTGCGCGCCGTCGTGACCCTGGCCGACGTGCGCGGTGCCGATGTCACGCTGGGCACGCCTGCCAGTGCCGGCGACGATATCGCGTTCCTGCAGTACACCTCGGGCAGCACCGGCAGTCCCAAGGGTGTGATCCTCAGTCACGCCGACCTGCTCGCCAACATCCGCGCGATGGGTGCCGCGATCGAGGCCGGGCCAGACGACGTGTTCGTGTCCTGGCTGCCGCTGTACCACGACATGGGCCTGATCGGCGCCTGGCTCGGCAGCCTCTACTACGGCATCCCGCTGGTGATCATGTCGCCGCTGGACTTCATCAGCCGGCCGCTGCGCTGGTTGCAGGCGATCAGCCGTTACCGCGGCACGCTGTCGGCGTCGCCGAACTTCGGCTACGAGCTGTGCCTGAAGCGCATCAGCGAGGCACAGCTCGGCGGCCTCGACCTGTCGAGCTGGCGCGGCGCGTTCAACGGCGCCGAGCCGGTCAGTCCGCTGACGCTGCAGCGCTTCGCCGAGCGTTTCGCCGCCGCTGGCCTGCGCCACGACGCGCTGATGCCGGTCTACGGCCTCGCCGAGGCCGCCGTGGGCCTAGCCTTTCCACCGCTCGGGCGCGGTCCGCTGATCGACCGCGTCGACCGCGCCGTGCTGTCCGACAGCGGCGTCGCCAGGCCGGCCGGCGCCGACGACCCGCAGCCGCTGCGCTTTCCGAGCTGCGGTCGCGCGCTGCCCGGCTACGCGCTGCGCGTCGTCGACGAAGACGGCCAGGTCCTGCCGGACCGCCACCAGGGGCGGGTCGAGTTCCGCGGTCCGTCGGCGACCCGCGGCTACTTCGACAACCCCGATGAGAGCGCGCGGCTGCGCGACGGCGACTGGCTCGACAGCGGCGACCTCGGTTACCTCGCCGGCGGCGAGCTGTACCTGACCGGGCGGCGCAAGGACATCGTCATCCGTGCCGGACGCAACCTGTACCCGCAGGAGCTCGAGGACGTCGTCGGCGACATCCCGGGTGTCCGCAAGGGCTGTGTCGCGGTGTTCGGCAGCCGCGATCCGGTTACCGGCACCGAGCGGCTGGTCGTGATGGCCGAGAGCCGGCGCACCGATCCGGCCGCACAGGCCGAGCTGCGGCGCCAGATCATGGCGCTGGCGACCGACATCGTCGGCACGCCGCCGGAGGTGATCGCGCTGGTGCCGCCGCACGCGGTACTGAAGACGTCGAGTGGCAAGATCCGCCGCAGCGCCAATCGCGAGGCCTTCGAGGCAGGGCGCATCGCGGTCGTGCGGCGCGGCCCCGGGGCGCTGCGTCTGGCACTCGCCAGTGTCCCCGGCCTGTTGCGGCGTGCGTCCCGGCGCCTGCGCGAACACGCGTTTGCGGCGTGGGGCTGGGTCGCGTTCTGGCTGCTCGCGCCGACCACCTGGCTGATCGTCGCGGTGCTGCCGACACGGCGCTCGCGGTTCGCCGTGTCACGCTTCATGGCGCGGTCGCTGATGCGCCTGACTGCGACACCGTTGCGCGTCGACGGGCTCGAGCACCTGCCACCCCCGGAGCGGCCGTGCGTACTCGTCGTCAATCACGCCAGCTACCTCGATGGCCCGATCCTGATCGCCGCCCTGCCGCGCGAGCTGGCGTTCGTCGCCAAGGAGGCGCTGGCATCGCAGTTCATCGCCGGCACCTACCTGCGGCGCATGGGTGCCGAGTTCGTCGAGCGCTTCGATCCGCGCCGCGGCCTCGACGACCTGAAGCGCATCCGCGGCATCGGCGAGACCGGGCGCAGCCTGGTGTTCTTCGCCGAGGGCACGTTCAGCGCGCTGCCGGGCCTGCGGCCGTTCCGCATGGGCGCCTTCGTGACCGCGATGGAGGCCCAGCTGCCGGTCGTGCCGGTCGCAATCGCCGGGGCCCGCGACATCCTGCATGCCGGCAGCTGGTATCCGCATCGCGGGCGGCTCGCGGTCAGCGTCGGCGCGGCCGTCGTACCGCCGCCGCCGGAAACCAATCCGAGCGCCAACTGGCGCGCGGCGCTGCGCCTGCGTGACCGTGCCCGTGACCATATCCTGCGCCACTGTGGCGAGCCCGACCTGGCCGGCGGCGCCGTGGACGCCGGACCACAGCCAGGCTGATCGGCGGCGCGCCGCCACCGCCGGCGTGCCGATGGCGCCGCCTGCGCGTCACGGCGGCGGTTGGTCCGGCGCAGGCTCCGCGTCGACCACGAAGTGCTGGCGCGTCAACCCGAACAGCAGGTTCACGGCCAAGGCCGCGACGGCAATGGCGTACAGCGCCAGCAGCCAGCCACGCGACGGCTTGACCGCGACCTCGAGCAGGTACCACAGCATGCCCGCGCTCGCCGCCAGCAGCGCGATCGAGCCGACCCATGCGCTGAACCGTTCCAGCGGCGCCTCGATGCGCCGCAGCCGGACGCTGCAGGCGGGGCAGAGGTAGCGCGGTCGCCGCGGCCGCACGCCTTTCGCCGGCAGCGTGAACGGTGCGCCGCGCACACCGAAGCGGTGACCGCATTGCGGGCATCGGTCTCTCACCGGTTGCGCTCGATGCCGCGTAGCGCGGCGGCGCGGTACGTGGCGTCGCTTTCGGCCAGCGCCTGGGCATGCAGCTGGGCGAAGTGCTCGTGTGCCGAGGTGGTCTCGCCGAGCATCTCGTAGCCGAGTGCGATCTGGTTGAGGCACGCGATGTCGGGCCAGACCTCGTAGGCGATCTCCAGGTAGGCGATCGCCTCGCGCACCTTGTCTGGGCGGCACAGGACGCCGTCGGGCGAGTTCACGCACTGCACCCAGCCTTCGCCCGTTGGTGCGCGGTTGCGGGTGCGGTGGACCGCGCTGTCGAAGGTCCTGGCGGCGAGATGGACTACCGCCGTCGCCGCGTTGTAGCGGATCGGGTCGACGTCAGGCATGCAACGGCCCCGGCGACACCTGGATCACGCGGGCGGTCCGTCGACCCGGATCGCGCGAACCGCGTCGATACGCTGGCGATAGACGCGCTCGACGAGCATCGAGCCGACTGCGCCGAGCGTGCCGGCCGCCGCGATCCACGGCTCGGCCTGTAGCAGCCCGTAAGCAATGACGACGGCATTGATCGCCAGCGTCGAGCCCGGGATCAGCGTGTCCTGCAGCGCGAAGGCGTTCAGCGTCGGCGCCGCGCCGGCACCCGCCATCGTGCGCGTGCGGTCGACGAAGGCCTCGTACTGAGCCATCAGCGGATCGGCGCCGGGGTTGCGTTTGAGGAACTCGCCGATGATCACGATGCGCAGCGACAGGTGGCGCGAAACCATGTCGACGTACAGGCAGACGAACGGGATGCAGCCCAGCACCAGCGCGGCGTTGGGCAGGGCCTTCGACGTCGTCAGGCCGAGGCCGACCGCGCCCAGCGTCGCGACGAACACCAGCTTCCAGCGGATGAAATCGGTGCGCGCCTTCTGCGCCTCGACGAGTTCGGTTCTGAGGATGTCCATGCTGCCCCTTGCTGATCAACACTCGGTCATGCTGACGGCCAGGCCGCCGAGCGATGTCTCCTTGAACTTGTGCGACATCTCCAGCCCGGTCTGCTGCATCGCCGCGATGCAGGCGTCCAGCGGCATGTAGTGTTCGCCGCTACCGTGCAGCGCCAGCGACGCCGCGGTATGCGCCTTGATCGCACCGAAACCGTTGCGCTCGATGCATGGTACCTGGACCAGGCCGTTGACCGGGTCGCAGGTCATGCCGAGGTGGTGTTCGAGCGCGATCTCGGCGGCGTTCTCGATCTGTGCCGGGGTGCCGCCGCGTACCGCGCACAGGCCGGCCGCCGCCATCGCTGCGGCCGAACCGACTTCGCCCTGGCAGCCGACCTCGGCGCCCGAGATCGAGCTGCGGTGTTTGATGATGCCGCCGATCGCCGCGGCCGTGAGCAGGAAGGTGCGCACATCCTGCGCGCTGCCGTGCTCGCGCACGACGCGGTTGTACAGCAGCGCCGGGATCACGCCGGCGGCACCGTTGGTCGGCGCCGTGACGACCATGTGGCCGGCCGCGTTCTCCTCGTTGACGGCCATCGCGTAGGCGCACAGCCAGTCGTTGACCGTGGCGTTGGCCGGATCGTCGAGCAACTGCTCGTGCAGCCCGCGGGCGCGGCGCGGCAGGCGCAGCGCGCCGGGCAGATCGCCGCTCGCGCGCAGGCCGTTGTCGACGCAGCGGCGCATCGCCTGCCACACCGCATCGAGGCCCCGGTCGAGCGCCTCCGGCGCCTCGCGCTCGTGCTCATTGGCGAGCTTCATCGTCGCGATCGACAGGCCGCTGTCGGTGGCCATCTGCAGCATCGACGCGGCCGAGTCGAACGGATACGGAAACGCCGCGACCGGCTGCGTCTTGATCGGCGCGACCAGGTCGCCGATCTCGCTCAGCGTGTTGACGAAGCCGCCGCCGATCGAGAAATAGGTCTCTTCGAGCAGCGCCTTCCCGGCCGCATCGCACAATACGAAGACCATGCCGTTGGGGTGTTCGGGCAACGGGTCGCCGCGGTCGAACACGATGTCGCTGGCCGGTACGAAGTCCACCGCTGCGTCAGCGTCGAAGGTCAGCCGCTCGGATTGCCACAGTTGTGCGATCAGTCCGTCGACGTCGCTGTCGGCCAGTCCCGCCGGGGTGTGGCCATGCAGACCGAGGGCGATCGCACGGTCGGTCGCATGGCCCTTGCCGGTGTAGGCCAGCGAACCTTTGAGCGTGCAGCGGACGCGCATTGCGCCGTGTACTCGATGCCCTGCAAGGTAACGGCCGATGCGCGCCGCGAAGTCGCGTGCCGCGACCATCGGGCCGACGGTATGCGAACTCGACGGGCCGATACCGATCTTGAACAGTTCCAGCACCCCGATGAACATGCCTCGCTCCTGGCGGCGACCGCGCGCCGCCTGCGTTCAACCTTAGCCGTTTCGCGCGCGTGGGGGACCTGTTGCTTGCCTCGCCGGCGGCACAGACCGGCACGGCGAAGGCGGCCGCGAATCGCGCCTGTGTCGGCGCCGGCGGTCCGGGTGCGCGGTCGGGCACCGCCGCGCGGCCCGCCGTCGGGCGAACGCCTGCCCCGGACGACGCCGCTGGCCGGGGCAACGGCGGCGTGCTGCAGGTGCTTGCGACGACCCGATTGCCACGGGTTATGGCGGTGCAATGGGCCGGGTTTCGATGACGCGGTTCACGTCGGGCCTGATGGCGTGCGGCGGCGCCGGCGACCGGTCCGCGGCGTCAGCACGCTGCGGTCGGGCCACGCCGGGCTCGCCGCTGTCACGACGATCACCCGGGCAGCCGCTCGCGCCGGGCCCGTCGGACGCGCGGACCCGCGCCGGCCGACTACCGGGTCGCCGGCAGGCTGCGTGCGTACCAGCGTTCGGCTGCCGCGAGCAGCGCAGCGTCGGCGGCCGGGGTACTCCAGGTGCCGCCGCCGGCGGTCGACAGCGTGGCCACCGAGTTGGCCTGCGCCATGACGTGGTCGAAGCCGGCGAAGCCGCCGGGGAAGTCGCTGTCGATGCGCGCGCCGATGAACGCCTTGTCGGCCGGGTCGGTCACGGCGGTGCGATCCCAGCCGCGGTAGTAGTTGCGTGTCGGCGCGATGAGGCTGAGCAACGGCGCCGCGTCGCGGCCACCCGCCGGTGCCGCGTCGACGAGCCGGCGATTGAACAGCGCGATCTCGTAGCAGCACCAGGCGCGGGTCAGCGGCTGGGTGCCGAGCACGACGTGGATGTCGCAGGCGTCGAGCACGGCCGGCAGGGCGTCGAGCTCGCTGCGCAGGTCGCGCGCCGACTGGTCGATGAACAGGAAGTCGACCCAGATCCTGACCCCGTCCATGAACAGGTCGTCCAGCCGCTCGGCGGGCAGCTCCGGGCGCCGCGCGTGCAGACCTCGGATCGCGTGGCGTGCCGTCTGGACGACGTTCTGCTGGACCTCGCCGACCGGCTGCGCCGAGTGATAGGTGAAGAACGCGTCCGGCGGCTCGGCGGCGACGAACTGCGGCAGGTCGCGCGCCGGGTAGAAGGCGTGCTCGCGCATCGCGACCTGCAGGTCGCGCACCGACAGCGGCGGGATGCCGACCTCGGCCAGCGCGTCGACGAACTGGCGCAGCTTGCGCGGCGTCGTCGACCACAGGCGGCGGTCAGTGGTCGACACGGAGGCTGTCGTCAAGGCGCCCGACGGCGAGCGGGTGTTGCCCGGCCGCGACGACGCCGATGCCGTGCGCAGCCGGCCGCGTCCGGTCGGTCGCCGGCCGAGCGGCACGGACCGCGGCGCCGGGTATCGTTGTTGCAGCGGTCTTCGGCATCGCGGCCTTGTCGGGTCGGGTGACTGCGGCGATGGTCGGCCCGGGCGGTCCGCAGGTCAACTGGCCAAACGGCAACGGCCGCCGACGGCGTAGGCCGATCCGCGACAGTGGCCCGCGCCGCGCTGCCGGTCGGCTTCGCGACGTGCGGCGATTTGGCATCGTGATCCGCGAGTCCGGCGTCCAGCGGGCACGGAAAGGCGCCGTTCGCCGACGCGATGTCGACGACAGGATCTGCTGCCGGCGCGATACGCGCTCAATGCCAGCCGCCGGGCCAGCGGGCGCATGGCAGGGCCAGACCGGCCGATGCCGCGAGTCCGTGAGTCGGGCGCGTTGCCTGCCGCGATGCGGCGAGACGTCGAGCAGGCGCCGGCCGGTGCACGCTGTACCTCTAGGGGCGCGGATCCTCGAGGTGGTGGCGCAGGAAGCGCAGCACCCTGTGCTCGTACTCGACACCGGCAAAGGCATGCAGGTCTTCGTGGCGTGCGCCCTCGATCAGCCAGAGCCGTTTCGGCTCACGGGCCGCTGCGAACAGGCGCCTCGATTCGTCGGGTTCGGTATGGCGGTCGGCTAGCCCGGCCACGATCATGACCGGCACCTGCAACCCGGCAATGGCGCGCGCCGGCGCGAGCTCGATCGGCGCAATCCCCAGTCGCGTTTCGATCTGCCACGTCAACAGTGGCGCAAGGACCCGGCCCGGATCGCCGAGGCGCATCGCCAGTCGGTTCTCGATCGCGCGCTCGATCGAGCTGTAGACCGCCTCGAGGACGACGGCATCGGCCTGCACCGGGGCGTCACCCAACAGCGTCGCGGCGCCGCCCATCGACACACCGATGACCCCTATCCGGCGCGGCGCGACGCGACGTGCGAGGTAGGCCGCCGCGGCCTTGACGTCGTCGGACTCCTTGAAACCGAACGTGATGTGCTCGCCGGGTGTCTCGCCATGGGCCTGCAGATCGATCAGCAGTGCCGAATAGCCGGCGTCGATCAGGAAACGTGCCCGACCGAGCATCGCCCGGCGGTCGGAGCGCACGCCGTGCAGCAACAGTATGCCGGGCTTGTCGGCGGCGCCGCGCGCGAACCATGCAGCCACCTGCCCGCCGTCGGCCCTGTCGATCCTGACCGCGTCGAACGGCAGTCCGCGCGGCGGCTCCCCGACCGCGCGCATCTGCGGAGCGGCAAGCGATCCGCCGACCAGCAGGGCGCCCGCTGTGCCCGACAGCAGCAGCGCGAATGCCGCGAAGACCGCGTTACGCATCGTTGTCGGTAACGACACGCGCGTACCGGGAAGGCGCCATTGCCTGGTTGCTATTCACGCCAGTCGGCACGTGGCGGGATTGGGTAGAAGCCGCCGACGGCAGAGCCCGGATCGCCGCCACGACTGCTGCGATAGCGGCCTGCCAGGCGTTCTGTCGGCCCGGTGATGTCGGGCTCGACACCCGTCTCGCGTGCGGCCGGATCGGCGACGCGATGGCGGTCGCGCACCTTGCGCAGCGCCACCCCACGCCGGGCGACCGTCACGCGGGCCATCAGTCCCCGGTACGCGTCCGACGGGTACGCGCGCCGATCGAATAGCCGGTGCCGGGACTGGATCGATGTATCGACGTTGCGTATGCCTTTGTCTCCGGGTCCGCCGGAAGCGGTGCCAGGACCCCGCGGATCGAGATCGGGTGGGCACAGACCGCCGCTGGCGTTCGCCGGTCGGGACAGCAACGGCACGACAAGCGGGATCGGGATTCTCATGGCGTGCGCGATGTCCTGGCAGGTGGTGTCAACGCGCGAAAGGGCGTTGTCGGAGAGCCTGCACGAGACCGGCCGGCACGGTGGCGAGTCACGCCGATCCCGGCGACTGCCTGCCGACGCCGGCGCGAGCCGGGCAGCGCTCGGTCCGCTGCCGGGCGCCGAATCGCGTCACACGATGTCCATCAACTCGATCTCGAACGTCAGCGCCTTGCCGGCGAGCGGGTGATTGGCGTCGAGCTTCACGACCTCGTCGGTGAACGAGACGACCGTGAAGTTGTCGACGCGGCCATCGTCGGCGCGGCCCTGCAGCACCATGCCCTCCTGCAGTTCCATGTCGTCCGGCATCAGGTGGCGTGGCACGTCCTGGATCATCGCCGGGTTGACGTCGCCATACGCCTCGTCGGGGCTCAGCGTCACGGTGCAGCTGTCACCGACGGCGAGGCCGGCGACCGCGTTCTCGAAACCGCGGATCAGTTGGCCTTGTCCCATCGCGAACTCGAGCGGTTCGCTGTTGCGCGACGAATCGAACTGGCTGCCGTCTTCGAGGGTGCCGGTGTAGTGGACGCGGACGGTGTCGCCCGTTTGTGGTTTAGGCATGCAGGGACTCCTGTCAAGGTGAATGGCGGCTACCTGGGCCGTGCCCGCGGCGGCGCTGCCGGCCGCCCGCGCGGTGTGCCGGGCCGGCGCCGGGCCGGCGCGGTGTCGTCCGGGCTTGTGCCTACCTTAGCGGATCTCGTCGCGGCCTGCCGGTGCGCGGCGTTCAGTCGTACTCGTCGGCGCGCCGGGCGTCGCCACGTACCCGGTCTCGCGGGTAGCGCGCCTGGTTGATCGCCAGCTTGCGGTATGCGGCGTCGACCAGGTCGATGTCGAGGCGTTCGGACAGGCGGATCAGGTAGATCAGGATGTCGGCCAGTTCGAGGGCGACGGCGTCCTTCCTGTCGGCGTCGAGCGCTGCACTCTGCGCCTCGCTGAGCCACTGGAAATGTTCGAGCAGTTCGCCGGCCTCGCCGGCCAGCGCCATGCTCAGATTCTTCGGCGAGTGGAACTGCTCCCAGTCGCGTTCGCGGGCGAATGCCAGCAGCTGGGCGTTGAGATCGTCGAGGCTGTCGCGGGGCATGCGGATGTCCGGTGGCGGCGCAGGCGGCTATGACACCATGTTTGGCCGCGAGCGGCCATGCCGGTCGCCGGTCAGGCGCTCATCGCCCGCTCGTCGCTGAGGTGTTGACGCAGTTCGGCCAGGGTCAACGGTTTGCTGTACAGGTAGCCCTGGCCGAGTTCGCAATGATGGACCAGCAAGAAGCCGGTCTGCGCGCGGTCCTCGATGCCCTCGGCGATCACCTCGAGGCCGAGGGCGTGCGCCATCGCGATGATCGCGCGGATCAGCGATGCGCTGGCCTCGCTGTCGGGGATGTCGTTGGTGAAGCTGCGATCGATCTTCAACACGTCGAACGGGAAGCGCTGCAGGTAGTTCAGCGCCGAGTAGCCGGTACCGAAATCGTCGATCGACAGGCGTACGCCGATGCGGTCGAGCTGGTTGATGAACTCGCCGATCTCCGGGCGGTCGTCGATGATCACCGACTCGGTGATCTCGAGCTCCAGCTGGCTCGGCATCAGCCCGGACTCGCGCAGCGCCAGCAGCATGCAGTCGAGCAGGCGGCCGGGACGGCTGAACTGCTTCGACGACAGGTTGATCGCGACGCGGAAGTCGAGGTCGGGCTGCAGCCGGCCGACGTCGCTACACGCCTGCATCAGCACCCACTCACCGATCTCGTGGATCACGCCGGTCTCCTCGGCGACCGGGATGAAGCGGGTGGGCGCCACGTTGCCGAGCTCGCGGTTGGTCCAGCGCAGCAGGGCCTCGACGGCGACGGTGCGCCCGGAACTGAGGTCGACGATCGGCTGGTACAGCAGGTGGAACTCGTTGCGCGCCAGCGCGTGGCGCAGGTTGGCGTCGAGCCGCATCGCCGCCATCGCCTCGGCGTCCATCGACGGGTCGTAGTAGCAGTAGCGGTTGCGGCCCTGTTCCTTGGCCGCGTACATCGCGATATCGGCGTTCTTCATCAGCCGGTGCGGCTCGGCGCCGCCGTCCGGGAACGCGGCGACGCCGATGCTGGCGCCGATGAAGAACTCGTGATCGCCGATGTAGAAGGGTTGCGACAGCGTCTTGAGCATGCGCCCGGCGAGAGACTCCCAGTCGCCGTCGTTCGGGCGATCGGGGCAGATCACGAGGAACTCGTCGCCGCCCAGACGCGAAACCGTGTCGCTGTCGCGCACCTGTGCCTGCAGGCGTTGCGAGGCCTCGCGCAGCAGTTCGTCGCCGGCGGCGTGGCCGAGCGAGTCGTTGACCTGCTTGAAGCGGTCGAGGTCGAGAAACATCACCAGGACCGGGCCGTTCTCGCGCCGTGCGCGCTTTACCGCCTGGGCCAGGCGGTCCATCGCCAGACTGCGGTTCGGCAGGCCGGTCAGCTGGTCGTAGTTGGCCTGGTGCGCCAGCTGGTTTTCCGACTCGACGCGTTTGTCGATCTCGCGCTGCAGGCGCTCGTTCTGCTTGCGCAGCACCGTGCGCTGCTGGCGCGTCGCCTGGAAACGGGTCTGCAACACCAGGTTGTGATTGCTCAGGCGCAGCAGGTAGGCGACACCGAGCAACAGCGGCACCGACATGAATGCCAGTGCGGCGAGGAACATCGGTGAGACCAGCACGCCGTGCAGGGCCTCGACGTCGGGCCGACTGACGATCCGAAAGCGCTGACCGGCGACCTTGGCGCTGATCAGCGTGTCGCCGTCCTGCGCGGCGCGCGTGCGCCAGTCCTTCCACGCATGGACATTGTTGGCGACGATGACCCGATCGTCGTGGTCGACCATCGCAGTGCGCAGCCGGTGTGCGGCGCGGTCGGTCGCGGCGAGCAGCGGCTGCATGACGACCCGGGCGTTGACGTCGGCCGCGATGTAGCCGATGGCCTTGTCGTCGTGGATCACCGGTGCCGTGAACACCAGGAATACGCGGTCGTCGCGGCGGTCGACATGCAGCCGGCCGGCCAGCAGCGGGGCCCGCACCTTGTAGGCCTGCGGCGCACCCGAGCTGTTGTGACGGTCGACCTCGACCAGCATGTGCCCATCGCTCTCGATGAACGCGATCGCGCTGAACACCGCTTGACCGCCGACGAACTTGTTGTCAATCACGCGCTTGAAGTCTTGCGACATCGCCGCCAGGCCTTCTTGCAGGCCATCACGCATCGACACACCGCGATCGCGGTTCACCAGGTAGCCGGCGAATGCGCGGCTCTCGGCGAGGTCGTCGATCACCGCCTGCTGGCTCGACAGGAAGTAGCCGACCGCCGTGGCCTGTTTCTCGATGCTGAGCTGCTGCTGTTCGATCAGCGCCTCGCGCAGCCGGTTCTGGCCGACGTAGCCGAACGCGGTGATGACCGCCAGGTACAGGCCCAACAGGGCGCCGATCACCCGGATCGCGCGCTGCCCGCCGCTTGCCGACCAGATCTTCATGTCTGGCGCTCAGCCGCCTCCGCGTGACACAGCCGGGGCGGGGACCCAGCCAGCCGCGCCCCGGCCGGCAGTGGCCGGCGGCAGCGCGGGTCGCGGCCGGGCGGGCGTCGAGCGCGCGGCGCCGCCGAGTTGGCGCGGCGCGGCGGAATCACGGCATCCGGCGACGTCGCGCGCCGCCGCAACGTCGCCGGCGACCGGCAGCGCGGCCCCGAACGCGACGATCGCTGCCAGTCTTCGCAGTCTGCGCATGTCCTCTCCCCAGGGGTCGGGGAACGTGCCCTACGTGGGTCGTTCCTCTAAAGAAGGGATAGCGGCAGACCGCTAGCGGCTTTGAGCGGCGGATCGCTGTTCGTCAGGCGATTCGTTCGCGGGCGCGCGCGATCGCCGCGCGCACCTGCGCCGGCGCGGTGCCGCCGTGGTGATCGCGCGCGGCCACCGAGCCCTCGAGGGTCAGGACGTCGAAGACGTCGGCGTCGATGTGCGTGGCGAACCCGCGCAGCTCGTCGAGGGTCAGCTCGGCGAGATCACAGCCCCTGTCGACGCAGTACGCGACCGCCTTGCCGACCACCTCGTGGGCGTCGCGGAACGGCGTTCCCTTGCGCACCAGGTAGTCGGCGAGGTCGGTCGCGGTCGCGAAGCCCTGCAGCGCCGCGGTGCGCATCGCGGCGTGGTTGCAGCTGATCGCCGGGATCATGTCGGCGAACACCTTGAGCGAGCCCTTGACGTTGTCGACCGCATCGAACAGTGGTTCCTTGTCTTCCTGGTTGTCCTTGTTGTATGCCAGCGGCTGCGACTTCATCAGCGTCAACAGCGCCATCAGGTGGCCGAACACCCGGCCCGACTTGCCGCGGATCAGCTCGGGCACGTCGGGATTCTTCTTCTGCGGCATGATCGACGAGCCGGTGCAGAAGCTGTCGGACAACGTGACGAAGGCGAACTGTGCCGACGACCAGATGATCAGCTCTTCGCTCATGCGTGACAGGTGCATCATCAGGATGCTCGCCGCGGCCGCGAACTCGATCGCGAAGTCGCGATCGGAGACCGCGTCGAGCGAGTTGTCGGCCGGTCGGTCGAAGCCGAGTTCGCGCGCCGTGAATGCGCGGTCGATCGGGTAAGTGGTGCCGGCCAGCGCCGCGGCGCCGAGCGGCATCACGTTGACCCGCTTCGCGCAGTCGGCCATGCGCTCGTGATCGCGCTCGAGCATCTCGAACCAGGCCAGCATGTGATGGCCGAACGTGATCGGCTGCGCGGTCTGCAGATGGGTGAAGCCGGGCAGGATGGTCTCCGCCTCGCGCTCGGCCAGCTCGAGCAGGGCGTGCTGCAGGCGGCGCAGGGCGTGCCCGATCTCGGCCAGCTCGGCGCGCAGCCACAGGCGCACGTCGGTCGCGACCTGGTCGTTGCGCGAGCGCCCGGTGTGCAGTTTCTTGCCGGCGCTGCCGATGGCATCGGTCAGCGCGGCTTCGATGTTCATGTGCACGTCTTCGAGTGCGACCGACCAGCGGAACTCGCCGGCCTCGATGCGTTCGCCGATGCGCTGAAGCCCGTTGACGATGGCGTCGCGCTCGGCCGCGCTCAGGATGCCCTGTCTGGCCAGCATCGTCGCATGCGCGATCGAGCCCTGGATGTCGTACGGGGCCAGGCGCCGGTCGAACTCGACCGAGGCGGTAAAGGCCTCGACGAAGGCGTCGGTGGGTTCGGCAAAACGGCCGGCCCAGGGTTTGCTGTCGGACATCGGATCGGGCACCCGCTGGCTGTAAAGGGCGTGATTATACGGACCTTGCCGCCGCTGTCGGGCATCGCATCGGCGACACCCGCGGCGCCGGGCGCAGACGACGCCGGGTCTGGTGTCGGCAAGGACGCGGCGGGCCGGGTGCGGCCCTCCGTGCGCATCGCATCCGGCTAGCGGCCAGGTGCGCAGCGCGCCCGTCGCCGCGCAGCGTTGCGGAGCGTGCGTTTTCAACTCGCCATCGAACCTGTCGCTATTCACGGAATGATCGGGCGATTACCTATACTGCCGGCATGAGCGACAGCCCGCAGCGCGCCTTCCTGCCGAACTTCTGCGCGATTCGCATGGTGTTCGCGGTCGTCGTCAGCGCCGAGCTGCTGGCGGTCGTACTGACGCTTGGTGCGTTCCCGCCGGCGGCGCAGTTCTGGACCGAGCTGAGCCTGCGCTCGCTGTACATCCAGTGGATCACGCTGAGCCTCGCCGCGCTGTACTGCGCACTGCGCATTCCGCTCGGTGGCCTGTCACATGCCGCGGCCGGCATCGCCGCGTGGCTGCTGGTGCTGCTGGTCACCGCCGGCGCGTTCACGGCCGCCCAGCTGCTCGGGCTGCGCGCGGCGACGCCGCCGCTGTCGGCCCTGGCCCACCATCTAGCGATCGCCGGCATCGTCGGCGCGGTGCTGCTGCGCTACCTGTACGAGCAGCACCGCGAGCGCCAGCGCGAACTGGCCGAGTCACAGGCGCGGCTGCAGGCGCTGCAGGCACGCATCCGGCCACATTTCCTGTTCAACAGCATGAACACGATCGCCAGTCTGACCCGGGTCGACGCCGACCTCGCCGAACAGGTCGTCGAGGACCTGTCTGACCTGTTCCGCGCGACGCTGTCGGATGCCCAGACGCTGTCGACGCTGGACCGCGAGATCGCGCTCGCCGAGGGCTATCTGCGCATCGAGCAGCAGCGCCTCGGCGACCGCCTGCGCGTCGACTGGGACCTGGACGGCGTGCCGCGCGACGTCCAGCTGCCGGCGCTGCTGCTGCAGCCGCTGCTCGAGAACGCCGTCTACCACGGCATCGAGACCGCGACCGACGGCGGCGAGATCGCGATCAGCGGGCGTTGCCGCGACGGTGTGCTGAGCATCGCCGTGCGCAACACGCTGCCCGATGACGCGGCGGCAACGCGGCGCCCCGGCAACCGCATGGCGCAGCAGAACGTGCGCGAACGCCTCGATGCCGCGTTCGGCGACGCCGCCGGCATGGTCGTCGGCCGTGTCGACGGCTGCTACCAGGTGCGCCTGCACTTTCCGGTCGACACCGCGGTGGCGGCGTCGTGAGGGTGTTGATCGCCGACGACGAGGCCCCGGCGCGCGCGCGCCTGGCCGCGCTGCTGGCCGCCGATGGCGAGCACGAGGTCGTCGGCCAGGCCGCGAACGGTACCGAGGTGCTGGCGCAGTGCCGCGAGCACGTCGTCGACGTCGTGCTGCTCGATATCCGCATGCCCGGGATGGACGGCATCCAGGCGGCGCTGGCGCTGGCCGATGCGGCCGCACCGCCGGCCGTGATCTTCGTCACCGCGTACGACGAACACGCGCTCGCCGCGTTCGACGCCAATGCGATCGACTACCTGCTCAAGCCGGTGCGCCCGGAACGCCTGCAGCGGGCGCTGGCCAAGGCGCGTGCGCTGAGCGGCGAGCAGCGCGACGCGCTCGACGACGGCAGCCGCTTCATCAATGTCAGCTACCGCGGCGGCATGCAGCGCATCCCGGCAGCGTCGGTGGCCCTGCTGCGCGCCGACAGCAAGTACGTCGAGGTCTGGCACAGCGACGGCATGGCGCTGACCGAGGAATCGCTGCGCGCGATCGAAGAGCGCCTGCCCGGACGCTTCCTGCGCGTGCACCGCAACGCGCTGGTCGATGCCGCGCGGCTGCGCGAGATCCGCCGCGGCGACGCCGGCCAGTCGCTGCTCGTGCTCGATGGTGTCGATGCGACCGTCGAGGTCAGCCGCCGCCACCTGCCCGAGGTCCGACGGGTATTGCGCGGCGACGATTGACGCGCACGCCGCCGTACCGACCGGCGACCGGCAACGCGCTAGTGTCCTGTTCCACAAATAACGTAACGCTCAGAACGCCACCCGTGAGCTGCTGCCAGGCGCGTTCGCGTGCGACTAGTCGACCTGTTCGGAGCGGACGCAACACCGCAGCAGCGCGTGGGTGGCGTTCCCTTCGGGCGCCGCCGCAATGACTTACGGCGGTGTTACGCTCACTCGCGTTGGCGTCGGCTAGCCCTCGATCGCGTGCCTTGCCCTAAGTCATCGAGGCAACGCCGAGTGACCCGTTACTTGTGGAACAGGACACCAGCCTGCATGTTGCATGAGGCGAACAGCGCCACTTCTGCACGTATCCAATATTGCGGTGGTTTCCGTCGGCTTCTGTGAAAGTCGGGAAATCGCAGGGTGTGCGGGGCGCCGTTCTATTCGGATTCCTGCGGTTTCTCGCTCGCTGTGGCTTGGCTCTCGCTCGAGCCATAGTCACGGCTATGACTTGCGCTCCGAGCCGGCGCCACAACGGCTGCGTAAGCCGCAGGCTCTCCGAATGCTCACGCAAAATGCAGGTTAAAATGGTGCGATTGATCCAGCCGCGGGACCGACATCGATGAGCAAAGACACCCAGGCGTTCGCCGGTTACCCCTACACGCGCATGCGGCGCATGCGCCGCGACGACTTCTCGCGCCGGCTGATGCGCGAGACACGGCTCGGCCCGGACGACTTCATCTACCCGGTGTTCGTGCTCGAGGGCAGCGGCGAACGCGAGGCGGTCGCGTCGATGCCCGGTATCGAGCGCCTCAGCGTCGACCTGTTGGTCGACGAGGCCAGGGCGATCCACGCGCTCGGCATCCCGGCGATGGCGCTGTTCCCGGTCACGCCGCCGGCGGCGAAGAGCGACGATGCGGCCGAGGCCTACAACCCGGACGGCCTGGCGCAGCGCGCGGTGCGCGCGCTCAAGGACGCTGTGCCGGAGCTCGGCGTGATCACCGACGTCGCGCTCGACCCGTTCACGACCCACGGCCAGGACGGCCTGATCGACGCCAGCGGCTATGTCATGAACGACGAGACCGTCGAGGTGCTGGTCAAGCAGGCGGTGTCGCATGCCGAGGCCGGCGCCGACGTCGTCGCACCGTCGGACATGATGGACGGGCGCATCGGCGATATCCGCGACGCGCTCGAGGCCGAGGGCCATATCCACACCCGGATCCTCGCCTACTCGGCGAAGTATGCGAGCAGCTACTACGGGCCGTTCCGCGACGCGGTCGGCTCGGCCGCGAACCTCGGTGCCGGCAACAAGTACACCTACCAACAGGACCCGGCGAACAGCGACGAGGCGCTGCGCGAGGTCGCGCTCGACCTGCAGGAGGGCGCCGACATGGTCATGGTCAAGCCGGGCATGCCGTACCTCGACATCGTGCGCCGGGTCAAAGACCAGTTCGGCGTGCCGACCTTCGTCTACCAGGTCAGCGGCGAGTACGCGATGCACATGGCGGCGGCACAGAACGGCTGGCTCGACGAACGCGCCGTCGTGCTCGAATCGCTGGTCAGCATCAAGCGCGCCGGCGCCGACGGCATCCTGACCTATTTCGCCAAGCGCGCCGCGCAGTGGTTGAACGACTGACAGGCTGACCGTCACGGGGCGGCCGGCAGGGCCCGCTGGTGGCGGTCGTGTCGCCGCTGTGTCGATGCAACCGGCGGCGCGTCACTTGCGGCCGTTCAGCGAGACGATCTTGGCGCCACTCGGCATGAACTCGACCGGCCCGGGTTTGGCCAGGTGGTAGCCCTGGCCGTAGTTGACGCCCATCGCGGTCAGCAGCTGGCAGGTCTCGGCGTCCTCGATGGCCTCGGCGACCGTCGTCATGCCGAGCACGCCGCCGATGCGCTTGATGGTATCGACCATGGCCTTGTCGACCGGATCGGAGAGTATGTCGCGGACGAACTCGCCGTCGATCTTCAGGTAGTCGACCGGCAGCTTCTTCAGGTAGGCGAACGAGCTCAGCCCGGTGCCGAAGTCGTCGAGCGCGAACAGGAAGCCGCGGCGGCGCAGCTGGTCCATCAGCGCCAGCGCGCGATCCATGTTGGCGATGACGCTGGTCTCGGTGATCTCGAAGCAGATGCGATGCGGGTTGATGCCGTGCTCCTGCTGCAGCGCCAGGATCGTGCCCTCGAGGTCCGGATGATCGAGTGACTGGCCGGACAGGTTGATCGTGAAGATGCGCCGGTCGTCCGGTCGCTTCTCCCACAGCTTGGCGAGCTGGCGGAATGCCGCGCCGATGACCCACAGATCGAGGTCGAACATCAGGTTGAAACGTTCGGCGGCCGGGATGAAGGTCATCGGCGGCACGATCCTGCCCTCGTCACCGACCATGCGCACGAGCAGTTCGCACATCGCCGGATGCGGGCTGTCCGGCAGCAGCGGGAAGATGGTCTGGCCGTGCAGGACCAGCGCATCGTTCTCGATCGCCTCGCGCAGCTTGTGCAGCCACTGCATGTCGGTGCTGCGACGCGCCAGCAGCTGATCGTCGGGTTCGCAGACGTGGACACGGTTGCGGCCCTGGTCCTTGGCGACGTAGCAGGCGGCGTCGGCGGCGCGCAGCACCTCGTCGAGGTTGCCGCTGGTCTTCGAGATCGCGACGACGCCGACGCTGAGGCTGATGCTGAAGCTGCGGTCCTCCCAGTGCAGGCGCAGGTCCTTGATGCTGTGGCGCAGCGTCTCGGCGACCTGCAGCGCCTGCTCGATCGAACAGTCGTGCAGCAGCACGCCGAACTCGTCACCGCCGAGGCGGGCGAGGCGGTCGAGGCGACGGATGTTCTCGCCGAGGTGGCTGGCGACCTGCTTGAGCAGCTGGTCGCCGCCGATATGGCCGCAGCTGTCGTTGATCGCCTTGAACTGGTCGAGATCGATATACATCAGCGCGTGACGGCTGTCGGAGTTGGCGGCGTCGTCGATGACCGCCGCGAGTTCGCGCTCGAACTGGCGGCGGTTGATCAGCCGGGTCAGCGGGTCGTGGGTCGCCTGGAAGGCCATCTCGCGCAGCAGGTTGCGTTCGCGGCTGACGTCGCGCACGATCAGCGCGGCGCCGGTGAAGTTGCCGTCGCTGTCGCGGATCGCCGCGGCGTTCTCGATCACGGCCACAGTTGCGCCGTCGCTGCGTACCATGATCGCCGCGGCCTCGGACTCGTCGTGGTCGCGCAGCGCGCGCGCGATCGGGTCGGGCAGCGCGGTGCCGTCGGACTCGGAGACCAGCGAGAAGATCTCGTTGAGGTGGTGACCGACGGCGTCGTCGAGCCGCCAGCCGGTCAGCTGCTCGGCGGCCGGGTTCATGAAGTCGACGACCGCGGTCGGGTCGGTCGTGATGACCGCCTCGCCGATCGACTGCAGCGTGACATGCGCGCGCTCCTGCTCCTCGAACAGCTTCTCGCGGGCCTCGCGTGCCGCCTCGGCGGCGCGCAGCCGGGTGAACACGACGACCACGGCAGCGAGATAGAGGCCGAGCAGCGTCGCGACCGGCGCCAGCCAGTCCGCCGGGCGGAACACCGCGGCACCGAGCTGGGCCTCGGTGGCGATGCGGAAGCGCTCGCTGCCGAGGCGGATGTCGGCGGCGTGGCGGCGGTTCGGCAGCAGGCCGGCGAGCGCGTCCGCGGACTCGCGCGCCGGTCTGGCGTACAGCGTGGCGTCGAACGCGCCGGCGTCGCCGTCGGCGACCAGCGCGATGCCGAGGCCGGGGTGATCGTCTACGACGTCGCTGAGCAATGTCGGCGCGTCGATCAGCAGCGCGTAGGCGCCATGGGCCTGGGCGAGCCGCTCGGCAGGTGTATCGGGGACGAAGAAGCCCTTGTAGACGCCCTTGATCAGCAGGAAGGTATCGCGACCGAGCGTGGCCCCCGGGGCTATCGCGATGTCGCCGCTGGCGATCGCGAGCTCGACAGGGGTCTTGAGCGTGGCGTCGGCATAGGCGTCGAGGCCGAGAAGGCGTGCCAGCGCCGGATCGAGCGGCTCGACGGCGTGCACGGCCAGGTACTGCGGGCGCGCGTCGGCGGGCGCCAGGCGGCCGTCGGCCGTGCGGCTGCGGATCGCGAACGTCGGGTACCCGGCGTCGCGCAGGTCCTGCTCGTAGCGCCGGCGCTCGCCGGCGTCGACGTGGCGCAGCTGCAGGATCGCCTGCACGTAGGGGTGGCTGCGTTCGATCTCCTGGGCGAACGCCGACAGCTCCTGCTGCGTCAGCCGGGTCATCGCGTGGTGCATGCCGCTCAGCGAGCGCAGCGCCGCGGTCAGGTTGTCGAGCCGACGCGTGATCACGCTCTCGACTTCGACGGCGGTCTCGGCGAACTGCGCGTCGGCGCGCCGGATGTCGTCACGGATGGCCAGCGCGAGCGCCGCCAGCAGGACCAGGAATCCGATCAGGACAGTGGCGGTCCGGTACTTGGGGCGGGCGACTGCTGTCATGATCCGGGTACGCCGCCTACGGGAAGACCTTGCCCTTGCTGGTCAGCTGGACCGGGAGCGTGATTGCCGCCTGCTCGACCAGGGCATTGTTCAGGTACAGGTCCCACTTGCGGTTGGCGATGACCGGAATGCTCTCCGGCGAGACGCCGTCGAGGATCTGCAGCGCGACCTTGCCGGCCCATTCACCCTGTTCGGCGGGTACCTTGGTCATGCCGAGCATCGTGACCGGCATCATCCACTTGTGGCTGGTCACGGTGAGCCGGCCGGTGAACGGCCGGATCGCGGCGACGACCTCGTCCCACGACCAGTCGTTGATGCCAGCATTGCTGCCGATGATGATGAAGTCGTAGCCCTGGCCGCGCTGGTAGGCGCCGATCCACGAGGCCTGGCTGGACGCGAACTGGGCCTCGAACCGCAGGCCCTGGTTCTCGGCGGCATCGCGGATGCGCGCCGCGTTCTTGCGTTCGGTGGAGGTGTTGGCGCCGATGTACAGGACCCGCGCGGCGCCGCCGACCAGGGTGCTGGCCTCGGCAACCATGGCCTTGACCGGCGCGACCTCGATCATGCCGGTGACGTTGCGGTACGGGAAGCCGTACTCGTCGACGGTCCAGTTCACGCCGCAGAACACGAACGGGAGATCGGCGTCGCGGTAATACGGCACGATCAGGTAGCGCGCCGCGTGGTCGTCCGCGGTGATGACCACGTCGGGCTGCCAGCTCTCGATCAGTGCCTTCGCCTCGGCCGCCGCCGCCTCGATCTGTTCGACCTGTTTGCGCCGCTTGGTGTCCATGTCGAACTGGCGGATCAGGCACTTGCCGGCGAGCGTCTCGCGCAGACCGAACTCGACGCCGTCCGACCACGCATAGCCCTGGTGGTACGACGATACGAACAGGCACTTCGGCAGCGGGCCTGCCTGCGCCCCCATGGCGATCAGCAGGGCAATTCCTAAGGCGCTGATTTTAAGGATAAAAATATGTGCGGCGCGTGATGGCGTCATGGCTCTCAGCCGCAGGTCCGGGTCCGGGGTCGGTCGGACCATCGGCTGACCGTCCTGTTTCTTTATCATTAACTCCGTTACTCAACAGGTTACATAGCACGGGAGTGCCGTTGGATGCCAGTCGGCGGTGTTACCGGCCGGCGCGCCGGCGCGGTCGTTGGCGGCGCCGCGCGGACCGGATTCGGCCGTGCGGCCGGGGTCGCGCCTGGGCGGCCGACAGCGCATAATGCGCGGCCTTTTCCGGCGCAACGCGGATGCCCAGCCCCATGACCGACCAGTACGCGGTGATCGGCAACCCGATCGAGCATTCGAAATCACCGCAGATCCATGGCGCTTTCGCGCGGCAGACCGGGCAGGACATCGCCTATTCGCGCCTGTTGGGCGATCTCGAGGAGTTCGAGGACGATGTCGACCAGTTCATCGCCGGCGGCGGTCGCGGGCTCAATGTCACGGTGCCGTTCAAGGAGCGCGCGTTCCGCTACGCGCATACGCTCAGCGAGCGCGCCCGCGATGCCGCTGCCGTCAACACGCTGCTCATCGACGGCGACCGCGTCCACGGCGACAACACCGACGGCGTCGGCCTGCTGCGCGATCTGACCTGCAACCACCAGTTCGCGCTGCGCGGTGCGCGCGTGCTGCTGCTGGGCGCCGGGGGCGCGGTACGCGGCGTGCTGCGGCCGTTGCTCGACGCCGAACCGCAGACCCTGGTCATCGCCAATCGCACGGCACAGAAGGCGCTGGCGCTGGCCGCGGCGACCGCGGCGCTCGGGCCGGTTACCGGTTGCGGACTCGACGAACTCGCTGGCCGGCAGTTCGACCTGATCGTCAACGGCACCGCCGCGGGACTGAGCGCTAAAGTCCCGGCGCTACCGGACGATTGTCTCGCCGAAGGCGGTTGGACCTACGACATGCTGTATGCCAGCGAACCGACGGCGTTCGTCGAATGGGGGCGGGCGCGGCGCGCCGCGCGTGCCCTGGACGGGCTCGGCATGCTGGTCGAGCAGGCGGCCGAATCGTTTCGCCTGTGGCGTGGTGTGATGCCGGATACCGCGCCGGTGATTGCCGCGCTGCGCAGTGCCTGATCGTCCCCTTACACGTCGCCCGGAGTCTTTGTCGATGCCCTACCGCTTTCTGACCGCGCTGTTGCTGGCCGGCCTGCTGGCCCTGCTTGCCGCCTGCACCGAACAGCCCGAACCGCCGGCCGCCGGCCTGCTGCGCCACGTACCGGCCGACACGCCGTACGTGTTCGTGACCAGCAAACACATGCCGGACGGCCTGCGCGAGCGCCTTGGCGACCACTACGCCGCGCAGCTCGCCGGGCAGCGCGCGACCTTCGCGCGCGTCCGCGAGCAGCTCGCCGACTCGCCGGACGGCGACGCATTCGTCGCCGATACCAAGCGCCTGTTCGACGTCATCGACGCGTTCTTCGCCGAGACCGAGGGGCGCGACAGCGTTGCGGCGCTGCGCGAACTCGGTATCGAGCCGGTCACGCGCTCGGTGTTCTACGGCATCGGCGTGCTGCCGGCGATGCGGGTCGAGATCGCCGACGCGGCGAAGCTGCGGGCGCTGCTCGACCGGGTCGAACAGCGCGCCGGGGTCAGTGCCGCGCGCGCGCAGCTCGACGGCATCGATTACCGGCGCATCGACCTCGGCGCCGTCGACGCCGTCATCACGGTCAGCGACGGGCACCTGGTCGCGGGCCTGCTCGCCGACAGCCTGTTCGAACGCGATCTGCCGCTGCTGCTCGGCCGGCGCGATCCCGCGCGCACCCTCGCCGACAGCGGCGACATCGATCAACTGATCGAGAGACACGGCTTCACCGGATACGGCGAGGGCTTCATTCGCCTCGACGAGCTCGTCGCGACGCTGCTCGGTGAGGGTGCATCGACTAACCGCGAGGTCATGCAGGCGCTGGGCGTGCGCGACCTGCCGATCAGCGCCGCGTGCCTCGGTTTCACGCGCGGTCTGGTTGCCGGCATGCCGCGCATGGTCATGGGAATCAGGACCGCCGACGACCACCAGCTGGCCGCGCGCGGCGTCTGGGAGAGCAGCCCCGGTGTTTCCGCCTATCTGCAGAAGCTCGCGGCGCCGGTACCCGGCGTCGGTGCGGCCAATCAGGGCCTGCTGGCGATCGGCATGGGTCTCGACCTGCCGCAGCTGCGCAACGCGATCGAGGCCCTGCTGCGCCAGGTCGGCAACACCGGTGCGGGTTGCGAGTGGGTCGACCCGGAGGCCTTGCAGGCCGTCATGCCCCAGCTCAACCTCGCGCTCGGTCCGATGACGGCCGGAATCAAGGGCTTCAATCTGCAGATCGACGACCTGGTCATCGATCCGCAGACTCTGCAACCGGTCGACGTACGCGCTGGCCTGCTCGCCGCCGTCGACGATCCGCGCGGCGTGTTCGCCCTCGGTGCGATGTTCAATCCGGCACTCGCGTCGTTCGAGGTGCCACAGGACGGCAGCTTCGTCGAACTGCCACGTGACCTCGGCATCGACGCCGCCGCGCCGCCGGTCAAGGTCGCGATCAAGGACCGGGCACTGCTGCTGATGGCCGGCGCCGCGTCTGCGGATTTCGCCAGTCGCCTGAGCAACGCGGTCACGGTGACGCCATCGCCGCTGCTCGCCGTCGACTACGGCGTCTATCAGCTGGTCGAGCGTTTCGGCGGCATCATGGAACGCGCCGTGCAGCAGCTCGGAGAACAGGGCGAGACCGATATGGCGGCCGACCTGCGTGACCAGCTCGACAACTTCCGCCTGCAGGCGCAGTTCTTCGAGCGCCTGCGGGTCTCGGTGTTCGCCAACGAGCAGGGCCTGGTGATGGACCAGGTCATGGAGTTGCGCTGAGCGCTTTTGCGCTGTCCGCTGCCGGTTTTGGATCTTTTGTTCGCGCTGGCGCGCGGGGTTTGATTTTGAAAGCGCTCGGCGGAGCGCACCCGCCCTTCTTTTCTTTGCTTGCCCAAAGAAAAGAAGGCAAAAGAAAGGGCACCCTGAAGGCTTGGTCTCCGCTGCGCTCCGACTGCCCTGCGCTTCTCGCCGTTTCCGGCGCGCGTGAACTCGCGATCGCCGATCGCTCAGACATGCACGCGCTTTTTCCCGGAAACGGCTGCG
>JASJCU010000066.1 GCA_030065815.1 Gammaproteobacteria bacterium | reverse complement strand
ACCGCGGTCTATGCCGATACCGCCGTGGCGCCGGTGTGCGTGTCGTGTCACAACGATCACAAGGACTCACCACGTCGCGACTTCAAGATCGGCGAGGTCATGGGCGGGGTCGTGATCCGCATCCCGGTCGAGGGCTGATCGGGTGATCAACGCCGTGCCGGTATTGCTGCTCGGCGGCGTGCTGGTCGCCGAGGCCGCCGCCGACGCACCCGCTTATCGTCATTTCGACGAACCGCAGCTGGCGCACGGACGCGTCGTCTGGCTCGCGAACTGCGAAGGCTGCCACGGCTACGGCACTGCCGGTGCGCCCATCCCGTCGGCGCCGGCCGACTGGCGCGAGCGTGTACGCAAACCGCTCGACGTCCTGTACCGGCACGCGATCGACGGCTTCTTCGGTCCCGACGACACGATGATGCCGCCGCGCGGCGGCAACCCCTCGCTATCTGACAACGACGTACGCGCAGCCGTTGATTACATGACACGGCTCGCGCATTCTTACCTTCAACAAGCGGAGTAAACGCAATGACACCCGAACAGAAACAACTGGTCAAAGACTCGTGGGCCAAGGTACTGCCGATCAAGGCGACCGCGGCGGAACTGTTCTACAACAGGCTCTTCGAGGTCTATCCCGAGGTCAGGCCGTACTTCAAGGGCGACATGACCCAGCAGGGCAACAAGCTGATGGCGATGCTCAACACCGCCGTCAACGGCCTCGACAATCTCGAGGCGCTGATCGAGCCGTTGAAACAGTCCGGCAAGGCGCATGCCGGCTACGGCGTCAAGGCGGAGGACTACGACAAGGTCGGCGACGCGTTCCTGTGGACGCTCGAGCAGGGCCTCGGCGATGGTTTCACGCCGGACGTCAAGGAGGCCTGGACCGTGGTCTACACGACCGTTGCCGGCGTCATGATCGACGGCGCCGACTACGACACGGTGGCGTCACCGGCCCCGGCCAAGCCGAAGTGGTGGCAGACGGTATTCGGCGCCAAGGCCGCAACGTCCTGACCGGCAGGACCCCAGGGCCACGGGGGCGGCAGCGCCCTCCCCGTGCGCCACGGTGACGGTCATTCGACCTGCAGCACGTCCCAGTCGTCCTCGCCCTCGTAGACGAACAGGTCGGGATCGATCGGCACGTTGCGCTTCACGTCGAAGAAGCTGAAGCGCGAGACCTGACCGAACTTGTCGTTCAGCTCCATGTGCTTGAGCGCGGAGCCGTCGAACGCCAGCAGCACGCGGTTGAGATCGCTCTCCGCGTCGCGCGGGATCAGCTCCAGCCACTGCAGGCCGAGGCGCTCGCCGATCTCGACGATCTCGAAGTCCTTGTCGACCGACTCGTCCATCGCCAGGAACGCCGCCGGCGTGCCCTTCAGCGCCCAGCGCTGCAGGTGGCGCGTGACCTGCTTGAGGTCTTCCTCAATGATCCAGACGTCGCGCCCATCGGCGAGAATGACCTGCTTGCGCGGTGACACGTAGTCCCAACGGAACTTGCCGGGCCGGTCGAGCAGGAACAGGCCGTGCATCTGCCCGGTGGTCGCGTTCTCGGTATCGAGCACCGATTGCTCGAAGGTCGCCTGCAGTGTCGTCAGGTCGTCGAGAAACGCATCCAGCGCGTCGCGACCCGCGCCCGCCGACGCACTCGCCTGCACGACCAACAGCACCACTGCCACCAACAAGGTCTTCACATTCAGTCCTTCACCGGCGGCGGTGCGAGCACCTCGCGGTTGCCGCGCTCGTCGGCCGCGCTGACGATGCCGATGCGTTCCATCTCCTCGACCAGGCGCGCGGCGCGGTTGTAGCCGATCTTGAGCCGGCGCTGCACGCCGGAGATCGAGCCGCGGCGTGATTCGGTCACGATCTTGACCGCGTCGTCGAACAGCGGATCCTGGTCCTCGGTATCGACGCCGGCGGCCTCGGCCGATAGACCCGGGATCGCCTCGGTTGGTTCCTGCAGGATCTCGTCGACGTAATTCGGCGCGCCCGCCTGCTTGAGGTGGCTGACGACGCGGTGCACCTCGTGGTCGTCGACAAATGCGCCATGGGTGCGCTGCGGGATGCTGGTGCCCGGCGGCAGGTACAGCATGTCGCCGTGGCCGAGCAGTGATTCGGCGCCCATCTGGTCGAGGATCGTCCGCGAGTCGACGCGCGACGATACCTGGAACGCGATGCGCGTCGGGATGTTGGCCTTGATCAGGCCGGTAATGACGTCGACCGACGGTCGCTGCGTCGCCAGCAGCAGGTGGATTCCGGCGGCACGCGCCTTCTGCGCCAGCCGCGCGATCAGTTCCTCGACCTTCTTGCCGACCACCATCATCATGTCGGCGAACTCGTCGACGACGACGACGATATACGGCATCGACTTCAGGTCCGGGATCTCCGGCAGGTCGCCGGTGATCGGGTCGGGCTCGGGCTTGAACAGCGGATCCTTGATCGGCTCGCCGGCCTTGGCCGCCTCCCGGACCTTCTTGTTGTACCCGGCGATGTTGCGCACCCCGAGCGACGCCATCAGCCGGTAGCGTCGCTCCATCTCGGCGACGCACCAGCGCAGCGCATTGGCCGCCTCCTTCATGTCGGTGACGACCGGCGTCAGCAGGTGCGGGATGCCCTCGTAGACCGACAGCTCCAGCATCTTCGGGTCGATCATGATCAGGCGGATGTCCTCGGCGGTGGCCTTGTAGACCAGGCTAAGGATCATCGCGTTGACCGCGACCGACTTGCCCGAGCCGGTCGTACCCGCAATCAGCACGTGCGGCATCTTGGCCAGGTCGGCGACGACCGGCTCGCCGACGATGTCCTTGCCGAGCGCCAGCGTCAGCGGCGACTTCGAGCGATCGTAGGCCTCTGAGCGCAAGGTCTCACTGAGATACACGGTTTCGCGGTACTCGTTGGGGATCTCGAGGCCGATGACCGTCTTGCCCGGGATCACCTCGACGACACGCACCGACACCACCGACAGCGCGCGCGCCAGGTCCTTGGACAGGTTCGTGACCTTGCTGACCTTGGTGCCGGGTGCCAGCTGCAGTTCGAACAGCGTGACCACCGGCCCGGGATGCACGGCCGTGACCTCGGCGGTGACGCCGAAATCGGCCAGCTTGCGTTCGACCTGAACCGACATCGCCTGCAGCGCATCGGTCGACAACGCCTTGCCGCTCGGTCGTGGGGGATCCAGCAGGCTCAGCGGCGGCAGCTCGGTGTTCGGTTCGACGTCGAGCAGCGGCATCTGCTTTTCTTTCTCGACACGCTCGCTGATCTTGATCGTCGGTTCCTTCTTCTCGATCACGGGCAACGGCTTGTCACGCCGGCGCTGCGTGACCTGCTTCACGACCTCCTGCCGTTCGTGCTTCATGCGGTTGGCCCGGCGCTTTTCGCTCGCGTCGCCGAACAGCATGACGCCCTGGCGCCACGCACGCAGCACGAAGCCGCCGATCGCGTCCATGACCGCGAGCCACGACACGCCGGTGAACAGCGTGAAACCGACCAGCAGCAGCGTCAGCAGCAGCAGGCTGGCGCCGGCCGGGTTAAGCACGGCCTCGCCAGAGCGACTGATCAGGTCTCCGGTGATACCGCCGGGACCCTCCGGCAGGTGTTCGGCCAGCCCCATGTGCAGCGACGCCAACGCGGTCGCGGATATCACCGTGAGCACGAAGCCGCCCCAGCGCGCGACGCGCAGCGTCGCGCTGTGATGCACGTCGTCACGTTCGCGAAACATCAGCCAGCCAGCCCACGCGATCATCAGCGGGAACACGTAGGCGACCTTGCCGAACAGCATGAACAGCACGCTCGCCGCCCATGCACCGGCGACGCCGCCGGCGTTGTCGGCGTGCTGCTTGGCGCTCTCGTAGACGTAGCTGGGGTCGTCCGGCGAGTACGAGAACAGCGCCATCAGGAAGTAGACGCCGATCGCCAGGAGCAGCAGAAACGCGCCCTCCTTGAGGCGTCGGCTCAGCGAGGCATGCATGTCACAAAGACCGAATCGATTTTATAAACAGTAGTTTAGGCGATATTTCGCAGGCATTTTGCGAATTATCGCACAGCGCGATCGGGGATGACAGTCACAGCAGCGCCGGGTGCACGACACGGCCGCCGTCGACATTGATCGCGCCGGCCAGGCGCGGGTCATCGCGCCAGTCCGCGTCCAGCAGCCCGAGCAGGTAAGGCAGCATCGCCGCGGTCAGGGCCTGCGTCGAGCTGCGCGGCACGGCGCCCGGCATGTTGGTCACGCAGAAGTGCTGTACGCCTTCGTCGACGTAGGTTGGGGCCTCGTACGTGGTCGGGCGCGTGGTCTCGATGCAGCCGCCCTGGTCGACCGAGATGTCGGCGGCCACGCTGCCGGCCGGCATGCTCGCGACCTGCGCCCGCGACACCAGGCGCGGCGCGGCGGCACCCGGTAACAGCACGGCACCGACCAGCAGGTCGGCGCTGGCCAGCGCGTCGCTGATCGCGGCCTCGGTTGGCTGCAGCCCGGTGATATTTGCACCGAGCTCGTACATGCGCGCCAGCGCCTGCGGGTTCTTGTCGAACACCGTGACATTGGCACCGAGAGCTGCGGCCTCGCGCACCGACGCGCCACCGGCGTGCCCGGCACCCAGCACGACGACATGGCCGCGCTCGACACCGGCCAGGCCGCCGAGTAGCACACCGCGACCACCCTGCGCCGTGTGCAGCAGGTGCGTGCCGACCTGCACGGCGATGCGGCCGGCGATCACGCTCATCGGCAACAGGATTGGCAGTTGACCGTTGTCGGCGACCGTCTCGAACGCGACCGCGGTCAGGCCGATCCGGCACAAACGCTCGGTGAGCTCGGTGTTCGCCGCCAGGTGCAGGTAGCAAAACAACAGGTGGCGGCGTTGCAGGCGGTCGATCTCGGCGCCGTACGGCTCTTTGACCTTGACCACGAGCTCGGCCCAGTCATACAGCGCATCGGCGCCAGCGAGGATCTCGGCGCCGGCCGCCGTGTACTCGCTGTCGACATAGCCGCTGCCGCTGCCGGCACCGGCCTGGATGCCGACCTTCGCGCCGTGGCGCACCAGCTCGGTCACCGCGGCAGGCGTCAGCGCGACGCGGCCCTCCATCGGCTTGACCTCCGTCGGGACCCCAACCTTCAAACTCATGGTTTTACCTCCGCACGGGCTTCTCTATAGTATGGCGCGCCCGGGCCGCGCGTCATCCGGAAGAATGTCACGGGAACGCGCCGGCCCAGCCGTCAACGACAGGAGACTCTCTGCATGAGCGACACCAAGCATTGCCGACTGCTGATTCTCGGGTCCGGGCCGGCCGGCTATGCCGCCGCGGTCTACGCCGCGCGCGCCAACCTCGACCCGGTGCTGATCACCGGCATGGAGCAGGGTGGCCAGCTCATGACGACGACCGACGTCGACAATTGGCCGGGTGACAACGACGGCGTGCAGGGACCGGAACTGATGGCGCGCATGCTGGCGCATGCCGAGCGCTTCGACACCGAGGTCATCTTCGACTACGTCGCCGAGGTCGATCTCAGCCAACGGCCGTTCCAGCTCAAGGGCGACAGCCAGCGCTACAGCTGCGATGCGCTGATCATCGCCACCGGCGCGTCGGCGCAGTACCTCGGCATGCCGTCCGAGGAGGCATTCAAGGGCAAGGGCGTGTCGGCGTGCGCGACCTGTGACGGGTTCTTCTACCGTAACCAGAAGGTCGCGGTGATCGGGGGTGGCAATACCGCGGTCGAGGAGGCCCTGTACCTGTCCAACATCGCGTCCGAAGTCACGCTGGTGCACCGTCGCGATGCGCTGCGCGCGGAGAAGATCCTGCAGAAACAGCTGTTCGACAAGGCCGAGAACGGCAATGTCACGATCGAGTGGCATCACGTCCTCGACGAGGTGCTCGGCGACGACAGCGGTGTCACCGGCATGCGTATCAAGAGTACGCTCGACGACAGCACCAAGGATGTCGATATCCACGGCCTGTTCATCGCCATCGGCCACAAACCCAATACCGGCATTTTCGAGGGCCAGCTCGATATGGTCGGCGGCTACATCACTGTGAAGAGCGGCTCCGAGGGCAATGCCACGGCGACGTCGGTCCCCGGCGTGTTCGCCGCCGGCGACGTCATGGATCATGTCTACCGGCAGGCCATCACGTCGGCCGGCAGCGGCTGCATGGCGGCGCTGGATGCCGAGAAGTACCTCGACGCGCTCGAGCACCGGGGGTAAGCGGGCGCGGCGCGGCAGCGACGCCGGGCCTACTGTCCCTGCGATCGCAGCGCATCCTGGAGGATGTGGTTGGTCACCCAGGCGTGCAGCAACACCTGCTGGAAGCGGCTCAGTGTGCGGAACCTGACGCCGGTGTAGTGGACGCTGGCATCGTCGTCGTGGCTCGAGACGACGCGTTCCGTGGCGTTCTTGATGTCGCCGAGCAGGCCCAGTTCCTCGGCCGCTCCGCTGACCATCAGCTCGAACTTGATGTGCAGGGTCTCGTCGGCCCCGCCCAGCCGCTGGCCGCTGGCGATCTTCGCGCCGGTCTCGCTGAGATCGACGAGCGTGACGTCGACGAAGCTGCCGGCATCGTTCGGCTGGTCGGTGTGCCGCACCGTTGCCGGGATGTCGGCGGAGACGCGCGACGCATTGCGCACGACGATCTGCTCGATCTCGTCCGGGTATTCGAGGTGCAGGTGCGGATACGGTTTCATCGACGCGAACAGCACCTGGCTGACGAAACCCATGACCCACTCGCCCTTGAGCGCACGCACCGTGAACCGCTGCCCCTCGCGGACGATCTGCACCCGGCCAGCGACCGACGGCGTGGTCACGACCAGGCTGGCGCCGGGCAGCGCGCCGATCAGGCGGACCGAATGGCGCGGTGCGTTCTCGGGCACGGTCGCCTGCACCTGCAGCACCGACCCCAGGGTCAGATTGAGTGGATCCGTGTGTTCGCTCACGCCCATTGTGTCGTTCTACGAACCGAATTCTTTACCCCGACTTTCTCCGGCGTTGACCCGGCACCGCGCCAGCGCCTAGTTTGCGCGACATGAACACGACACCGGCAGGGGTCGGCGCCGCCGTCCGCGTGCGCGTGATCGAGGCCGTCTGCGAGCTCGCCGCGGCCGACTGGAACGCGCTCGGCGCCGCACCGTTCCCGTTCCTGCGCCACGAGTTCCTCGCGGCGCTCGAGGCCGAGGGCTGTCTCGGCGAGCGGTTCGGCTGGCTACCGCGTCACGTGACGCTGTGGCGTGACGGCCGCCTCGAAGGCGCGGTACCGCTCTACCTCAAGTTCAACTCCTACGGCGAATTCGTCTTCGACTGGGCATGGGCCGACGCCTACCAGCGCAGCGGTCTGGAGTACTACCCGAAGCTGGTCAGTGCCTCGCCGTATACACCGGCGACTGGCCCGAAGCTGCTGCTGCGCCCCGACGCCGACGAGGGGACGCGTCGACTGCTGATCGCGGCCGTGCGCGAGCTGGCCGAGCAACTGGGCGTCTCGTCGCTGCACTGGCTGTTCACGACAGCGGACGAGACCGATGACCTGGAATCGAGTGGACTGCTGCGTCGCACCGGCTGCCAGTTCCACTGGCAGAACCGCGACTACCCCGACTTCGATGCCTTTCTCGCGACACTGACTTCGAGCAAGCGCAAGAACATCCGCAAAGAACGCCGCAAGGTGGCCGAGGCCGGGATCGATTTCCGGCTGCTCGACGGCCGTACGGCAACCGCCGAAGACTGGGTGCAGTACCACGCGATGTACGAGTCGACGTTCAACCGTCGCGGCGGCGTCCCGACGCTCAGCCTCGGTTTCTTCGAGCGCATTGCCGAACAGATGCCGGAAGGGGTGCTGCTGATCATGGCCGAACACGCCGGCGAGCCCGTCGCGTCGGCATTCTGCCTGGTCGGCGACGACACGCTGTACGGCCGGCACTGGGGATGCAACACGCGGTTCGACAATCTGCATTTCGAGGCCTGCTATTACCAGGGCCAGGAATTCTGTATTCGTCACGGTCTCGCGCGTTTCGAACCCGGGGCCCAGGGCGAGCACAAGATCGCGCGCGGTTTCCTGCCGTCCGAGACGCTGTCGGCGCACTGGCTCGCCGATCGGCGGTTTCACGACGCGATTGCGCGCCACCTCGAGTTTGAGCGGACCGGCATGCGCGAGTACATTGCAGAGATGTCCGACCGCAGCCCCTACCGCGCCACGCAAACGACGTGATATTCGATCTCGACGGTACGCCACCGGATATCGGCTTTCCCGACACCCGGCTCGCCGAAACTGACCCCAACGGCCTGCTCGCGATCGGCGGCGACCTGTCGACCGGACGCCTGCTGCAGGCCTACCGGCACGGCATCTTCCCGTGGTTCAGCCATAACCAGCCGATCCTGTGGTGGAGCCCGGCACCCCGAATGGTGCTGTTTCCCGACGAACTGCATGTGTCGCGCAGCCTGCGCAAATCGCTGCGCACGCGTGGGTACGAGGTCAGCGTCGACCAGGCGTTCGAGGCGACGATACGGGCCTGCGCGGCACCGCGCGAGCAGACCGCCGGCACCTGGCTGTTGCCCGAGATGATCGTCTCCTACAAGGCGCTGCACGAGTCGGGGATTGCGCATTCGGTCGAGGTCTGGTTCGACGACGCGCTGGTCGGTGGGCTGTACGGCATCGCGCTGGGCGAGATCTTCTTCGGCGAATCGATGTTCAGCTGGCGCACCGACGCGTCGAAAACCGCCTTGGTCCTGCTCGCGCAGATCGCGCTCGAGCACCCGTTTCGGCTCATCGACTGCCAGGTCTACACGCCGCATCTGTCGAGCCTGGGGGCCCGCGAGGTCGATCGCGACACCTTCGAAGGCTACCTGCAGGACAGCGTCGACCGGAACACGCCGCCGTTGCCGGCGCAACCGCGCGGCGCCGCCGCCCGGCTCCTGGACCGCTTGTGAAGTCCGCGTCACGCCGCCTGCCGCTGTACCTGTCGGCGCCCCACGCCTGCAGCTACCTGCCCGGACGACAGAGCAGCACGCTGTTCACCGATCCCGAGAGCCCGATCGACCGCGGCGTTTACGCGGAGTTGCTGCAATACGGTTTCCGGCGCAGCGGGCGCATGGTCTACGCACCGCGCTGCGAGCATTGCGCGCAGTGCATGTCGGTGAGGATCCCGGTGGCCGAGTTCGCGCCGCGCCGCGGCCACCGTCGGGTACGGCGCTGCAACGCCGACCTGCAATTCGCGCAACGCCCGGCCGCCTATGACGACGAGCACTATGCCCTGTACCGGCGATACACGGCGGCGCGGCACGAAGACGGCGATATGGCGTCGGCGACGCCGGCCGAGTACCTCGGTTTTCTGCGCGCGGACTGGTGCGATACCGTGTTTCTCGAATGCCGGCTGGGCGAGCGCCTCATCGCGTGCGCCGTCACCGACCGGCTCGATGCGTCGCTGTCGGCCATCTACACCTATTTCGAACCGGACCTGACCGCGCGATCGCTGGGTACGCTGGCAATCCTGAAGCAGATCGATTGGGCGCGGGCCACCGGCCTCGACCACGTCTATCTCGGCTACTGGGTCCGCGACTGCCGAAAAATGGCCTACAAGGCGCGATTCCGGCCGCTGGAACTGTGGCAGGACGGACGCTGGCAGCGTTTCGGCCCCGGCGACCCGCTGCCGGAACCGCCCGCGGATCCGCCAGCGGCCCGGTAGAACACCGGCGAGCCCACGTGGGCGGCAACGGCAAAAACGGTCCGACGCCAGGCGTGCCCGGCTAAGCGATTGTTTCCGTTGCCAATCGCCTTTGTTATAATTTTGCGCTTCGTAAACGGCGTGCTCGCAACGCCGTAGAAGACCGGATAGCACTCTGCATGGCGAAAGAAGACGTAATCGAAATGGAAGGCACCGTGGTCGACACGCTGCCGAACACGATGTTCCGCGTGGAGCTGGAGAATGGTCACGTCGTGACCGCGCACATCTCCGGCAAGATGCGCAAGCACTACATCCGTATCCTGACCGGTGACAAGGTCAAGGTCGAACTCACTCCGTACGACCTCAGCAAGGGACGCATCGTCTACCGCGAACGCTGACCGGCGGAAGCCCGCCAGGGCTGGCCGTCAGTGTGTCGTCGTGTCACCGAAATCGAACACTAGTTCATCGTCGGCGACCGTGATACCGACTCGGCCACCTTGCGCCAGCCGACCGAACAGCAACTCCTCCGCCAGCGGTTTCTTGATGTGCTCCTGGATGACGCGGGCCATCGGCCGTGCGCCCATCTTTTCGTCGTAGCCCCTAGTCGCCAGCCATTCGCGGACTTCGGCGGCAACCGTCAATGAAACCCGTTTTTCTTCGAGCTGCTGTTCGAGATCGAACAGGAACTTGTCGACGACGCTCAGCATCGTCGAGGAATCGAGCCCGTTGAACTGGATGATCGCATCCAGCCGGTTGCGGAACTCCGGCGTGAACAGCTTCTGAATCGCGGTCATCGCATCGCTGCTGTGGTCCTGGCTGGTGAATCCAATTGATGCGCGTGAGGCCTCGACGGCACCGGCATTGGTCGTCATCACGATAATCACGTTGCGGAAATCGGCCTTGCGCCCGTTGTTGTCGGTCAGCGTGCCGTGGTCCATGACCTGCAACAGCAGGTTGAACACGTCGGGATGCGCCTTCTCGATCTCGTCGAGCAGCAGCACCGAGTGCGGATGCTTGTTGATCTCCTCGGTCAGCAGGCCGCCCTGATCGAAACCGACGTACCCGGGCGGCGCCCCGATCAGGCGCGACACGGTGTGCCGTTCCATGTACTCAGACATGTCGAAACGGATCAGTTCGAGGCCGAGCACGCGGGCCAGCTGCCGCGTCACCTCGGTCTTGCCGACACCCGTCGGCCCGGCGAACAGGAAGCTGCCGACCGGTTTCTGGTCGGTACCGAGCCCGGAGCGGTTCATCCTGATCGCCGCGGCCAGCGCGTCGATGGCCTGATCCTGCCCGAACACGACCATCTGCAGGTCACGCTGCAGGTTCTTCAGTGCCTCGGTGTCGCTGGCCGAGACCTTGCGCGGCGGTATGCGCGCGATCTTCGCGACCACGTTCTCGACGTCGCTGACCGACACGCTCTTGCGCCGCTTGGATACCGCCAGCAGCTGGTTGGCGGCGCCGGCCTCGTCGATCACGTCGATGGCCTTGTCGGGCATGTGCCGGTCGGTGATGTACTTGTCGGCGAGTTCGGCGGCCGCGCGCAACGCCTTGTTCGCGTATTTCACCTGGTGGTGTTCCTCGAACCGCGGCTTCAGCCCTTTGAGGATCTCGAAGGTCTCGTCGACGGTCGGCTCGGTGATATCGATCTTCTGAAAGCGCCGCGCCAAGGCACGGTCCTTTTCGAAGATGCCGCGGTATTCCTGATAGGTGGTCGAGCCGATGCAGCGCAGTTCGCCGGACGCAAGCACGGGCTTGATCAGGTTGGATGCATCCATGACGCCGCCCGACGCAGCGCCGGCACCGATCACCGTATGGATCTCATCGATGAACAGGATCGCGTTGGGTTTGCGCTTGAGATCCGCCAACACCGCTTTCAGGCGCTTCTCGAAATCGCCGCGGTACTTGGTGCCGGCAACCAGCCCGCCCATGTCCAGCGCGTACAGGTTGCAGTCGGTAAGCACGTCCGGCACCTCACCGTCGACAATCTTCTTCGCCAGTCCCTCGGCGATCGCGGTCTTGCCGACGCCGGCCTCGCCGACGAACAGCGGGTTGTTCTTGCGCCGCCGGCACAAGATCTGCACGGTTCGCTCGAGTTCCGCGTGGCGCCCGATCAGCGGATCGATCTTGCCGCGCTTGGCCTCGTCGTTGAGGTTGCTGGCGTAGGTGTCGAGTGCACTTTCTTCACGTTCCTCGGCGCCGTCGGCGTCGCTGCTGCCCGGTTCGGCTTCGTGCTCACTGGGTTCATCGCTGGGCACCTTCGAAATCCCATGCGAGATGTAGTTGACGACGTCGAGCCGCGAGATGTTTTGGCGGTCGAGAAAGTAGACGGCCTGGGACTCCTGTTCGCTGAAGATCGCGACCAGTACGTTGGCGCCGGTGACCTCCTTCTTCTCCGACGACTGCACGTGAAACACGGCACGCTGCAGGACCCGTTGGAATCCCAGCGTCGGCTGTGTCTCGCGGGTGTCGTCGTCGATGATCAACGGCGTCGTCTCTTCGAGAAAGGAATCGATGTCGCTGCGCAGCGATTCGATGTCGGCACCGCAGGCCCGCAGCACCTGCGCAGCCGTCGGGTTGTCGAGCAAGGCGAGCAGAAGATGCTCGATCGTCATGAACTCGTGCTGTTTCTCACGCGCGCTCTTGAACGCCTGATTGAGTGTGAATTCCAACTCTTTGCTCAACATCGTCTCTTTCCCGTCAACTTCAGGTCGGTACCCAATGTCTGATCGTCTGACCGGCCGCAGGTTCCGCTCGCTCAGGCCTCTTCGAGCGTGCACAGCAAGGGATGCTGATTGGCTCGCGAGTGGTCGTTGACCTGGGCCACCTTGGTCTCCGCTACATCCTTCGAGAACACGCCGCAAACGCCCATACCACGTGTGTGAACGTGCAACATGACCTGCGTCGCTTTCTCGCGGTTCATGCCAAAGAACTGCTCGAGCACGTGCACGACGAACTCCATAGGAGTGTAGTCGTCGTTGAGCAGCAAGACCTTGAACAACGGCGGCCGCTTGAGTTTGGGGCGGGCGCGCTCGACCGCGAGGTCGCCATCACCATTTGCGTTTTCTCTGTCGTCACTCATGCTTCAAAAAAAATAGTCGGTCTACAACACGGAAACTTTGCGTATCGATTCTAGCAGCGCGGCATATAGCGATGCCGGTCGTCCACGGGGCCGGCCGTACGATGCTCGGGGCATTGACGGTGCACGCCGGATCTACTTCTGCACCAGTAGATAAGCCGCGCTCCCGACATTGGGGCGCCGGCGTCCAGAACGTGTGACTCCGCGCGTCCAGGGCGTACGATACAAGTTCTGGAAAGTACATTTATATAACGCTATATCTAATTGTTTTAACTATTATTTCAGTATATCTTAAATGCCTGTAATGTTAACGGAGTCTGCCCCGTATTTGACCATTCTGGGTGTGCAGATATACTCCAAATTGGTGCACAGATCGCAAAACCTCGGCGCCGGCGGTTCACGCCGCGCGCCGTCACAAGAAGGTTGCACCGCAGAAGCAGACATCTTTGGAGGAGTGCTTATGGCCACAGGTATCGTAAAGTGGTTCAACAACGCCAAGGGCTACGGTTTCGTGACCCCGGATGACGGAGAGCAAGACGTCTTCGTGCATTTTTCGGCGATTGAGATGGATGGGTATCGGACCCTGAAAGAGGGACAGCGGGTCGAATTTGAAGTCGAACAGGGCCCCAAGGGATTGCACGCGCAGAATCTTCACGCCACGGCTCAGGCCATCACCTGACCACCGGCGTTTGACGCCAGTTTCCTGCAGCAGCAAGAGAGCCTGCCGACCGGCAGGCTTTATTTTTTTGCGTCGCAGTCCGAGCGACGATTACATGTTCGCGATCATCGCGTCGCCGAACTCGGAACAGCTCAGCAGCGTCGCCCCGTCCATCAGGCGTTCAAAATCGTAGGTAACCGTCTTCGCGCCAATCGTCGTCTCCATCGCGGCGATGATGAGATCGGCGGCCTCGGTCCACCCCATATGCCGCAGCATCATCTCGGCTGACAGGATCAGCGAACCCGGATTCACCTTGTCCTGTCCGGCGTACTTCGGCGCCGTACCGTGCGTCGCCTCGAACATCGCGACCGAGTCCGACAGGTTGGCGCCCGGCGCGATACCGATACCGCCGACCTGGGCCGCCAGCGCATCCGACACGTAATCGCCGTTGAGGTTCAGCGTAGCGATCACGTCGTACTCCTTCGGGCGCAGCAGGATCTGCTGCAGGAAGGCGTCGGCGATGACGTCCTTGACGACGATGTCAGTGCCGGTCTTCGGATTCTTGAACGTGCACCACGGGCCGCCGTCCAGTTCGACGGCGCCGAACTCTTGCGCGGCCAACTCGTAGCCCCACTCCTTGAAGGCGCCTTCGGTGAACTTCATGATGTTGCCTTTGTGCACCAGGGTCACGGACGCCCTGTCGTTGTCGATCGCGTATTGAATGGCCTTGCGCACCAGGCGCTTGGTGCCCTCGCTCGATACCGGCTTGACGCCGATACCGGAGGTCTGCGGAAACCTTATCTTCGTGACCCCCATCTCGTTGACCAGGAAGTCGATGACCTTCTTGACGTCTTCGCTTCCGGACTGCCACTCGACTCCGGCGTAGATGTCCTCGGAGTTCTCTCGGAAGATCACCATGTCCGTGTACTCGGGATTCTTCAGCGGGCTGGGTGTACCGTCGAAGTAGCGCACAGGTCGCAGGCAGACGTACAGATCGAGTTCCTGCCGCAGGGCGACGTTCAACGAGCGGATGCCGCCGCCGACCGGTGTCGTCAGCGGTCCCTTGATCGAGACAACGAAATCCTTGACCGCCTGCAGTGTCTCTTCGGGTAACCAGACGCCTTCGCCGTAGACCCGGGTCGACTTCTCACCGGCGTATATCTCCATCCAGGCAATCCTGCGCTCGCCGCCATAGGCCTTCGCCACAGACGCATCAACGACCTTGGTCATGACCGGGCTGATGTCGATGCCGATACCGTCGCCCTCGATGAACGGAATTATCGGATTGTTCGGAACGTTCAGCGAAAAGTCGGCGTTTACGGTAATTTTCTCACCGTCGCTGGGGACCTGGATCTTGTCGAATGCCATGGGGTTGCAACCATCCGCGTTGGGTTTGACGAAAGCGGGATATTAGCACCGCACCCGGCTGGGCATCATGTTATGACGCAATTAATACTGTTCAACAAACCCTACGGCGTGCTGTCGCAGTTCACGGACAGCGCCGGGCGGGCCACGCTCGGCGACTATATCGGGCTGCGGCACGTCTACCCGGCAGGGCGGCTCGACCGCGACAGTGAGGGATTGCTGCTGCTCACCGACGACGGCGCCATCGCCCACCGACTGACGGCGCCGACACGACGCACGTGGAAGACTTATTGGGTGCAGGTCGAACACGTGCCGGGCGAACGCGAGTTGCAGGCGTTGCGGCAAGGCGTTGCACTCAAGGACGGTCTCACGCTGCCGGCCCGCGCCCGCCTGATCGACGCGCCGCCCCTCTGGCCTCGCGTTCCGCCGGCGCGGTTTCGTGCCAGCATACCGACCCAGTGGCTGGAACTGTGCATCCGCGAGGGGCGCAACCGTCAGATCAGGCGCATGACCGCGGCCATCGGCTTTCCGACGTTGCGCCTGGTCAGATGCGCAGTCGGCGACTGGACACTGGAAGGGCTCGCACCCGGCGAGTGGCGCCACGTCGCGACCGCATCGTCGGCTGCGCCGCGCGAGCGCCGCGACCCCTGGCAAGCTCCACCACCAAGGGGCCGGCGTCGGCGCAATGGTAGAATCAAATGATGCGCTGGTCCCCCTTCGTTACCGTGGCCGCCGTCGTGCATCGTCAAGGCCAGTTCCTGATGGTCGAGGAGCACCCGGACGGCCGCCCGGTCCTCAATCAGCCCGCAGGCCATGTCGAGTTCGGCGAATCGTTGAGCGAGGCCATCTGCCGCGAGGTGCTCGAGGAAACCGGTCGACCGTTCCGTCCCTCGGCATTGACCGGCATCTACCAGTGGACCGTGCCCGGCACTGACCACACCTACCTGCGATTCTGTTTCGTCGGCATGGTCGGCGAACGTATCGCCAATCGCGCGCTCGATCCCGACATCTGCGCAACGCATTGGCTGAGCCGCGACGAGGTGGCGGACGGCGAACCGCCACCGCGCAGCCCGCTGGTGCTGCGCTGCATCGACGACACGCTCGCTGGACGTGCGTTGCCGCTCGACGTTCTGCGCACACTCGGATGAGCGCGACGCGGGTGGTCGTCGGGCTCTCCGGCGGTGTCGACTCGTCGGTCGCCGCGCTGCTGTTGCTCGAGCACGGTTGGCAGGTCGAAGGCCTGTTCATGAAGAACTGGGAAGAAGACGACGACGCAGACTACTGCAGCGCCGCCGAAGACCTTGCGGACGCCCGTGCCGTCGCCGACATCCTCGACATACCGCTGCACACGGTCAACTTCGCGACCGAGTACTGGGATCGCGTTTTTGCGCACTTTCTCGATGAGTACCGCGCGGGACGCACACCCAACCCAGATGTGCTGTGCAACCGCGAGATCAAGTTCAAGGCCTTTCTCGACCACGCACTCGGTCTCGGCGCCACCCATATCGCCACCGGTCACTACGCCGGCGTCGACTGCGGCGAGGCCGCGTGCCATCTGCTGCGTGCCCGCGATGGGGACAAAGACCAGACCTACTTCCTCTACATGCTCGGGCAGCGCGCGCTGCGGCACACGCTGTTCCCACTCTCAAATCTCGACAAAAGCGAGGTCCGCCGACGGGCGGCGTCGGCCGGGTTCCCCAACCACAAGAAGAAGGACAGCACCGGTATCTGCTTCATCGGCGAAAAACGCTTCCGCGACTTCCTGTCGCAATACCTTCCGGCCACACCCGGCGAGATTCGCAGCGCCGACGGGCAGACGATCGGCGAACACCAGGGTCTCATGTATTACACGCTCGGCCAGCGACAGGGCCTGGGGATCGGCGGCATCGCAGATACCGGCGACCAGCCCTGGTACGTCGTCGAGAAAGACACCCGCAACAACCTGTTGATCGTCGCACAGGGCCACGATCACCCGCTGCTGCTCCGCGACACGCTGACCGCGAGCCAGGTGTTCTGGGTCGACCAACCTCCAGCCACCGGCTCCCACGTGATGGCGCGCTGCCGTCATCGCCAGCCGTTGCAGGCGTGTCGAGTCGAGGTGTCGGAGCGTGGGCTCGCCGTCAGCTTCGACACGTCGCAACGCGCGATCACGCCCGGGCAGTCGGTTGTACTGTACGATGGCAGGGTCTGTCTCGGCGGCGGCATCATCGACTGACACGGCATGTCCAGATACAGCGATGCAGACCGGGTGGTTGCTCTCGGCGGCGTTTTCCAGGGCGCCAGGCTGGCACGCGATGTCGCGCGCAACGGGGTCTGCGACGCCGCAGCATTCGATGCCAGCCGCCAGTCGCTGTTCGACTTCGAACCGGATTCGGTCGCGTCCATATTCGGCGGTGTGGCGGGTATCGCGCACGGCCTGCGAACACTGACACAACAGATCGAAAGGCCATCGCAACGCGACCTCGAGGTCGCCCGCTACGTGATCGCGCTCATCCACCTCGGCGATCTGCTGATGCGCGATGCCGAGGCCATGCAGGGTCTGCACGATGACCTGATCGCACTGGCGAGACGCCAGCAACACTTCGAGCTCGGTGATACGACGAGCAACGAGCAACTCGCCGAGATCTACCAACAGCGCATCAGCGTGCTCGGGCCGCGCATCATGATCGGCGGCGAACCCCTGCACCTGCAGAATCCCGACAATGCGGCGCGCATACGCGTGGCCCTGCTGGCCGGGATCCGCGCCGCGGTGCTCTGGCGGCAGGCCGGCGGCAAGAAATGGCAGCTGTTGCTGCGTCGCCGTGCAATCAGTCGGTCGTCCCGAGAACTGGTCGACACTCTGCCGCCATGACAGGGCTTGCAGCTGTGGGGCGGGAGTGGTTGACTGCCGCCCGACATCAACACTTGTGCCGGAGATCACCGAAATGAAGATCGTCAAGATAGCCCTGATCGCGCTGCCGCTAGCACTGACCGCGTGCAGCGAATCCACGGAACAACAGGCCGCCGTGAAGGTCGAGTCCGCGACCCCGCAGGCGACGCAGCCGACCACCGAGGGCACGCAGCCGACGCTCAAGGAGCAGGCCGGGACCTGGACCGACGAGACCAAGAAACTCGGCCAGTCGGCGTGGGACTCGACCAAGGAAGCTGCCGGGACCGCCGCGGACAGGAGCAAGGAATACTACGAAGCGGCCAAGGAGAAGACCGCCACCGTCGTCGACACCACGAAAGAGAAATCGGCGGAAATCTATCAGTCGGCAAAAGAGAAAGGTGGCGACATGATGCAGGCCACCAAGGACAAGGCGGCCGAGGTCTACGACGCGACCAAGGACAAGGCCAGCGAGTTCTACGACGCTACCAAGGAAAAGACCAGCGAACTCTACGCGGCCGGCAAGGAAAAGGCCGCTGCGGCAATGGAAGGCGACGCGCAGACGAGCGCGGCATCGGCGCCGGAGTCGGCGGAGCCGCCGACGCTGCCGGAAGGCATGCCCAACCCGGGCCAGTAAAGCCGACGCGCCGCGCGCAGCCCGGCCTCTGGCCGGGCTTTTTTTGTCTGCCCGAACGCACCGCGGCGCGATGCCGGGCTTGCCGTCACAGGCGCATGGCCAGCCCGTATAATGCCGGGTTTGCGCTTATGCGGAGACCTGGCAACAATGGAACTCACGAGCCTGACGGCGATTTCCCCAATCGACGGCCGCTACGCCGGCAAGACCGCAGATTTCCGCCCGGTCTTCAGCGAATATGGACTGATCCGCGCCCGGGTCACCGTCGAGATCCGCTGGTTGCTGTCGTTGTCCGCGCAACCGGGAATCCCCGAAGTCCCGGCATTCTCGGCCGCAACGACGCAGCAACTCAGCGCGATCATCGACGACTTCGACGTGCACGACGCCGAGCGCGTCAAGGCCATCGAACGCACGACCAATCACGACGTCAAGGCCGTCGAGTACCTGATCAAGGAAAAGATTGCCGGTAATCCCGAACTCGACGGCGTCAGCGAGTTCGTCCACTTCGCCTGCACGTCGGAAGACATCAACAACCTCGCGCACGCACTGATGCTCGATCAGGGCCGCGGTGCCGTGCTGCTGCCACAGGCCGACGCGGTGATCGACGCGATCCGCCAGCTTGCCCACGCCCACGCCGACCTGCCAATGCTGTCGCGGACCCACGGTCAACCCGCTTCGCCGACGACGCTGGGCAAGGAGATGGCGAACGTCGTCGCGCGCCTGGCACGTCAGCGGACGCAGCTCGCGGCCGTGCCGCTGCTCGGCAAGATCAACGGCGCCGTCGGCAACTACAACGCCCATTTCGCCGCCTATCCGGATATCGACTGGCCGGCTCACGCCCGGCAGTTCGTCGAGTCGTTGGGCCTGTCGTGGAACCCCTATACGATCCAGATCGAACCCCATGACTACATGGCCGAGCTGTTCGACGCGATCGCCCGCCTCAATACGATCCTGATCGATTTCTGCCGCGACGTCTGGAGCTACATCGCGATCGGCTACTTCAAACAGAAGACGGTCGCCGGCGAGGTCGGGTCGTCGACGATGCCGCACAAGGTCAACCCGATCGACTTCGAGAATGCCGAGGGCAACCTCGGCATCGCCAACGCGCTGTTCGACCACCTGGCGCTGAAACTGCCGGTATCACGCTGGCAGCGCGATCTGACCGATTCGACGGTGTTGCGCAATGTCGGGGTGGGCTTCGCCTACGCCGCGGTCGCCTACCAGTCGGCGTTGCGCGGGATCGGTAAGCTCGAGGCCGACGCCGAACGGCTGGCCGCCGATCTCGACGCCAACTGGGAGGTGCTCGCCGAGCCGATCCAGACCGTGATGCGCCGCTACGGCATCGACCAGCCGTACGAGAAACTCAAGGCGCTAACCCGCGGGCAACGCGTCGACCAGGCCGCGATGCAGTCGTTCATCGATACGCTGGAGTTGCCGGTCGACGTCAAGACATCACTGAAGGCGATGACGCCTGCGAGCTATATCGGCAACGCTGCCGAGCAGGCCCGCCAGATCTGATCGTCATCGCGCCCGCAGTCAAAAAAAAGCCGCACCCGAGGGTGCGGCTCGACAGTTTCACCGAATTGCGGGCTTACCTGGTGATGATCTCGACCCGGCGGTTCATCGCACGGCCTTCGCGGGTGCCGTTATCGGCGACCGGTGAGCTCTCGCCCATGCCTTTGACGGTCATCGCCGACGCGCTGATGCCCTTGCCGGCCAGGTAGTCGGCAGCGGCCTGCGCACGGCGCTCGGACAGGCCCTGGTTGTAGGCCTCGGGGCCGGTGCTGTCGGTATGGCCGATGACCTCCAGCGATTCGTTGCCGGGTGATGCATTGACGCGGGACGCGACGCTGTCGAGTTCGGACATCATCTTCGGCTTGAGTACGGCGCTGTCGAAGTCGAAGTGGTCGGTCGTCGTGTTGATCGTCACGTTGCCGACGATCTCGCAGCCTTGCGGATCGACCTTGGCGCCACGCGGCGTACCCGGGCAGTTGTCCTTGAAGTCCGGCACGCCGTCACCGTCGCTGTCTTTCGGACAGCCGTCGGCGTTGACAGCCGCGCCCTTCGGCGTGTTCGGGCAGCGGTCTTTGCTGTCCGGCACACCGTCGCCGTCGGCGTCGCCCTCTTTCGGCTCCGCCGTGACGCACGGTGCGACACCGCTGGCGCCGCCGACCGCATTCCAACACTCGCCGTAACCGGTCACGACGCCCTCACCGGCGCCGCTGGTCACGAACCGATCGCCGTGGCCCGCAGCGTGGACGACGCCGGCGGTCATGCCGAGCGCCAGTCCAAAAGGAGCCAGCGTGGCTACGATTTTGTTGTTGCCCGCATTTTCAAACATGGATTCCTCCCCAGCTATTCGAGATTTTTCGCGGAAGTTCGGTATCGATCGAGAATCAGCCAGCGCCTCATGCAAGCAAAAGCTATCCACAACTGACTCTAGCCTGCGCATTAAAACAGCTATTTGCCGAACTGCAAGTCCAAGACCGCAAAATCCCTTCACAGGTCGCGGTATAGCCACAGATTGGCCACGTTTCGGCCGGTTAGGTCACAAAATTGCTAACATTTCGTGGTTGTCCCTCTTCCGGTTCCCTGTCCGGTGCAGCACCACCGCTTACTCGTCGGCGCCCTGTTCATCGTATCGGCCGAGCTGATGTTCGCGCTGATGGGTGCGACCATCCGCCAGGTCTCCGAAGGGCTCAACAACGGCATGATCGTGTTTGCGCGCAACCTGATCGGCCTCGCACTGCTGTTGAGCCTGACGGTGCATCCCGCGCACCGTGGCCTGCGCACCCGGGTGCCACACCTGCACGCCTTGCGCGGTTTCGCCGGACTCGGCGCAATGTACTGTTTTTTCTACGCAATTGCCCATATGCCGCTGGCCAGCGCGATGCTTCTGAAACTGACGGCGCCGCTGTTCATGCCGCTGGTCGCGTTGTTCTGGCTCGGCGAACGCTTCACCTGGCATGTCGTCGCCGCACTCGTGGTCGGCTTTTCCGGGGTCAGCCTGATCCTGGTACCGGACTTCTCCGACATGGCGCCGGTGGCGTCGATCGCGCTGCTCGGTGGGGCACTGGCGGCCGTTGCCAAGGTCACGGTGCGCCGCCTGTCGGCCACCGAGCCTGCGGCGCGCACCGTGTTCTATTTCGCCGCGATCGGTACCGCGACGTCACTGCTGCCGCTGATCTGGCTGTGGCAGACGCCAACCGCCGGGCAGATGCTGTGGCTGCTGCTGCTCGGTGGCTTTGCGACCGCCGGGCAGATCCTGCTCACCCGCGGCTTGGCCTGCGCACCCGCCGCGCGCCTCGGCCCTTTCGCCTTCTTCTCGGTCGTGTTCGGCGCGCTGCTCGGCTGGCTGTTCTGGGACGAGATCCTCGGCTGGCCCACGTTGACCGGGGCGCTGCTGGTCATGGCCTCGGCGGTACTCGCGGGACGCGGCATACCGCACAGTTCCGCGGTCCCGGCGCGCGTCGGGGCGACCTGAAGCGCGCAGTTTGTGACGCAGGCCACGCCATGACCGCGATCCCACACCTAGTGTTGAAAGCGCTCCCGCGGCGGGTTCCCACCGCACCACAGGCCCAAGCGGCTTCCACCGCGGCGAGTAACTCCCAAACGGACTGCATCCGCTGTGCGGTACAGTCCGTTTTTTTTGTCCTGCCGCCACCCAACTAGCATGTTCGCTCGGCCGCTTCGCTTCCCGTCCGGCATCGACGCCGACGTCTTCCTGCGCGACTACTGGCAGAAACGACCGCTGCTGATGCGCCAGGCCCTGCCGCGTGCTGCATTCACGGTAGACGCGGACCGGCTGGCCGGGCTCGCGTGCGAGCCCGATATCGAGTCGCGCCTGATCATCGAGGACCGCACGCGCGGCTGGCAGCTCCGGCACGGGCCGTTCGACGTCGGCGACTTCGCCGCCCTGCCCGAATCGCACTGGACGCTGCTGGTACAGGATGTCGACAAGTACCTCGACGACGTCGCCGCGCTCGTCGACCACTTCGATTTCGTGCCCGGCTGGCGCATCGACGACATCATGATCAGCTACGCCAGCCACGGCGGCGGCGTCGGTCCGCACATCGATGCCTACGACGTCTTCCTGATGCAGGCGGCCGGCCGCCGCCGCTGGCGCCTCAGCCACCGCGCCTACACCGATGCCGATCTGCTACCCGGCCTCGAGCAGCGCATCCTGTCGTCGTTCAGCGTCGACGACGACTGGCTGCTGGGACCCGGCGATGTCCTGTACCTGCCGCCGGGCATCGCGCACTGGGGTACCGCGGACGGCGACTGCATGACCTACTCGCTGGGTTTTCGCGCACCCGACCAGCGCGAGCTCGCCGGCGACTGGTTCCAGCACGTCGTCGCCGCGGCTGGCGACGCGCGCCTCGCCGACCCCGACGGCATACCGGCGGCACGCCGGTCCGAACTCACGCCCGAGGTCTTGGCCCAGGCGCGCGAGCTGCTGCGGCAACTGCCGACCCCGGACAGCGACGCGTTCGGCGACTGGCTGGGCTGTTACGTCACGCAGGCCAAGCCGCAGTTCGAGATCGTGCCGCGCGATACCGCCTGGACGGCGCACGACCTCGATGCCTGGCTAGACGCCGAGCGCCCGCTGCGCCGACACCCGGCGGCCCGCCTCGCCTGGGCGCGGCACGCATCCGACGGTCTGCGGCTGTACTGCCACGGCGACGTGCACCGGTTGCCGGACACGCTGGGCGACGCGGTCGGGCTGCTGTGCGACTCGAGGCAGCTGCCCGCGGCGGCACTACGTGCGTTGATCCACAACACACCGGGCGCACGCACGCTGCTGCTCGACCTCGTCAACGACGGGGTGCTCGAAGCGGAGCCACAGGATTGATGCGCTACGAGGTGCAACAGGTCGACTGGCGCGACCATGGGGAGGCGCTGCTCGCCATACGTTTCCAGGTCTTCGTCGAAGAACAGGGCGTACCGGCGGACCTCGAACACGACGCCGCCGATAGCCGCGCCATTCATGTGCTCGCGACTGCCGACGACGGGACGCCGATCGGTACCGCGCGGATGCTCGACGACGGGCATATCGGTCGCATGGCCGTGCTGCCCGAGTGGCGCGGCCGCGGCGTCGGCAGCGCCTTGCTGCGCGCATTGCTGCGCCTTGCCGCCGCCCGCGGCCAGCGCAGCGTGTTCCTACATGCGCAGTGCAGTGCCGAGCCGTTTTACGCACGCCTCGGCTTCGCGGCCGAAGGTGACGTGTTCGTCGACGCCGGCATCGATCACCGCTGCATGCGCCGCGACCTGCATGCCGGCAACGACTAGACTTGTCATCAGACAACCGCAGAGCACCGCGATGAAACACCTGCTCGCCGTATGCCTGATTCTGCTCACCGCAGGCGCCGATGCGAATACCGTTCGCACCGAGACCATCTTCGTCAACAGCCGACCGGCGGCCGCGATGGTCGACGTCGTCCGCCCGTTGCTCGAACCCGGTGGTGGCGTGTCGGCATTCCACGACAAGCTGATCGTGCGCGGCACAGCGCGTCAGATCGCCGACGTACGCGCCTTGCTGCGCGATCTCGACCGGCCGCCGCGTCGCCTGATCATCGAGGTCAGGCAAGCAGGTTCGGTCGACGGCTTCAGCCGCGACCTCGGCTACGGCGCCAACACCGGTGACGTACGGATCGGTCGTGCGCCGCGCCGCGAGGGTTTGCAGCTGCACTACCGCGATGCCCAGACGCGCGGCCGCGACGACGGCATGCAGCGCGTACAGGCACTCGACGGTCGTCCGGCCCTGATCCGCGCCGGGCGATCGACGCCGGTCTACCGCGCCCAGCAGCAGGTCATCGGCAACCAGTTGATCCAGGGTCTCGATGTCGCTTACCGGGATTCGCTGAGCGGCTTCTACGCACTGCCGCGTGTCCACGGCGACCAGGTGACCGTCGAGATCTATCAGCAGCACGAACGCCCGGGCAGCGCGGGGCAGTTCCACATCCAGCAGGCGTCGAGCGTGCTGCGCGGCGCGTTGGGCCAGTGGATTCCGCTCGGCTCGTTCGGCGGCTCCGACAGCGACAGCCGGCAGGCGTTCGGTCGCCACGTCGAGACGCGCCGCGCCGAAGACCGCCAGATCGACCTGCGCGTGATCGCCGTCGACTGACTAGCCGGGCGGACCCGGCCATCCCCACTCCGCGAGCAGCCGCTCGCGCTCGCGCTCGAGCCACGGCAGCGCGATCAGGATGCTGGTCGTGCTGAGCCGGCCAAACATCGCGGCGAGCGCCTCGTCGCGCGGCAGCGTCACGACCCGGATCTCCTCGCCCTCGTGCGGCAGGCCGTGAATGCCTTCGGCCCCGCGCGAATCGACCCAGCCACAGTACAGATTGATACGCTCGACGGACATGCCGGGACTGACATGAAACTCGCCGATCCGCGTCAGCGCCTTGAGCCGGCAACCGGTCTCTTCGACGACCTCGCGCCGGGCCACGTCGTCGGGCGTCTCGTGATCGGTGTCGCAGAAACCGGAGACCGTCTCCGTGGTCCACGGCGGGTCGCATTGCCCCATGAGCCCGACCCGAAACTGTTCGACCAGCACGACGACGTCACGGTCCGGGTCGTATAGCAGCACCGACACCGCGGCCAAGTGTTCGATGCGCTCGCGCACGATGTCATT
>JASJCU010000065.1 GCA_030065815.1 Gammaproteobacteria bacterium | reverse complement strand
CCCATCGCCGCCATCGGGCCGTGATGGCCGACGTTGGCCAGGCCGTTGCGGGCCAGTTCGTGGATGAACTCGACGTTCGGCTCTTCGGCTGTCGCCTTCGCAACGGGTTGAGCGTCACTCGTCTCGGCGATGCCCGGGCCCTCCTTGCCGACGTCGTCGGTGGAGAAGCGGGCGTGCGTGCCATCGCAGAACGGCGCGTTGCCGGTGTGCTTGCAGGCGCACAGAAAGGCCTCCTGGTCGGCGTCCGAGACGATCACGCGTGGCGTGAACCCGGTGCCCGCGTGCGAGCCGTCGCAGAACGGCTGGCTGCGCGACCGCCCGCAGGTGCAGAAATGGTACTCCTGCCCCTTCGACAGGTTGACCTTGACCGGCTTGTTGTCGGCGATGATCGGATTGGACATGCGCTCACCCAAACAGATCGCGGGCCACGCTCGCGACGCGGACACCAAACGCCTTGGCGGTCTCGATATCGCCGCGTGTCGGCGCCTCGTCGGTGCCGGCATCGGAGGGCGACTGCGCCATCAGGCCGCCGAACGACCCCAGGTAGTTGATGTCGTCGCGGCTCGCGGCCTTCGCGTTCGACGGCATCAGGCCGGTGCCGACCCATAGCATCGAATGCTGCATCGCCAAGGTCATGAAATAGTGCAGCGTGGAGTGCTTGTCACCGTTCATCGATGCCGAGTTCGTGAAGCCCGCGGCGAGTTTGTCCTTCCACGCCTGATTGAACCAGCGCTTGCTGCTCGCGTCAGCGAACTTCTTGAACTGCCACGACGCCATGCCCATGTAGGTCGGCGAACCGAAGATGATCGCATCCGCCGCGTCCAGGGCCTGCCAGTCCGCCTCCGAGATCTCGCCGTCCTGGTCGATCGCGATCAGCCTGGCAGTCAGGTCGTCGACACTGTCGATGCCGCTGACGATGCCGTTGGCCTGGTTGGTCGTATGGCCGTAGCCGCTGTGGAAGACCACGCTGACGTTCTTCATATTACGTTTTCCTCGCTGTGCTCTGGGGTTGATCGTGTCGCTCAGGGCAGGTCGAACAGCAGGACCTCGGCGTCTTCGACGGCCTCGATGTCCAGCAGCTCGTGCTGCTGTACCTTCAGCCCGTCACCTTGCCGCAGCGTGATGCCGCCGACGCGCAACCGACCGCGAGCCAGGTGCAGGTAACCCCGACGGTCGGTAGCGAAGCGGTAGGCCAGGGCCTCGCCCGGTGCCAGCACGCTGCCGAACATCAGTGCATCCTGGTGGGTCGCGATCGAGCCGTCGCGGCCATCCGGCGACACCAGTAGTCGCCAGCGATTGCGCCGATCCTCGACCGGGAAGTGCTTCTGCGCGTAACCGGGGTCGACGCCGAGCGTGTTCGGCTGCAGCCAGATCTGCAGGAAATGCACCGGCTCCACCGACGAGTGGTTGTACTCGCTGTGCGTGACACCGGTGCCGGCGCTCATGTGCTGCACGTCCCCGGGGCGGATCACCGAGCCGTTGCCCATGCTGTCGCGGTGTTCGAGCGCGCCGTCGAGCACGTAGCTGATGATCTCCATGTCGTGGTGGCCGTGTTCGGCGAAACCGCCGCCCGGGGCGACAGTGTCGTCGTTGATCACCCGCAGGTTGGATACACCCATGTGTTCGGGGTCGTAGTAGCCACCGAACGAGAAGCTGTGATAGCTGTCCAGCCAGCCGTGGTTGGCGTGGCCCCGATCGTCTGCCTTGCGCATTGCCAACATGGTCTCGCCTCCGTCGTGAATGCTGTCGATGGCTATAACTTAGTAAAACACTCAGTTATGAAAAACCGCTGAAAAAGAAATAGACTGTTGCGGAATCCGTAATAATGACGGTGCAGGGTCGGGGCGATGCGGGGCCGGGTCCGTGGATGACAGAGAGGTGTTCTTTCGAGTCGTCGAAGCCAAGGGCTTCGGCGCCGCGGCGCGCCGCCTGGAGACCACGGCGGCCTCGGTGAGTCGCCGGGTCAAGGCCCTGGAGCAGCGCCTGGGCGTGCGCCTGTTGCAGCGTACGACGCGCAAGCTCAGTCTGACCGAGGCCGGCGAGCGCTACTTCCACGAGGGTCGCCGGCTGCTGCACGAGCTCGCCGACCTCGAACAGGCACTGACCGCCAGCGCGCACGAACCGCAAGGCGAGCTGCGCATCGTCGCGCCGATGTCGTTCGGGCAGCGCCGACTGGCCTCGGCGGTGGCCCGCTTTGCCGCGCTACATCGCCAATTGCGGATCTCGCTGCTGCTCGAAGACCGCGAGACCGATCTGTTCGACGAGGCCGCGGACCTGGCGATTCGCATCGGCTATCCGGCCGACTCATCGATGATCGCGCGCGCGATCGCGCCGGTCCCGCGACATGCCTGTGCGTCCCCGGAGTACCTGGCGCGACGAGGAAGCCCGCAGACCCCGCAGGACCTGTTGCATCACGACTGCCTACACTACAACCTGATCTCGGAACGCGAGGAGTGGACGTTCCGGGGTGACGACGGCGAACAGACCCTGGCGATTACCGGCAGCTTCTGCAGCAACAACGGCGACGTGCTGGCGCAGGCCGCGATGCAGGGCCTCGGGATCGCGCTGCTGCCGGACTTCATCGTCGATGCGGGTCTCGCCGACGGGCGTCTGGTCAAGGTACTGGAGGCCTTCGAGCGTGCGCCGTTGACGCTGTTCGCGCTGTATCCGTCGCGCCAGCACGTGCCGGCGAAGACGCGCACGTTCATCGACTACCTGCTCGACCATTTCGCCGCCGCGGCATGACGCTGCCGGTGCCGGCCGTGTCCGGCGGGCCGCGACCGGGGTTTCCGTTCTCGCGCGTGCGGAGATGCGTTGTCACGACCGCGGCAGCACAGCACCGCGGCCGCGGCAAGCACGCCGTGCCTGTCTTCCAGGCACGGCGTCAGCCACGCACGCGGTGCCGCGAACCCGGCGCTATTCCTCGATGCCGCCCATCGCGCTCTGCAGGTAGTTTTGCAGACCGGTCTTTTCGATCAGATCGAGCTGGGTTTCGAGATAGTCGATGTGCTCCTCGGTATCGCTGAGGATGTCCTCGAGGATCTCGCGCGAGACATAGTCCTTGACCGATTCGCAGTGGCTGATGGCCTCGATGTAGTGGGCCCTGCCCGACGTCTCGAGTTCGAGGTCGCCTCGGATGCATTCCGGGACGTTCTCACCGATCATCAGCTTGCCGAGATCCTGCAGGTTGGGCAGGCCCTCGAGCAACAGGATGCGTTCGATCAGCTTGTCCGCATGATGCATCTCCTCGATCGATTCCTCGTACTCGTGTTTGCCAAGCGCGAGCAATCCCCAGTTCTTGTACATGCGGGCATGCAGGAAGTACTGGTTGATGGCGGTGAGCTCAATCGTCAGGGCTTTGTTGAGCATTTGAATGACGGACTTGTCACCCTGCATTAGTTGTCTCCGGTTCGGGGCTTTGTGATGGCCGGTTGTCGAGATGGTCTGCAATGAGGCTGCGCATGCACCGGCTGCATCGGCCGCAGCACGACTCGAAACCGAAGTGCTGGCGCAGTTCGCGCACGCTGCACTTGCCGCTGCGGATGGCTTGTTTCACGAGGCGGTCGTTGACCGCATTGCATACGCATACGTACATCGGATGCTTCCCAGGTTGCTCGTGCCGCCTGCGGCCGTCGTGGCTGGGGCGGCGCTATCGGGAACGTGCGCGGCTTTGACCGTGTCGCTCCCCTGCGGCATGGTGCCGCGGCCTGACCACTCCATGCAATTCACACGCCATCGATAATCGCACCCGGCAACCACGCCAGTTTGCGGGGATTTGCTGCGTCGACCGCTGTCACGCCACGCCCGGTTTGTCGCAAACCCGACAAAACGGGTCGGCGCGGCACCGGCCGTGTGTCGGTCTGCCGCTGCCGCGCCGAACCGGCGGCGCGGGGAACCAGGGGTCAGTACCCAGTCTGACCGTTGCCGGTATCGCGCCCCGTCATCTCCCGACCGGTTTGCCCCGCGAACGCGAAGAGGGGTCAGTACCCTTTTCTGCGTGCTCCCCGGCGACAGGAAAACGGTACTGACCCCTTGTGTCCCGGGCACGAACCGCGAATCGCGGACCGTCGCAAGGTCTGACGGACACCGGCTTCGGGCCAGTTGCCTGCAGCGTTGGTGTTGTCCGGCGCCTGCAACCCGCAGGCTAGCCGCCGCTCAGCGCCTGGAAGATGTACAGCGTCGCGTCGTCGGCGACCTGGTCCGACAGGGTCTGGCGGTCGATGACGAGCACGTCGTTGACGCTGAGCTTGACGTGTCGGCGCAGCGCGCCGCGCTCGTCGAGCACGTAGTCGCAGAAACCGGGCGCGATCTCGTCGACGGCGCGCAGTACATCGGCGACCGAGCCTGCCGGCACCGTCAGCTCGCGGTCTGCAAGCGCCGGGAAGAAGCGCAACAGGTGTGCAGTCATCGCGACTCTGGGCATCGCCGTCAGCCGAAGCGCACCGAGTAGACCGGCGGAAAGTTGGTGCCGACGCAGCGCCAGCTCTCGCCGCGGTCTTCCGACAGGTAGACGTTGCCGGTCGTGCTGCCGAAACACAGCGTGTCGCCGGCGACGTCGAGTGCATGCCTGAGCACGATGTCGTAGGCGTCGTGCTGCGGCAGCCCGCTGCGCAACGCCTGCCACGACTGCCCGCCGTCTGTCGTGCGCGCCACCGACAGGCCGCCGTCGATCGCCATGCGCTCGGCATCGCCGCGCGCCGGCACGACCCACGCCGTGCGCCCGTCTTGGGCGTCGACGGCGACCGGAAAGCCGAACTGCACGCCGGCCTCCGGCATGCTGACCTTGCGCCAGCTGCGTGCGCCGTCGTCGCTGTAGAACACGCCGCAGTGGTTCTGCTGCCACAGGTGGTCCGGTTGGCCGGGACAGCCGGCGACGAAGTGCGGGTCATGGCCCCACTCGCCCTCGGGCTCGGGCGAGTAGTCCATCAGCATGCCCTGGTTGCGGCCCGCCCAGGTCGCGCCACCGTCCGTGGTCTCGAGCACGCCGGCGGTCGATACGGCGACGTGGATGTGGTCGGGATCGCGCGGGTCGACGACGATCGAATGGATGCCGGGCTCGAACACGCCGTAGTCGATGCTCGCCGGCGTGCCCTGCCAGTGGTTCTCGCTGGTCGCGTCACCATCGAACAGGTCGCCGCCGCGGCTCGCGTGGTTCCACAGCGGGTGGTTGAGTTGCCAGGTCTCGCCGCCGTCGTCGCTGACGAACAGGCCACCCGGTATCGTCCCCGCGTACAGCCGGCCCGGCTGCGTCGCGTCGCCGAACGCGATGTTCCAGATCTTGAACACCGTGGCGTCGCGGTACTCGGGCCGGGCCGTCGGCGCCGCCGGATCGAAGTCCGGCGTCGGCAGGTACTTGACGATGTAGCGCGCGCCCTGCGGGTACTTGATCGACGGCGCGTCGTCCCAGCTCGCGCCGTCGTCGCGCGAGCGCGACAGCTTCGGGCCCCAGTGACCGTGATCGAGCGACGCCCACAGCGTGCCGTCACGCGGATCGCGGGCGGCGTAACAGACCGGTACGCCGGCATGCGCGATGCGACGCGGGCGCCAGGTCGATCCCGAGCGGTCGAGTATCACGCAACCCTTGCGGGTACCGAGCAGAATGATGTCGGACATGGTCGGCGTTCTCCTGTTTCGCGGGTCGTCGGGCGGCTGCGCCGTCAGTTACTGGCGTAGGCGCCGCGTAGGGCCGCCAGGTCGAGCTTGGTCATCGACAGCAGCGCGCGCATGACCGCCTGCGACTTCGCCGGGTCGCTGTCGTTCAGCATATCGTTGAGCTCGTCGGGCACGATCTGCCACGACAGGCCGAACCTGTCTACGAGCCAGCCGCACTGCCCGGCATCCGGGTCGACCGCGAGCTGCTCCCACAGGGCATCGATCTCCGCCTGGTCATGACAGTTGACGAGCAGCGAGATCGCCGGCGTAAAAGGGAACTGCGCATCGCTGTTGATCGCGACGAACGCCTGTCCGGCGAGCTCGAACTCGATGGTCATGACCTTGCCGGCCGGTTCGGGGCCGGCCTCGCCGTAGCGGGTGATGCGCCGGATCCGCGCGTCGTCGAACACGCTGGTGTAGTGATCCACGGCCTGCTCGGCGCAGTTGTTGAACCACAGCGACGTGACGACCTTCTGCATGTCGATCACTCCGTGTTGCCAGGGGGCTCGTTCATGCAGAGCACCTCCCAGACGTGGCCGTCGAGGTCCTCGAAGCCGTGCCCGTACATGAAGCCGTGGTCCTGCGGTTCGCGGTAGCTGCGGCCGCCGGCGTTGACCGCCTTGGTGGCCAGGTCGTTGATGTCGTCGCGCGTGTCGCACTGCAGCGCGACCAGGACTTCGCTCGCGGCGGCCGCGTCGGCGACGGCCTTGTGCGGGACGAACGACGCGAAGAACTCGTGCGTCAGCAGCATCGCGTAGCTGCAGCCGTCGTTGATCACCATGCCGGCGGCGTCGTCATTGCGAAACCCGGGATCGAACGCGAAGCCGAGCGGCTCGAAGAATCCGGTCGAGGCCTGCAGATCGCGCACCGGCAGGTTGACAAAGGTCTGGTATTGCATGCTGCCGCTCCGTTGCGTGTCGTGCGCCGTTCACAGGTAATCGCCGAGGCGATCGAGCGTGGCCTCCCAGCCGACGACGAAGCCGGCGTCGTCGGCGCCACGCTGCGCCGCTGCCGACGGGAAGCGGGTATGCAGCGTCAGCCGCGTCTTGTCGCCATGCGCATCCAGCGTCAACGTGACAATGGCGTTTGGTGGCAGGCCGGCGCCGCACGGATGTGGGCACAGCGCATCGCCCTCGATGACCAGGCGACGTGGCGCGACGACCTCGCGAATCGTGCCGCGACACGGGTAGGTCGCGCCATCGGCGGCGTGCATGTCCAGCCGGAAGGCGCCGCCGACCCGCAGCTCGATGACGCAATCGCTGTTGGTGCACGGGTGTGGCCCCCACCAGTTCTGCACGTGCTCGGGATCGGTCCATGCCTGCCACACCAGTTCGCGCGGGGCATCGAGCAGCCGCGTCATCGTCAGTTCGGCCGCGGCGTTCTCAGCCTGTGGCATCGTTCTGTTCCTGGGCCTTGAGCGCCTGCAGGTAGGCGTCGAGGCGGTCCAGGCTCTGGTCCCAGAGCCTGCGGTAGTCGTCGAGGTACGCAAAGGCCTCCGCGAGGGGCTTGACCTGCAGGCCGCATGGACGCGTCTGCGCCTTCCGGCCGCGCGCGATCAGGCCGGCGCGTTCGAGCACCTTGAGGTGCTTGCTGATCGCCGGGGCACTGATTGCGAACGGCGTCGCGAGCTCGGCGACGGTACGCGGGCCGTGTGTCAGGTTGGCGAGGATCGCGCGCCGCGTCGGGTCGGCGAGGGCATTGAAGGTCTGGCTCAGGGTGTCGCTGGCCACGTCGGCCGCCTCGTTATTTAACCAAGTGGTTAAATAATAGTCGGCACATTGGCCGGCGACAAGGGCGGTCGGCCGGCATGGTCATCGCGCTCGCCGCGGGCCGCCCGCCGTCCACCGTTGTGGGCCTGGTGCAGGCCCGTGTCGCTGCGGCCGGTGCAGCAAATGACGCGGGCGAGCCGGCCTGCCGGGCGCGACAGCCGTCCCGATGTGCGGTGGCCGGTCACGCCGACAGGAACGCCTGCAACGCCGCGGCGACCGCCGCTGCCGAGTCGCGCTGCGGAAAATGCCCGGCACCGTCGATGATGTCGCGCCGGTACGGCCCGGAGAACAGCGACGCCCTGCCGGCGGAGGTCGCGGGCTCGTTGCACGGATCGGCGCCGCCGTGCAGCATCAAGGTCGGCACCGCGATCGTCGGGTCGGCCCTGAGCCGGTTCTCGAGCGCGTCGAACGCCGGGTCGCGCGGCGCCAGTCCCCAACGCACGCGATACGAATGCACGACGACCTCGGCCCAGTCCGGGTTGTCGAACGCGCGAGCGGTGGCGTCGAACTCGGCGTCGGAGATCGTCCAGCCGGGGTTCCAGATGTCCCAGATGTGGCGGGTCAGGGCGCGGCGCTCGTCGCGTACCAGCGCGGCGCCGCGCTCGAGTGCCATGTACCAGTGATACCAGTAGTTCTGCACCTGGCGCAGGCTCAGGTCCTGGTCCGGGTCATTGGTACCCCAGCCGACCGACAGGGCCGCGCAGTGACTGATGCGCTCGGGCGCGACGCAGCTGGCGATATACGCGGCACGCGCGCCCCAGTCGTGGCCGATCACGGCGAAGCGCTGCAGCGCGAGCGCGTCGGCGAAGTCCAGCACGTCCTGGCCGAGCGCGCTCAACTGCCCGGAGCGCATCGTCGACGCGGAACGGAAACGCGTCGGACCGTAGCCGCGCAGGTACGGCGACAGCGTCTGCCAGCCGGCCTGGTGCAGCGCCGGCAGGACGCCTGTCCAGGTCGTCGGTGCATCGGGCCAGCCATGCAGCAGTACCGCGACCCTGCCGCTCCGTGGACCTGAACGCAGATAGCCGATGCACAGCGTGTCGGTGTCGACGGTCTCGAGCGTTTGCGTGGCGGTCATCGCGCGGGTCCCTGACGAATGCGGCCTGCTTGGCGGGATGCTGGGATTCTAGTCAGTGTGGAGAACAGCGGACGATCGGCGGCGCCGCTGGCCTGGCCGGCAGTTGACGCTGCGGCCGGCATTGACCCGCGCAACCGGCGCCGCGTGCGAGCGACGCACGCCAGCGGCCGCGACGCCGCTGTCGACGTCATGTCCAGGCCAGCCGCAGGGCGGCTGCCGATTGAAGCGCTCGGTACCGGTGACCTAGGCTCCTGTTCTGGAAGCCGCTCGGCGCGATATCGCCGGCACAGCGATCCGCGGCAGCACGTCGCGCGATGTCATCACGGCCTGACGGGGAGGAAATATGCGTCGTTTCGTCAAGTTCCTGCACTCGATGGGCGCGATCGGCCTGATCGGGGCGATGGCGGCGCTGCTCGTGCTGCTCGTGCTGATCCCGGATCCCGGCGCGCTCGACGCCTATGCGAACCACCGCGCGATCATGGGCAAGATCGCCGAGTGGCTGCTGCTGCCGTCGCTCGCCCTGGTGCTGCTGAGCGGCCTGTGGTCGATGATGCTGACGAGTGCGTTCATCCACGCGGGCTGGGTCTGGATCAAGCTGGCGACCGGCATCCTGGTGTTCAAGGGCGTGATGTTCTCGATCCAGGGCCCTGCGGAACACGAGGCGATGCTGAGCGCGCAGGCGTTGGCCGGTAACGCCGATCCGGCGCAGCTCGGTCAACGCATCGGCGAGGAATGGGGTGTGCTGTGGGTGATCGTGGCCGTGGCCGTCGTCAACGTCGTGCTCGGTATCTGGCGGCCACGTCTGTCGCAGCGCCAGCGCAAGGCGCAGCGCGACGTACAGCGACACACCGCCTGAGCGCTCGCCGCGCGCCGTGACCGATTGGCGGATCGACGCGGCGACGCCGTGGCTCGACAGTGGCGAGTGGATATTCGGGCGGGCCGTGGTCGTCACGGTCGTCCACGCAGACCCGGCAACGGCCGGACAAGCGGCGGCGCTCGGTGCGCGGCGGTCGCCGCGTCGTGCAGACGCGACCGCCGGTGTCGGCGCTGATGCTGCGATGCCGTGTCCGCGCGACGTGCACGAGGCGCCACCGCTGCCGGCTTGCTCAGATCCGCGGTCAGGGTCACGACGACGTCGCCGGTCGACGCCGGCGTCGGGTTGCCCAATCAGCGGCCCGGGAGTGATTGGATGATCAGGCCTATCTATGACCTGCAGCGCACCGCGCGCTACGCGAACTGGTTGTTCAACCCGTTGCAGCGACCGCTTGCGCCGTCGATCTACGAGCTGTTGGGCAGGGATGGCCCGACGTCGCGTGGCCTGTACTTGAACCTGGGTTACTGGCGCGACGCGACCACGCTCGACGATGCCTGCGAGGCGCTGGTCCGGCTGGTCGGCGACGCCGCCCGGTTCCGCGCCGGCGACCGGCTCGTCGACTGTGGTTTCGGGTTCGCCGAACAGGACATCTATTGGGCCCGGCGGTCACCGACCCTTGGCATCATCGGCCTGAATGTCACGCCGTCGCAGGTCGTGCACGCGCGGCAGCGCGTGCGCCAGGCGGGCCTCGACGGTCGCATCGACCTGCGTGTCGGTTCGGCGACCGCGATGCCGTTGGCCGACGCGAGCGCCGATGTCGTCATCGCCCTCGAGAGCGCGTTCCACTTCCGCACGCGCGAACGTTTCTTTCGCGAGGCCCTGCGCGTGCTGCGGCCCGGCGGGCGGCTGGTGACGGCAGACATCCTGCCGATCGGTGTCGCCAATGCCGACACGGGCGGGTACCGTTGGAGCCGCGCGTGGCGCTGGAGTGCCAGTCGCTTCGCGATCCCGGACGACAACGCCTACGCCCGCGGCGACTACCGCGCCTTGCTGGCACGGATCGGTTTCGCCGCTGTCGACGTGCGTTCGATCCGTGACGATGTCTACGTGCCACTGGTCGCCTGCCTGCGGCGCGATCCGACGCCGTTGCAGGCCCTGCATCCGCTGCCGCGCGCGCTGGCCCGGGCGTCGCTGTCGCTGGATGCCGGGCGTCTGTTTCGTGGGCTCGACTATGTCGTCGCGACGGCCGAGAAGCGGTGAGCCCACGCCGACCCGCGCCGCTGAGCGCGCCGTCATCGATCGCCGCATCGCCGGGCGCCGGTACCACGGGGCACCGACGGGCGGTGTGGATCCGGGCCTGTCGATCCTGCTGCGGTGAGAGCGTGGTGATCTCAGTCGGGCGCGTCGATCCCGGGCGTCGCACGCATCCTGTCCACACACAGATCGATGAAGTGACGGATCTTCGCTGGGACATAACGCGTCGGCAGGTACAGCGCATGCACCGGAAAGCGCGGCGGTGACCACTCCGGCAGCACGCGCAGCAGTGCGCCCGACGCGATGTCGTCGGCGAAGTACCACAGCGGGCCGAAATGCAGTCCGCCGCCGGCGCGCACGATCTCCGCGGCACCGCCGAGCGTGCTGACGTGGAAGCGACCGGTCACGGCGACCGTCGTCGTGCCGCCGCTGTCGTGCGTCAACGTCAGCCCGTCGTCGACGGCGAGCCCGGCGTGCAAGACGAACTCGTGGTCATCGAGGCCCGCGGGCGTCTCGGGCGCGCCGGCCCTGTCGACATAGCGGCGGCTGGCGACGATAGCCAGCGGCATCACGCCGAGGCGCCGCGCCCGCAGGTTCGCGTCGCGCACCTCGCCGATGCGGATCGTGACGTCGATGCGGCGCGCCATCAGATCGACGTACTCGTCGCTGAGGTGCAGATCGACATTCAGGCGCGGCGACGCGGCGGCGAGTTCGTGCAGCCACGGCCCGATGTAGCGCGTGCCGAAATCGAGCGGCGCGGCGACGCGCAAGGTCCCGATCGGTTCGTCGGCGGCGCCACCGACACTGGCGTTGAGCGCCTCGAGGTCTTCGAGGATGTTGGTCAGCCTGGCGTAGTAGCGGTCGCCGGCATCGGTCGGCCGCGAGCGGACCCGCGAGCGCTCGATCAGCTTGGCGCCGAGCTGGTCCTCGAGCGCCGTCAGCCGGCGCGACACATTGGACGGGTCGGTACCGATCTCCTCGGCCGCCTGGCGCAGGCTGCCCGTCTCGACGATGCGTCGAAAAAGCTGCAGATCCTCGAGTTTTCCGCGCATCTCTGCCCTCGCTTTTCCGTAGGCCGGTCCCGAATTCAGCACGTACGGTGCCGCGCACGATGCCCGCCCGTTGACGCGGATCCGCCCTTCGATTGCAGATTTCGCATCCTTCAAATGCAGATCCAGAGGATACCTGCTCGACACGCACGCGACTAGAGTCCCTATCACAAGCTGGCGACGCCCCGCGGCGGCCGCCGAGACACCCAACTGGAAATCGAGGACAAGACGATGAAATACCGCCTGCCGACGGCCCTGGCTCTGGCCATGACGCTGGGTGCTGCAACGCCCGCACACACCGCTCCGACGCCGATCGTCGACGCCGCGGCCAGCCACGGCGCGAAGCTGCAGCGGCTGCTCGATCGCGAAGAGATCACGCAGCTGATCGTCAACTACGGCCTGGCATTCGACACGCAGGACTGGGCACTGCATCGCTCGGTGTTCACCGACCAGATCGAGATGGACTTCTCGGCGTCGATCGGTGACGGCCTGGTGACGATGCAGGCCGACGACTGGGTCGAGGCGGTCAAGCCGTTCTTCGCCAAGCTGCGCGGCACCCAGCATATCGCGATGCCGTTGTCGATCCGGATTGACGGTGACGAGGCCTATGTGCGCTCGTTGCTGCACGCCCAGCACTATCTGCCGAACGACAAGGGCGTGCCGGTGCAGACCATGGTCGGCCACTACGACAACTGGCTCGTGCGTACCGACGACGGCTGGAAGATCCGCAAGATCGTCCAGCACATCAGCTGGAACGAGGGCAACTGGTACGTCTTCGAGAAGGCGGCCGGTATCAGCGACTGACCGTTGACCAACGGGGGAAAGCACGATGAACCGTCGATCACTCGCTGTCCTCGGCCTGCTGCTGGCGACGGCTACCGCAACGGCCATGCCCGCCATGGCCATGACGACCGCACCGGCGACGCCGCCGGCGTCTAGCACCGCGCTGATGTTCCGCGCCAATCACGTCGCGCTGCGCGTCGCCGACGTCGATGCGTCGGTCGCGTGGTGGCAAGACGCGTTCGGTGCGCGCGAGGTACGGCGCTCGCGGGTCGCCAACATCGATCCGGCGATCGAGATCGTGTTCCTGCACATCGCCGACGAGCTTCATGTCGAGATCGTCGGTGGTGGCGAGCCCGTCGAGACCACGACGCCGGCCGACATCGCCGCCGATTACCGCCGCACGGGATACAAGCACATCGGCTTCCAGGTCGCCGATCTGGAGCGCGCACTCGCCCATCTCGCGACGCACGGCGTCACGCCCGAGTACCGGATCCAACGACCCGACTATGGCGTGTCGATTGCGCTGATCCGCGAACCCAGCGGCCGCTACGTCGAGCTCTACGCGCCACTCGAAACCAGCCGAACCGGGAGGACCGATCGATGAACCGATCCACCGCACGTCGCATCGTTGCGCTGCTGGCCGCCACGCTGGCGAATGCGCCGGCCGCTGCGCAGACCGACCCGCGCTGGGTCGTCGATCCGGCATCGCTGGCGTCGCCATACGGCGACGATGACCAGCGCGGTTCGGCCAACCGTCTGGTCCCCGATACCGTGCAGGCGGCGCTCGCGCTCGTCCAGACCGGCGAGACCGTCAGCCTGGCGGTGCCGCTGTCGCGTGACACGCCCGCGTACGGCTGGCGCCGCTTCGACCTGATCGTCAGTCAGAACGAGGGCACGGCACATTCGAACAACGAAGACGTCGTGATCGCGTCGATCAATACCGGTACGCAGATCGACGGGCTGGCCCACATGGGTGTCGACGGCCACTTCTTCAACGGCCGCCGCGGCGCCGACATCCAGGCCGTGTCGGGACTCCGCGAGCTCGGCATCGAGAACGTGCCACCGATCGTCACGCGCGGCGTGCTGCTCGACATCGCCGCGTTGAAGGGCGTCGATCGTGTCGACATCGGTTTTGCGATCAGCGTCGCCGACATCCAGGCGGCGATGGCGCGCCAGGGCCTGGCGTCGATCAAGCCGGGCGACGTCGTGCTGTTCCATACCGGCCACCGCCGGCTGCTCGACGACGGGCAGCGCGCACGCTTCCTGTCCGGCCAGCCCGGACCCGGAATCGCGGCGGCGCGCTGGCTGGCCGCCCAGGGCGTCGTCGCGGTCGGTGGCGACAGCGGGTCGCTCGAGGTCATGCCGTTCGAGCACGACGGCATGCTGTTCCCGGTGCACCAGATACTGCTCGCGCAGCACGGTGTCTACCTGCTCGAGAACGTCGCGACCGAGCGCCTCGCGGCGCGCGGCTGGAGCGAGTTCCTGTTCATCGCGACGCCGTTGCCGATCGTCGGCGCGTCGAGCTCGTGGATCAATCCGGTCGCGATACGCTGAGGGCGGCCGGCGATCGCTCAGGCTTTCACGCCGGCGATCGCCGGCACCTGCGCCACCATGTGGTCGAGGAATGCGCGCAGGCGTCGCGGCTGGTGGCGGCCCGGCAGGTAGGCGACATGGATCGTCAGCGACGGCGCGCGCCAGCGCGGCAGCAAATCGACGAACGCACCGCGCTGCAGTTCGTCGTGGACGAACCAGCGCGGCAGCACGGCCATGCCGAGGCCCATTGCGACTGCCTGTTTGACCGCGAGAATATTGTTCGAGGTCAGCCGCAGTGGCGGCGCGATACGAACCCCGGCGCCACGCGGTCCGGTCAACGGAATGACCCCCCCCTCGAATGGCGCCAGTGCGACCAGTCGGAGTTTCTCGGCCGCCTTGGGGGTTTTCGGTAGACCGTGTCGTTCGACCAAGTCTGACGACGCGACCAACAACCGCTCGACGCTCGCGAGGGGCTTGACGATCAATGTGTCGTCGTTGACCGGCCCGACCTTGATCCAGCAGTCGCAACCGAGTTCCGAGAAGCGGATCGGTTGATCGTCGAGCAGCCAGTTCAGCGCCACGCCCGGATGGTCGAGCTGGAACTGCCACGCGAGCCGTGCCAGCTGCAACTGGCCGAGCGCGACCGGCGCCACAACCTTCAGCGTGCCGTTGATCTCGCCCTGACCCGCCAGGTGCCGCTCTTCCAACACTTCCCAACTGTCGAGCAGCGTGCGCGCGTCGCCCAGCAATGCCACACCGGCCTCGGTCAGTGCCAGCGAATGCGTGTTGCGGCGTATCAGCTGGGTCTTCAAGCGTGACTCGAGTTCGGCGAGCTGGCGGCTGGCCGACGGCTGCGACAGGCCCAGGTCGCGCGCCGCCGCGCTGATGCTGCCGGCATCGGCGATGCGCACGAAGGTGTCGAGCAGGGTCAGACGATCGAGCGGTTTACTCATACGTTTTACGTATATCAGATATTACAGATACCCGTCTACCAACTAACACCCAGCGTCGGCACAGTAGCGCCATCGGGAATTCATTGAACAGGAGCAACACCGATGTCTGCACAACTTGAGAACACCACGCCGCGCACATTCGCACTGGCCGGTGACCTGACGATCAATCGCCTCGGCTATGGCGCGATGCGCCTTACCGGCCAACCCGGCAACTTCGGGCCCTATCCGGACTGGGCAGGCGGCGTGGCGTTACTGCGTCGCGCGGCCGAGCTCGGCGTCGACTTTTTCGACAGTGCCTGGTCGTACGGACCCGAAACGGCCGACCAGATCGTCGGCGACGCGCTCGGCGACCGGCCCGTCGTGATCGCGACCAAGGGCGGTGTCGACAAGCCCGAAGCCGGGCGGATGGTGGTCGACGGCTCGCGCGACGCGCTGCATCGGCAGATCGATGGCGCGTTGCGCAACCTGCGGCGCGACCGCATCGATCTGTTTCAACTGCACCGCGTCGATCCGGCGACGCCGATCGAGACGTCGGTCGCGGCACTGGCCGACGGGCGCATCCGCCACATCGGCCTTTCCAACGTTACACGTGACGAGCTCGACCGCGCGCTGGCCGTCGCCGCGATCGCGAGCGTACAGAACCGCTTCAATCTGTCCGAACAAGCCGACTCCGAACTCGTCGACCATACCGCCGAGCGCGGCATCGCGTTCATCCCGTATGGCCCGCTCGGCGCACACCCGTTGCAGCACGGCGCGCGCCTCGACCCCGGCGAAGCGCTCGCCTGGCTGCTGCAGCGCTCACCCAACACCATCGTGATCCCGGGCACGACGTCGATCGCTCACCTCGAGCAGAACGTCCGCGCCTGGCAGCACATCTGACCGACTCCTTTCGACAGGAGAGCGACCGATGCAGACCTTACTCAAGACCACCGCAATCGCACTTGCCCTGGGCATCGCCGCTGTCTCGCCGGCGACCTCGCAACCGGTTCACGCGGCGCCGTCGCAGCTGCAGGCGATGACGCTGCAGCACATCGCGATCCGCGTCACCGATTTCGATCGGACCGTGTCCTGGTACAAGGACATCTTCGGCGCGCGCGAGCAGATTCGCTGGAACGCACCGCCGTACATCGATCCGGATCTGCGCTTCGCCTACCTCGAGTTCAACGGCGTCGTACTAGTGGGCCATACGGCAAGTTCTGTAATGCTCAGAGCGGCTGTGCAAGTGCGAATCAAGGCGCGCTTCGCGGGTAAGGGTTTGTTCCCTTGGCGAGAAGCGCAACGCCGAGTCGCGCTTGCACAGCCGCTCCCGAAGGGCCGGGACACAAGCGTCGTGGTCTGCGTTGTCGTTCTTGGAAAGGGCCAGCCATTACCTGCGAACGACGCCTTGCCCACAACACTCGTGTCCCGGCTGAGCGTTACAGAACTTGCCGCATGGCCCACAAGGGTCGCCGGCGGCGGCTCGCCGCTGCATATTGCGCCGCGACCGCGGAGCATCGCGGAAGACTTCACGCGTTCGGGTTGGGCACACATCTGCTTCGTCGTCGACGACGCGGAGGCCGCGATGGCCGAACTGCGCGCCAAGGGCGTCGAGATCTACGCCGGACCGTTCACGAACCCGACGCTGAACCGGACCTTCTTCCATATCAAGGATCCCGAAGGCACATGGATCGAGTTCGTCGAGATCCTCGGCGCAGCGTCCCAATCAATCGACTGAAGACACAGGAGCACACACGATGAATACTGCAAAACACGCCGCATTGACCGCCGCCGCGACGCCGGCGTCGCCCGCAGCCAGTGCCAACTCCAGCGCTGACGCCAACGCCAACGCCAACGCCACGCCGCGGCCTGATCCACTCAACCAGATCCGTGCCGAGCACGTGATGATCTCGACCGGCGATTACGACGGCACGATCGCCTGGTACCGCGACAAGCTCGGCTTCACGGTCAGGCACGAATGGACGGTAACCGAGTTTCTGGGCGCGAAGCTCGCGTATCTCGAATTGAACGGCTTCATGATCGAGGTCGTCGAGACCCCTGAGCCGTTCCAGCAAAAAGCGGTACCCGAGGACCTGGGCAGCGCGCTCGGCGATCGTGGCTTTGGTCATCTGGCGTTCCTGGCCGCCGACGTCGATGCGGTCGCCGCGGAGTTGGAGTCGCGTGGCGTGCCGCTGGTCGTGCCGCCGACGAGTTTTGCCGATGCCGGCCGGCGGCTGATCTTCGTGCAGGACAACAACGGCAATTACCTCGAGTTTCTGACGCCGCTGTCGGCCTACGCCGGAGGTGCGTCGTGACGGTTCGCAACGGCTGCCCGTCGATCCACCGGCTGGTCCTGCTGACCTGGATCGGGGTCTACCCGGTGCTGACGCTGATCGCGTTGGTTCTGGAACCCTGGCTGTCGCTGGTGCCCGTGGCATTGCGGACGCTCGTGATGAGCCTGTTGATGGTGCCGGCGATGGTCTATGTCGTCATGCCGACCATGCGCAGGCTGTTTGTCGATCGGAACAGGCGCGTAGGCGCTTCCTGCGACACCTGAGCGTGCCATCTGCGGTCGCGCGCTACGCGACCACGACCGTTCGCTGCCAGGGCCTTGTCGACCTGTCGAACTCGCATCGGTGCTCGCCGTGCAAGTCCCCATGAACCAAAGATCACGGAGATTCCAAATGAAAGACCGATTTTCCATGCAATTCGCCCCGCACCTCGGCCTGTTGTCGCCGGACCGCGGCATGTTTCGCGCCCATGCCGGCGACGATCCGGTCAGCCAGGTGCACTTCATGGCCGACCAGGGCTTCACGGCCATCGAAGACAACTGGATGGCGGCCCGGCCCGAGTCCGTGCAGACCGCGGTCGGGCGCGCCTTGCGTGAGCGCGATATGCGCATGGGCGTCATCGTCAACACGATGGTCTACGATCGCCCGACCTTCGTCCTCGACGACAGCGGCGAACGCGCACGGCTGATGCAGGAGGTGCGCGACACGGCGAAGGTCGCACGACGCGTCGGCGCGACGTACGTGACGACCCTGTCCGGGACCGCGCATCCGAGCCTGCCGCGCGACTTCCAGACCGCGAACATGATCGAGAACCTGAAATGGGTCGGCGAGGTCGCGGCCGACGAGGGCCTGGTCCTGGCGCTCGAGCCGATCAATCACAAGGGCTGGCCGGGGACCTTCGTGACCGACATCGCGCACGCCTATCTGATCGCCGCCGCGGTGGACATGCCGTCGGTGCAGATCCTCTACGACTTCTGGCATCAGCAGATCCATGCCGGCGACCTGATCGCGAACCTCAATGCCGCGTGGGACCGGATCGGCTACCTGCAGATCGCCGACAATCCCGGCCGGGTCGAGCCCGGTGTCGGCGAGATCAACTATGCGTCGATCATGCGGCATGTCGCTGCCAAGGGATTCGACGGCATCGTCGGCATGGAATTCGACAGCTCGCGACCCGGCACGGCCGGCGAGCTGGCGGTCATTGACGCGATGCGTGGGATCGATCCGCGTGGCCCGGTTCCTCATCGGGAGGTCGCGTGATGATCAATCGAACAGACGAACCCGGCCTGGCCGCGACCGCTGCCGTGCCTGCGGCGGCGTCGCCACCGGCCGGCGTCGGCGAGTCCATGGTGCTCGACGGCCATCGGATCCACTATGTCGACCAGGGCCGTGGTGAAGTGGTCGTCTTGATCCACGGCCTCGGTGCCGACCTGAGTCGCTGGCACGCCAACATCGATGCGCTGTCGCGTCGTCATCGCGTCGTCGCGCTGGACCTGTTCGGCTTCGGACGATCCGCCAGGCTGTCCGGCGGTTATCGTGCGCAGGTCTTCGTCGATCAGCTCGCGGCCGTTCTGGATGCGCTGGCGATCGAGCGCGCGACGCTGGTAGGCAATTCGATGGGCGGCTGGATCGCGATGTTGTTCGCCGAACAGCAGCCGGCGCGCGTCGCGCGGCTGGTGCTGATCGCGCCGGCCTTCGTCTATGGGCTACCCGAGACGGTGACCGCAGCACAGCTCGCAGCCGGCGCGTCGCCAGACAGCGTCGCGCAGATGGCGGCCTATCTCGGGCGCGTCCATTACGCGCCGCCGCGCGATCTTCGCGATATCGAACGCCTGCTCGACGAGCACCGCATGCGCAACCGCGGTAACGCGATCGCCGCGCTCGCGCGTTCGATCGGGACCGGCGAGGACGTGTTCACGCGCGAGCGCGTCGCCGCCCTCGACATCGCAACGGTCGTGCTGCACGGGACGCATGACGGTGTCGTGCCGCTCGCGGCGTCGCAAGACCTGGTCGCGACACTGCCGGATGCACGCCTGCGCATCGTCGAACGCGCCGGGCGTTGGCCGCAGCTGGAAAGCCCGGACGCGCTGCATGACATATTTGGCTGCTGATTCGGCATGCAGGGGCCGTGGCGATCGGCGGTAGGTGCCGGGGCGACACGGCCGGATCGCCGGCCGCCGGGTTTCGTCCGACACCGCGACTGCGCCTGCGCCACCGCGGGATGTCACGGATCGGCAGCGTCTGGCGGGTGCCCCGCTGACCGATACGGCCCTGTTCAGTGCATCGATCGGGGCGGCGTTCGCGCCTACGACAACCGCACCGGCCGCTACGCGACATCATTCGGCCCGCCCGAACGCGATGCCGTATTGGCGGACCGCGACCGACTCAGCCCTCGAAATCCATGCGCGCGACGCTGCGCACGGCACCGTCCGCGTCGATGGCGACGACGACGCCGGTACCGGATTCCGCGAACTCGCCGCTGAGCCCGGTGATCGTCACCTGGTGGGTGACGAGTATCAGCGGTGCGCCGTCGCGTGGCTGGCGGGCGAGGAAGTCCTTGAGTGCCGCGAGGTTCGGCGCCCGGTCCTGGCGGCGCTCGAAGAACGAGTTGAGCGCTGGCAGTTCGGTGACCGGCCCGAGGTCCATCAGGCGCGCGGTCTCCAGGCACCGGCACCACTGGCTCGAATAGACGCGCGCGCGCTCGATGCCGCGTGCACGCAGCCAGTCGCCGATGGCCCGGGCCTGCGCGCGGCCGCTGTCGTCGAGGTTGCGCTGCGTCGTGCAGTCGTCGACCCGGAAGTTATCCGGATCGCCGATCCCCGGCGCCAGGGCATGGCGGAGAACCAGCGCATGGCCGCCGGCACGCAACAGCGCGACGCCGTCTTGCGGCTGCGCCCACAGGCCGCCATGGGCCAGGGCCAGCGCCACCAGCAGTCCCCGCGCGAGTCGGCGCACGGCGCGCTGTCGGCCCGAAACTGGATCGCGGTCCCTGGTTGGTGCGTGCAGTGGCGCGGTGTTCATGTGTCCAACCGGTTATGTGGTAGCGAATCAATCGCAGCCCGATCGGCAGCGTCCGCCGCCATCGAAAGCGAGTGTCCTGCCGCTGAGCGGGATATGCACCGGCACCTCGCTCGCCTGCACGAACGCCGCGGTCCGGGTGCCCGGCAGCAGGCTGCCATTCTCCGTGGCCTGCTCGTTCGCATGCGACGCGATGACCGCGGCCGGGCGCACCAGCTCGTTGATGACATGGGCGGCCTCGCGTGGTCCGGTCGTGAAGGTGTCACCGATGTTGATCACGGCCAGGTGCACACCGTAATGATCTCGGACCACGGTGCGCTGTTCCGCGGTGATCCCGGTATCGCCGGACAGGTAGACCTTGAGGCCGTTCGAGAACTCGACGACGTAGCCGGTCGGCGGCCCGGCATAGGCGGTCACGCCGAAGCGTTCTAGCAGCGCGCCGAGTTCACCGCCGACCAGGCTGCCGCCGATGCCGTTCGAATGCGCCGCCGGCACCGTCGTCAGCGTGACGCCGTTGACCTTGCGCGATGCGCCGAAGCGCACCAGCTGCGATTGCTTGGGGTCGCCGCCGAGTGCCGCGAGCTTGGTCGCGAAGAACTTCGGCATCTCGCTGCCGGTGACGATCACGGCGTCCTTGGCCAGCGCGATGTTGACGCTGTTGGTATTCGGTACGGCGCTGACCGAGACGTCCGGTGCGGCGCATTTGCCGGCATTGACCGCCGGCAGATGCCTGTCGCCGACGTGGTCGCCGTGCATATGGCTGACCAGGATGACGTCGACGTCGCCGAGCCGTGGGTCATCGGCGCCGGCCACGGTGCGGCCGGCGTCGTAGAGCAGGCGTGTCCCGTCCGGGTCTTCGAGCAGCAATGCGCGGTCGAACCGACAGAACTCGCCGTCGTGGCTGCCGAGCGGCGTGATCTGCACGACATCCGAGGACTCGGGCAACAGGCCGATCTCGCGGTAAAAGCGCGCGGCGCCGGGATGCAGCCGCTCCGCCGCGACGTATTTCACGGTGTTCGCCGCGTGCGTGTAGCGGCCTTGCGGCAGGCGTCGTGCCAGCTCATCGTGGCCGCGATGGATCGCACGTGCGAGTCGATAGGCCGCGTCTTCATCGAGATCGGGCCGGACCAGGATCAGCGACCACAGGCCGACCGACTCGACGTCCGCGTCCTGGCCCCGGTAGGTGCCGGCCGGGATCGTCATCCGCTGCAGGTGGGGGTGTCTCTGCAGTATCTGTTCGATCTGCGCACGCGAAGGCGCAATGAAGCGGCCACCGGTCGGGCCGTCGGCGACCTTGACGAAACCCGGCCAGCCGATGCCGGCACCCCACAGGGCCTCGGCGTCGCCGTTCATGACCAGGCGCGGGCCTTCGGCGGCCTTGTCGAGGATGATCTGGCGGAAGTCGCGCTGCGCATCGAGACCCAGGCCGTCGAGCACGTCGTTGGCCAGGATCCGCAGGCCCGACGCCCGGGTGCCGAACGCGATCGGCCGACCTTTCAGGTCGTCGATGACCCGGTAAGCGGAATCACCGCGGACGACGAACATGCCGGGGTTCGGATACATCACCGACAGCACCTTGAGGTCGGCCGGCGCGCGGCCGACGCCGTCCAGCGCGATGCGCGCCGCGTTGCCCTCGACCTGGCCCACATCGACGTCGCCGGCCTCGAGCAGCGCGAGGTTCTGGCGGCTGCCTCTGGTGGCCAACGGCTCCACAGTCAGCGTGTTGTCCGCGGAATTGACGACCTGCGCGAGGTTCTCGCCGAACAGCTGGAAGCCGCCGCCCGGGGTCGCGGTCGCCCAGCCGATCCGCGTGCTGTCGCCGGCGAAGACCGGCAGCGCGGGTGCCAGTGTCACGAGCAGAACGATCAGTGGCGCCTTCATATGTTTCCCTACCCGGTGGCGTCGTCGACGCGGACCGCCGATGCGTGGGCTGATAGTAGGAGCCACCAGCGGCGTCTATAAGCCTGCAGATAACGCGGGAGATACGGCGCCGATCGATGACCGGTCGCATGGCGTGCCGAGACCGTGGCTCAACGGACATCGGTTGCCTCGTTGCCGCCGGTCGCGCGGCGCGCGGACGCGGGTCGTCGACGGGCCGGCGCAGCGTCGGTCAGGCGGGCGTGGCGGCATCCTCGAGGATCATGTCGGCGGCCTTCTCGGCGATCATGATCGTCGGCGCGTTGGTATTGCCGGAGACGATCTCGGGCATGATCGACGCATCGACGACACGCAGCCGGCGGACGCCGTGGACGCGCAGCCGTTCGTCGACCACGGCCATGGCGTCGCGGCCCATCTTGCAGGTGCCGACCGGGTGGTAGATTGTCTGGCTGAAACGGCGCGCGGCGTCGAGCAGTTCGGCGTCGCTGCGGTAGCTGTCGCCGGGCACGTATTCGCCGATGATGTGCTTCGCCAGCGCGGGTGCCGCGGCGATGCGGCGTGCGACCTTGATGCCGTCGACGGCGACCCGCTGGTCGCGTTCGTCCGACAAATAGTTGGGATGGATGGCCGGGTGTTGCAGCGGGTCTTTCGACCTGATCGCGACGTGACCGCGGCTGTACGGACGCAGCTGACACACCGACGACGTAAACGCCGAGAACTTGTGCGCACCGTCGCCCGGCTTGTCGGCACTCAGCGGCTGCATGTGGAACTGGATGTCCGGGCGTTCCACCGTTGCGTTCGACTTCGTGAATATCGCGACCTGGCTCGCCGCCAGTGTCAGCGGCCCGGTCCGCGTCAACAGGTACTGCAGCCCGACCCGGGCGCGCTTGAAGACGTTGTTGACCTCGTCGTTGAGGGTGCGCTGGCTGGTCTTGTACACAAGGCGAACCTGCAGGTGGTCCTGCAGGTTCTGGCCGACGCCCGGCAGGTCTCTGACCAGCGGAATGCCCAAGCCGTCGAGCAGGGCCCGGTCACCGATGCCCGACAGCTGTAGCAGCTGCGGCGAACCGATCGCGCCGGTCGACAGGACAACCTCGCGACCGCTCCACGCCTGGTGCGCTTGGCCTTGTCTCAGGTACTCGACCCCGGCGACGGCGTCGCCGTCGAACAGCAGCTGCGTGGTGTGCGCGCGGGTAAGTACGGTCAGGTTGCGACGCCTGCGTGCCGGGCGCAGAAAACCCTTCGCCGTGCTCCAGCGAAAGCCCTTGTGTGCGGTCTGCTGGAAGTAGCCGACACCCTCCTGGCGGGCGCCGTTGTAGTCGTCGTTGAACGGGATGCCGACCTGCGTCGCGGCCTCGATGAAGTAGTCGGCGATCGGTCGCCGCAGGCGCAGGTCGGAGACCTTCAGCGGCCCGCCGACACCGTGAAAGGCGTCGGCGCCGCGCTCCTGGTCTTCGGATTTCTTGAAGTACGGCAGCACGTCGGCGAACGACCAGCCGCGGTTGCCGAGCTGCGCCCAGCGGTCGTAGTCCTGCGGCTGGCCGCGCACGTACAGCAGGCCGTTCAGCGAGCTGGAACCGCCGAGCACCTTGCCGCGCGGCCACTGCAGGCGCCGCGACGCGATCCCGACGTCCGGCTCGGTCACGTAACACCAGTCGGTCGCCGGGTGGTGCATGGTCTTGAAATAACCGACCGGGATGTGGATCCACGGGTTGATATCCGCACCACCGGCCTCGAGCAGCAGAACGCGGTTGCCGGGATCCGCCGACAGGCGATTGGCCAGAACGCAGCCCGCCGACCCTGCGCCGACGATGATGTAGTCGTACTGCGGGTCACGATCGGTCATCGGAGCGCCTCCGCGTTGGGACGGTCGAGCTGCCCGGGGCGCACGCCTGACTGCAGGCCGCCGCCGACAGATGAATAAAATAATGAGTCTCACAGTATCATTTTTTATACAAAGCGTTGTCAATCCGGCGCCGCTGTGCTTTATTTGAATCTCGCGCGCCGAGCTTTGCCGGGCCGCCGCGCAGTCGCGGCAGCTCATCGCCGGCGCGGCATGGACGGCCCGCGAGCGGCCACGCCCCGACATGCGCTCCTGCGTCGATGCCGGTACTGGCGGCCGCCGTTCACTGCGCGGCTATCGCGCCAACGACCGCGAACTTCGCTGAACCATGACAGCCGAGAAACGCTCCCATCCGACGATAATGCGAGGCCTGATCGTCCTCGAGAAGGTGGTCCAGGCACAGCGCCCGGTGTCCGCCGGCGAACTGATCGACGAGCTCGAGCTGCCGAAGCCGACCGTGAACCGGATACTGCAGCAACTCGAGGAACAGGGCCTGCTGCA
>JASJCU010000064.1 GCA_030065815.1 Gammaproteobacteria bacterium | reverse complement strand
GAATCCTCCCCCGCCAGCAGGCGTCGAAGGGTCAATTCCGCTTTTGGTGGAGGGGGGAGGATTCGAACCTCCGAAGGCTGAGCCGTCAGATTTACAGTCTGATCCCTTTGACCGCTCGGGAACCCCTCCAAAAAAGAGGCGGTATTCTGTGGGAACCTCGCGGTGCTGTCAACAGAAAGCTGCCGCCGCGACCAGTACTTGGCGCGGAAAGGTCAGGTTGGCTGTGGTAGCATCCGCCGCTTCGCCGACCCGGGTCCTCAAAGCGGGCGCGCAGCGGCCGATAGCCGGCCCGAAGTTGATTTTTTCGTCAAGGATTCCAACAAGATCATGAAAGTTACGGTTTTCGGCAGCGGCTACGTCGGGCTGGTCACGGGCGCCTGCCTGTCCGAGGTCGGCAACAAGGTCGTCTGCGTCGACGTCGACCGCGCAAAAGTCGACCTGCTCAACAGCGGCGGCGTGCCGATCTACGAGCCCGGGCTGACCGAGATGGTGCAGCGCAACCGCGAGGCCGGCCGCCTGATGTTCACGACCGACCCGAAGGCCGGTGTCGATTTCGCCGAGCTCCAGTTCATCGCAGTCGGCACGCCACCCGACGAGGACGGCTCGGCTGACCTGCAGTACGTGCTCGCGGTCGCCGAGTCGATCGCCGAACACATGACCGATTTCAAGATCGTCGTCGACAAGTCGACCGTGCCGGTCGGCACCGGCGACAAGGTCGCCGCGCGGATCCGCGAGACCCTCGCCAGGCGTGGTGCCGAGATCCCGTTCGACGTCGTCTCGAACCCGGAATTCCTCAAGGAGGGCGCCGCGATAGGCGACTTCATGAAGCCTGACCGCATCGTCGTCGGCACCGAAAACCCGCGCTCGATCGATGCGATGCGCGAGCTCTACGCCCCGTTCAACCGCAACCACGAACGCCTGCTGTTCATGGACGTGCGCTCGGCAGAGCTGACCAAGTACGCCGCCAACGCGATGCTGGCGACCAAGATCAGCTTCATGAACGAGCTGTCGAACCTCGCCGAGATGCTCGGCGCCGACATCGAGAAGGTGCGTATCGGCATCGGCTCGGACCCACGGATCGGCTTCCAGTTCATCTACCCGGGCTGCGGCTATGGCGGTTCGTGCTTCCCGAAAGACGTCCAGGCGCTCGAGAAGACCGCGCTCGGCATCGGCTACCAGCCCCAGCTGCTGACCGCCGTCGAGGCCGTCAACAATCGACAAAAAGAGCTTCTTTTCAATAAGATAAGCGACTTTTTCGACGGCGATCTCGGGGGCAGGACCGTGGCCCTGTGGGGCCTGGCGTTCAAACCCAACACCGACGACATGCGCGCCGCGTCGAGCCGCACGCTGATGGAGGCGCTGTGGGAAGCCGGCGCGAGCGTGCGCGCGTTCGACCCGATCGCCCACGCCGAGGCCCGCCGGATCTATGGCGATCGCGACGACCTGACGATCTGCGAGCGCGCCGACGACGCGCTCGACGGCGCCGACGTGCTTGCCGTGGTCACCGAGTGGATCGAGTTCCGCAGCCCCGACTTCGACGAGATCCGCGCAAAACTCAGACACCCGGCGATCTTCGACGGCCGCAACCTGTACGACCCGAAGGCGGTCAGCCGCGCCGGACTGACCCACTACAGCATCGGCCGTCGACCCAGCCAGCCGGCGTGAGCCGGTCCCGCCGCCGGCTGCGCGCGGGGCGCGCGACGCCGCACCTACCGGCCCGCCGCCCCGCCAAACCGTCGCGGCAGCCAGTATTCGCCATAGATCGCCCGTTCAATTGACGATTGTCAATTGAAGCGCGAACTTCAAGCTACTGATATCGCGCAAAAAAGATTAGGATTTTGCAGTACAGCGACGCCGGTTCTCCATGGCCTGACGTCTGCAATTACAACCCCGGAGTCGACCGGAACCGTCCCACGGTCCGGCGTAGCCGGGTGCGCACAGAGGAAACACTATGCCTAGCACGATCAAGGTCGGTATCGCCGCCCTGGCCCTCGCCACGAGTACCGCTGTCGGCGCCGCCGGCGTCCCCAAAGACCTGCCCTACCCGAGCGGCGACCTGACCGCCGACCAGATCCTTGACCAGGTCTACTTCGTCAATCACTTCTATGCCTTCAACAACTACGCGATCACCCGCAAGGGCCGCCGCGACATCACTGTCCTGGTCATCAAGGGCGAAGGCCAGAAGCCGACCACCAACACCCTCGAGCGTTACCTCAACAACACCTACCCGGGCGGCGACGCGATCAAGGCCCAGGACCTCGCGATCTTCCGCTCCGGCAAGCTCAAGGGCACCGGCATGCTGATCACCGACTACGAGGACGACGCCAAGAGCCAGTCGTACATGATCTGGCTGCCGGCACTGCGCAAGATCCGCCGCTTCGCCGAACCCGCGCACGACGACGCGTGGGGCGGCTCGGACTTCACGTTCGGCGACGTCACACTGCGCAAGCCGAAGCACGAGACCCACGAGCTGCTCGGCAAGGAGACCTTCAACGACTGCCTGGGATTCATCGCCTTCGGCGACGGTGAACATACCCGCTACACCAAGGACCTGCCGGCATCCGGCTCGTGCGACCACAAGGGCAAGGAGGTCTACAAGGTCAAGAGCACGACCAAGTTCGAGAACTGGTGGTACGACCACCGCATCTCGTACATCGACGCCAAGACCTTCGCCGACTACCGCACCGACTACTTCAAGGGCGGCGAGCAGATCAAGGTGATCGACCGTGACTGGGTACCGCTGGGCGCCTCGGACGACCCGCGTGCGGTCGGCTGGGGCTACTGGTACGGCAAGACGCTGGCCACCGGCAACCAGACCTGGGCCGTGATCCCGAAGAAGGTCAACCAGGTCAACGGCGAGTATGACGACGACTGGTGGTCGGAGAAGACGCTGCGCAAGATCAAGCGTTGACCTAGCGAGAAATAAAGATACGAGGCCGGGGCCCGACCCCGGCCCGCCACGACACACGTGCGTCGAACGCACAGGGGAGTTCAGACAATGCATAGCAAGTCACCTTTGGGGCTGGCGATCGCCGCCCTGCTGGCAACACCTGCGGTCAGCTATGCCGAGATCGAAGTCTCGGCGGAGCTCAAGAACGAGACCGCGGTGTTCCTGAGTTCCGGCCCGATCACCGGAAACGCTCGGACCACGCTCGACGACGGCGACGTGTCGGGCGGCGACCTGATGAAATTCGAGAACTCGGCGCGAATCTTCATCAACGGCGACGTCGGCGAGGACAGCACCTGGCACGCCGAGCTGCGCCCTGTCTACGAATCGGAAGGCGTCAACGACGACTACACCTGGCACCGCAACTACACGCAGAACGACTACCTGCGCGAGCTGTACATCGATACCACGGGCTTCGACTGGGACTTCCGTATCGGCAAGCAGCAGGTCGTCTGGGGCACCGCCGACGGCATCAAGCTGCTCGACATCATCAACCCGACCGACTTCCGCGAGCTCAACCAGAACGCGTTCGAGGACTCGCGTATTCCGGTCTGGATGGTCAACGCCGAACGCTACATCGGGGAACGCGGCAACATCCAGCTGATCATCTCGCAGAACGAAGAGAACAAGGTCCCCGGGTTGAATGAATCGGGCGATTCCGGACACCCGTTCATCCTCAAAGGCGTGGATGCCATCTCCGGGCGCGTCAACGGCTTCCTCAATATCGCTCCCGCGTTGAGCCGGGTCGCCAACACGTTCGACCTGCTGGCCGTCGGCGGTGTCGGCGCGCCCGGCCTCACGGCCTTCGCCGGCGCCGGCTCCTCGGTCAACGGCTTCGCTACAGCTGGCGCCCTCGAGAGCGGCGCGTTTGGCGGCGCCTGTGTGCCGTTCACCGGCGTGGCGACTGCGAGTTCGCAATGCCTGGACGGCATTGCGCAGAACCCCACCGCGCTCGGCATTCCGGCGGCCAACTCGAACAACCGCGTCACCAATCTGATCGATCCGCAGGCACCGGTCGGCGGCGCCGCGGCGAGTCCGCAATGGAACCCCGAGGATCCGAACTCGGCGTTCGAACACCTGAGCGCCACGAGCTTCGCGACGTTCGACCAGTATGCCGCCGGCGGCGGCATGGTGTCGACGTACAAGGTCAAACGGCCCGACGAGGAAAACGCGAATCTCGGGTTCAGGTACCGGTCGTACACCGATTCCGGCATCAACTACTCGCTGAACTACGCGTACATCTACGACATGAACCCGTCGGTCAGCATTCGCGTCAAGGATCCCGCTGGCAATGAACTCTCCGCCCAGAACCTCGCATTGGGCGCAGACAACATCACGGTGTTCACCGACGCCAATGGCAACCAGCCTTGTAGCGCAGCGGCACGGCGCGGCGCCGGCCTCGGTGGTGCTTCGGCCGGCGCATTCGCTGGTTCCACGGCACCCTGTATCCTCGAGTTCGTCGAAGAACAGCACCGGATACACAACCTCGGCGCCTCTTTCGACATGGCGATCGATTCACTCGACGTACCGCTGGTCCTGAGGGGCGAGTTCCTCTACCAGAAGGATGTCAGGACACCGGTCGTCGACCGGACGCGCTTGTCCTACGGCGACCTGGTCAATGGCCTCAAGTCCGAGAAGGCCGACTTCTTCAAGTACGTCATCGGCGCAGACTTCACGTTTCTGACCAACCTGCTGGTCAGCGGCCAGTTCATCCAGTTCCGAAATCTCGATTTCGTCGACAAGCGCACAGACTCCTTCACCGGTGCGCCCTGCACAATCGCCAATTGCGGCAGGTACACGGCCGATCCCGCGACACTGAGCGCGACGAACGGGCTCAACAAGGGGTGGAAGAACAAGGAGTTCTACTCGCTGTTCCTGTCGAAGCCGTTCGGCGCAAACCAGCTCGGCCGCTGGAACAACATCATCATCTACGAAGAGGGTGGTGGTTACTGGAACCGTCTCGACGCCGAGTACACGTTGACCGACGAATGGATCGTCTCGGGCGAGATCAACGTCTATTTCGGTGACGATGAGACGACTTTCGGCCAGTTCGAGAACTCTTCGAACGTCCAGGTCGGCATCAAGTACATCATCGAGTGATGGCGACCTGACAGGCCGATCGAACGAGCGGCGCACGGCCCGGCCGGCGCCGCTTTTTTTGCCACCAGGGATTTTGCATTGACGGACAACAGCACATGAAGACCAAAGAGAACGCCTGGGCCAACGCCTATGCCGATTTCGTCCTCCGCTACCGCTGGGTGATCATCGTCACGCTGATCGTCGCGACAGTCGTAGCGGCACTGCAGATTCACAAGCTGGACATCCGCAACGACCCTGACACCCTGCTGCCGGAGACCAACCGCTACGTCGCCACCAACCTGTATGCCGAGCACAACTTCGGCATGGGCAACCTGATGGTGTTCGCGCTCAGGGTCAAGGAAGGCGATATCTGGCAACCGTGGTTCATCAACAAGATCCAGGAGATCCACAACAAGCTCGAGGAACTGCCGCACTCGCGCAAGGCGAACTTCATCGACATCGCCGCGCAGAAGATCAAGTACATGGGCACCGACGAGAACGGCCTGGTGTTCAAGCGTCTGATCCCGACCGAGGGCATCAGCGACGACCCGGAGGTGGCGAAACAGCAGCTCGCGTTCCTGCGCGAGGGCGTCAAGACCAACCCGGTCATGGCACCGATGCTGGTGTCGATGTGGGACGCGGACAGCAACCGCTGCGCCTACGAGGACTATGACAAGGACTTCTGCGTCGCCAAGGCGGCCTACGTAATCGCCGACTACACCGACGAGGTCAAGGAGATCTACCTGCCGTGGGTGCGCGAAGTGCGCGCGATGATGGACGAGTACGGCCAGGACGAGCGTGTCGAGCTGCTGGTCGCCGGCGAGCCGTACTTCCTCGCGTGGATGCTCGCCGACCTGGTCGACAAGTGGTGGCTGTTCGCGATCTCGATCGCGATCGTCATCGTCGTGCTGTGGCTCGAGTTCCGCAACTGGCGCGGCGCGCTGTTCCCGCTGCTCGGCGTCGGCATGACGATCGCGATGACGCTCGGCCTGATGGGCTTCACCGAGTTCAAGCTGACGACGATGATGGTGCTGACGCCGATGCTGTTGCTGGCGATCGGCATCGGTCACTCGGTGCAGGTCACCCGCCGCTTCATGCTCGAGAACGGCAAGAGCGGTGACGCCAACGACGCCGCACGCGAGGCGATCCGTCACACCATCATCCCGGCGACGCTGTCGATCATTACCGACATGGTCGGTTTCGCGACGCTGGCGTTCGTCGATATCTCGTTCTACAAGGCCTATGCCTACTTCGGCATGTTCGGCATGCTGACGCTGCTGGTCACGACGACGACGCTGATCCCGCTGTTGCTGACCGTGTTCCCGCCATCGCAGGAGTGCTGCCAGGCGCGCGAAGGTCACGGCTGGGAGGCCGGCGTCGGCGGCCTGCTGACGCGTATCGTCACCGGCCCCGGCAAATGGCTGCCGATCGGCGTCGTGCTGCTGGTCATGGCGGGCTCGGTGTACTTCACCAACCTGCTGAACTGGAAGGGCATCCCGGAGCACGAGACGCGCCTGGTCGAGGAAAACGACTACATGCCGGGCGTCGAGAAGGGCATCAACTACGCGCGCGCCGCGTTCAAGGGCAGCTCGCCGACCTGGAAGGACCTGGTCCAGCTCAACGAGGTCATGCCCGGCGTGATCTCGGTCGCGATCCCGATCCGTGGCAAGGAGCCCAACACGCGGGGCTGCATCGACACCTACTTCCCCGACGAGATCTTCGACATCGAGGACCCGGTCGAGAAGGCGGCGGCCTGTCAGAAGGCCAAGACCGAACTCGGCTGCTGGGACAGCGAGGCGTGCGGCGCGCAGGGCGTGTTCAACGGCATCGAGCTGCATACCGACATCGAGAAGATGGAAAACTGGATGCGCAACCACGAGCACATCGGATACACCGGCTCGTATACGCAATACGTGCGGCTCGTGAACATGCTGCTGACCGCCGAGGTCGGCGAGGCGACCAAGCTGTCCGACCTCGCGGTGCCGAACCAGGCCTACCTGCACGGTATCGACCCCGACGACGACCGCAGCCCGACCGAGATCGTGCGCATGTACAACGGCCTGCTCGAGGCGATGACCTCGGCCGGCGATATGGATTCGTTCGTCGACACAGAGACCTGGAACGAGGGCGTGATCCTCGGCTTCATCAACACGATGGACCCGGTCGAGACGCACGAGGTCACGATGGATATCCAGCAGTACATCGAGGATCACAAGAACGAACCGGGCTTCGCCCAGGTCAACTTCGGCCTGCGCAACGCCGACACCTCCGGCGACAGCGGATCGATCGCCGAAGACGGCCCGGGCTACGTGCGTCCGGGTATCGGCGGCTTCCTCGGCGCGACCGAGGCGACCCGCGAGGTGGCGATGGAGAACTGGCTGATCGGCCCGCTGCAAACGGCGCTGGCGATCTTCCTGATCGCGGCGCTGATGTTCCGCTCGGTGCTGGTGTCGGCGATGCTGACGCTGACGCTGTTCATCACGCTGTTCGCGCAGTACGGCCTCGGCGGCTATTTCACGTCGGTCGAGAACTGGTCGGGCAACCTGGCCTTCCACCTGCTGGTCACGCTGTCGATCGCGATGGGCCTCGGTGTCGACTACGGCATCTACATGATCTCGCGCCTGCGCGAGGAGATGCAGGCGACCGGCGGCAACTGGATGGAGGCGCTGCGCAACACGCAGAACACCACGGGCTCGGCGGTCATCGTGTCGATCCTGGTACTGCTCGGCAGCTTCATCCCGCTGGTAGGCACGACGCTGGCCAACACCTGGGGGCTCAGCATCTACATCGGCTGGGCGTTGATCATCGACGTGTTCACGGCACTGATGCTGCTGCCGCTGATGGTCAAGTGGTTCAGGCCGAAGTACGTGTTCGGCGACTGAACGGGCCTGAAGGCCCTCGGGCCGAGGGCCGAGGGCCGAGGGCCGAGGGCCGAGGGCCGAGGGCCGAGGGCCGAGGGCCGACACAGTGTAGACCGGGCGCCTGCACCGTCGGGCGCCAAAGCCGCGCATTGCGAGTCGTCGACTGCGGCGCAGGGCATCCCGGATCGTCGCCCCGCGACGTCGAGAGCGACAGGCCCGGCCAAGACGCCGACTGCCTGCGGCTCGCCCTTCGCCGTTCGCAGTTTGCCCTTCGGACTCTGCCCTCTGCCCTCTGCCCCCTGGAAAGATCTCCCTGTCCGACTCGCCGGACCCTTGACGGAATCTGGCCCATGGCCCCCGGCCCGCGGCCCACCGCGACCGTCAGGTCGCGGTATGCAATACGTTCATCGCCTTCTGCACGTCACCGGCCAGCACCGTGTCCCAGACGCCGATGGCCGCGTCGAGTGCGATTGCGATCGCCTGGTGTTCGGCCTTGCCGGGACGCGACAGCACGTGACCGACGACGGCCTCCTTGTGGCCGGGGTGGCCGATGCCGATGCGCAGGCGGTGGAAGTCCTTGCTGCCGAGCGCGGCACAGATGTCGCGCAGGCCGTTGTGCCCGCCGTGGCCGCCGCCGCTCTTCAGGCGCACGGTGCCCGGATTGAGGTCGAGCTCGTCGTAGGCGACGAGCAGTTCGGTCGGCGCGATCTTGTAGAAGTTGCACAGCGCCGCGACCGAACGGCCGCTGTGGTTCATGTAGGTCATCGGCTTGAGCAGCCAGCAGTCGCCGTGCGGCGTGCCGGCACGCGCCGCCTCGCCGGAGAACTTGTTCTCCGCACGCAGCACGACACCGGCCGCGCGCGCCAGTTCGTCGACGAACCAGAACCCGGCGTTGTGGCGCGTCTCGGCGTACTTTGGCCCGGGATTCCCCAGTCCGACGACACACTTGATCGCTGACACCCGCAATCTCCCCGCAACAAAAACGGCGGCACCGGGGCCGCCGTTCCGTTACTGCCAGACAGCCGGAGCCTACCGGCCCGCGGCAAACGCCTATTCGCCGGCAGTCTCGCCTTCTTCGCCCTCTTCCTCGTCGCCATCGGTACCGCGTGCCGTGTGGATCGACACGACGGTGACATCCTGGACGGCGACATCGCCGTGAGTCAGCGCGATCAGTTCGACGCCCTTCGGCGGCTTGATGTCGCTGAGGTGGAGCGCATCGCCGACGTCCATCTGGCCCATGTCGACCTCGATGAACTCCGGCAGGTCCCTGGCGGCACAGATGATCTCGACGTCGTTCACCATGTGCGAGACCTGGCCACCGGCCTTGACGCCGGGCGCGGTGCTCTCGTTGATGAAGTGCAGCGGCACGTGCATCTTGATGCGGTCGCTGGCGGCGACGCGCAGCAGATCGACGTGCATCACGAACGGCTTCGCCGGATGACGCTGCAGGTCCTTGAGCACGACCTTCTGCGCCTTGCCATCGAGCTTGACGGTCAGGATGTGCGAATAGAAGGCCTCGTGATCCAGGTGCTGGATCAGCTCGTTGTGCTTGGTGGCGAACATCTGGGGGTCTTTGCCACCGCCGTAGATGATGCCGGGTACCAGTCCCTCGCGACGCAGGCGGCGGCTCGCACCTTTGCCCTGATCGCTGCGGGAGACGGCTTCGATCTCGAAATTCTCTTGCATGTCTCGTCTCTCTTTTCAGTCGGGCATCCGGGCCCGCGACCAGGCTCGTTCCGGATGCGTTCACCAATGGAGGTCGCCCTCCGTCTACCGTCAGTCCACGAACAGTGAACTGACCGATTCCTCGTTGTTGATCCGCCGCATCGACTCGGCCAGCAGCCCGGCGATCGTCAACTGGCGGATCTTCGTGCAATGCGCGGCTTCGTCACGCAGCGGCACGGTGTTGGTCACGACCAGTTCGTCGAGCCGCGACGACTCGATATTGGTCACCGCCGGCCCCGACAGCACCGCATGCGTACAATAGGCAACGACCTTGGCAGCGCCGTGTTCCTTCAGCGCCCCGGCCGCCTTGCACAGCGTGCCGGCGGTGTCGACCAGATCGTCGACCAGCACACAGGTGCGACCCTCGACATCACCGATGATGTTCATGACCTGGGCGTCGTTGGCCTTCGGCCGGCGCTTGTCGATGATCGCCAGGTCGGCATCGTCGAGGCGCTTGGCCAGCGCCCGCGCCCGCACCACGCCGCCGACGTCCGGCGACACGACCATCAGGTCCGGGTACTTCTGTTTCCAGACGTCGCCGAGCAGGATCGGCGACGCGTACACGTTGTCGACCGGGATGTCGAAAAACCCCTGTATCTGGTCGGCGTGCAGATCCATCGTCAACACGCGGTCGGCGCCCGCGGTGCCGATCATCTTGGCTGCCAGCCGCGCCGTGATCGGCACCCGCGCCGAGCGCGGGCGACGGTCCTGGCGCGCGTAGCCGAAGTACGGCATCACCGCGGTGATCCGGCGCACCGACGACCAACGCAGCGCGTCGATCATGACCAGCAGCTCCATCAGGTTGTCATTGGTCGGCTCACAGGTCGACTGGACGACGAACACATCGCGCCCACGCACGTTCTCCTGGATCTCGACCATGGTCTCGCCATCGCTGAACTGGCCGACCGCGGCCTTGCCGAGCGGCAGGTCGAGATAGCTCGTGATGTCGGCGGACAACTGCGGGTTGGCATTGCCCGAAAAAACCATCATGCCGCTGCTCGACACTGCTGACTCCCGTCATCTCTGGCGACCCGAGGACCGCCGACCGGCCACGCTGTCGCGGCCACCAATACGCTGGCTGCGACGATAACATCACCTGGGCTCGCGCCGTCGCTCCCACCCGATCTCGGCGCCCGCGCGGCAGCCTGACGCTGCGCGCCGGCGGCGGGCCTCTGCGGTTCACCTCGTACCGCCACTATCGGCTTCCGCGATCGCCACGACCGCTACGCGGTCTCCTCGATCTGGCTGGGGCGGTAGGATTACTCGGGCTGCGCCCTCGCCCTTCGGGCCGCCGCGCCTGCGGCGCGGCTGTCTTGGCGCTGCGCGCCGGCGTCGAACCTCTACGGTTCGCCTCCTACCGCCAATGCACCCCCGGTGCACGACCGCTACGCGGTCTCCTCGATCTGGCTGGGGCGGTAGGATTCGAACCTACGAATGCCGGAGTCAAAGTCCGGTGCCTTAACCGCTTGGCCACGCCCCAAGAATCTCGTTCATCGCCCGTCGCCGGCCGCCGCGTCGAGCAGCGCCGAGCGGTTGCTGCCCTGCACGACGAAACCGTCGACACCGGCCGGCCGGTCGCCCAGCAACACCTCGGCCTGCGCCCGGTCGGCGCAGGCCGCGAACACGCACGCACCGCTGCCGGTCAGTCGGGCCTCGAGTCTTTTATCAAGCCAGTCAAAGACCTGCGCGACCTCGGGGTGGCGCTGGCGGACCACGGCCAGGCAATCGTTGCGGTGCTCGCCAGCGACAAAGTCGCGTATTGTGATTCTGCGAGAATTCCTTGTCAATTCCGGGTCTTGGAAGATTTCGCCGGTATCGACGTGGACCGGTGGCACGAGCAGCAGGTAGACCGGCTGCGGCAGCTCGACATCCTGCAGTTGCTCGCCGATCCCCTCGGCCCACGCGGCATGCCCGTGGATGAACACCGGCACGTCGGCGCCGAGCGCCAGGCCCAGTCGGGCGAGTTCGGCCGGCGCCAGCCCGCAACCCCACAGCGCGTTCAGCGCGACCAGCGTCGTCGCGGCGTCCGAACTGCCGCCGCCGAGGCCGCCGCCGAGGGGAATCCGCTTCTGCAGCGCGATCGTCGCACCACGCGCACAGGCGGTCTCGCGTTGCAGCAGGCGCGCCGCGCGCACGACCAGATCGGCGTCCTCGGCGACGCCCGGCAGCTCGGTCGCGCGTCGAATCGCGCCGTCGTCGCTGACGTCGAAGGTCAGCGTGTCGGCGAGATCGATGAACTGGAAGACCGTCTGCAGCAGGTGGTAGCCGTCGCTGCGGCGGCCGACGACGCGCAGCATCAGGTTCAGCTTGGCCGGTGCCGGCCAAACGGGAGGCGGGCTCATTGCGGGTCGGCCTGGAGCCTCTCGATTACGGCGCGGATCTTGTCGCTGTCGGGCGAGTGCACCAACGCGTCGCGCCACACCGCCTGGGCGTCTGCACGCAGCCCCTTCATCCAAAGCACCTCGCCCAGGTGCGCGGCGATCTCGTCGTCATCGGCGAGCTCGAGCGCGCGGCGCAGGTAGCTCGCCGCCTGCACCAGGTCGCCCTGGCGGTACAGCACCCAGCCCATGCTATCGAGCACGGCAGCGCTGCCGGGGCGCAGTTTGAGCGCCCGGGCGACCAGTGTGAAGGCCTCGTCGAGCCGCTCGTTGCGATCGGCCAGCGTGTAGCCGAGCGCGTTCAGCGCGTCGGCATTGTCCGGGTCCATCTCGAGCACGCGGCGCAGGTCGCGCTCCATCCACGCGAAGTCGCCGAGCTCGACGACGAACAGCGCACGGTTGTAGAGCAGGTCCTGGTTCTCCGGGAACGCGCCCAGCGCCTCCTCGTACAACGCCAGCGCGGTGTCGCGGTCGGCGTGCTTCTGCACGACCTGGGTCTCGGCGATGTACAGGTCGGCGGCGCGGCCCGGGTTGGCGATGCGCGCCTGCTGCAGCGCCTCGCGGGCATCGCCGACGCGGCCGTTGCGGCCGAGGATGCGCGCCAGGCGCATCACCGCGTCGACCTTCAGCTCGTTGCCGCCGACGCTGCGGAACAGGCCGACCGCGAGCTCGTCGTTGCCGACCTGCTCTTCGATCTGCGCCAGGTAATAGGTCGCCTCGTCGCGCCGCTCGCTGGTGCCGCGCAGCGTCTGCCAGACCGGTCGCGCCTCGTCCCAGCGTTCCTGCTGCGTCGCCAGCATCGCATAGCCGAATCCGATCTCGTCATCGTCGGGCTTGAGCCGGTAGAGCTCGCGAAACTGGTTCAGCGCCTCGGCATAGTCGGCGGCATCTACCAGCTGTCGCGAATAGGTCGTGCGCAGCATCACGCTGTCCGGATGGTGCGTGACGCTGGTCTTCAGGAACGCGATCGCCTCGTCGCGCCGGCTCTGCGCGACCAGCACGCGCGACAGCAGCACGCGCGGCTGTTCCCATTCGGGTTTGCGCTCGATCACGGCGCGCAGGCGCTGTTCGGACTCGGCGAAGCGCCGGTGGGCGGCCTCGAGCACGGCCAGCGCGTACAGCGAGCGCACGTCGTCGGCATGGCGCTCGTGCAGGCCCAGCATCAGCTGTTCGGCCCCGGCACGGTCGCGTTCGACACTCAGCGCACCCGCGGCCTGCAGGAAGCCGTCCATCTTGCGCGCGTCGGCGATCTTGATCAGCGCGTCGAGATGCTCGCCGGCGGCGGTGTGCTGCTCGTCGCGCAGGAACAGCACCGCGGCCAGCTGGCGCGCGGTCATGTCGTTCGGCGCCAGCTCGACCCAGCGGCGCACCGCGGCCAGGCCGGCCTGGTAGTCCTTGAGGTGCAGTGCGATGCGGGTCGCGCGCTCGGCCGCGTAGGCGTCGCGGGCGAGGATCGCGGCGTGCTGATAGTGCGACTGCGACAGCCGCAGTTCACCGCGGTGCGCGGCGATCTCGCCGACCAGGTAGCTGTAGACCAGGTCCTCGTCGAGCTCGCGCTTGACCGGGTCGGGCTCCGGGAACGGCAGCACGATCGCGTCTTCCACCGCGGCGTCGCTGACCTCCGCGGCGGTCTTCGGCTGAAGGCTCTGGCAACCCTGCAGAACCAGCGCGGCAGCCAGGCCGATGGGATACAGATAGTTTTTCACTGCATGTCCGAGATTACTGGATCGCGGCAGCGCCGAAAAGCGCGAAAAGTCGCAAAATCCAGACACAGAACCTTGCATTCAAGCCCTTGATATCTCAAAATTTCCCGTTACGACACCGTGGTTAATGCCTGATATGCCCCTGCTCGCCATCGGACTCAACCATACGACTGCGCCGGTCAACATCCGCGAGCGGGTGACGTTCGGGCCGGATATCGTCGTAGCGGCCTTGCGCAGCCTGACTGAATGCGACGGGGTCGACGAGGCGGTGATCCTGTCGACCTGCAACCGTACCGAGGTCTACTGCAGCGCCAGTGCCGACACCCAGGAGTCGACCCGCGAATGGCTGGCCGGGTTCCATGGTCTGGCACTCGAGGACATCGCGCCGTATCTCTACGTGCACGAGGGCCGCCACGCGATCGGCCACCTGCTGGCGGTGTCCAGCGGCCTCGATTCGCTGGTCCTCGGCGAGCCGCAGATCCTCGGCCAGGTCAAGAGCGCGTTCCAGACCGCGCAGGACGCCGGGCGCACCGGCAAGGTGCTGACACGGCTGTTCCAGCACGCGTTCAGCACCGCCAAGCAGGTGCGCACCGACACCGCGATCGGCGACAGCCCGGTCTCGGTCGCGTTCGCCGCGGTCAGCCTGGCACGGCAGATCTTCGCCGAGCTCAGCGAGCAGACCGCACTGCTGATCGGCGCCGGCGAGACCATCGAGCTGGCCGCCCGCCACCTCGCGCAGAACGGCGTCGGCCGCATCATCGTCGCCAACCGCACGATCTCGCGCGCCCAGGAGCTGGCCCAGCAGTTCGACGCCTATGCGATCAGCCTGACCGAGATCCCGGCGCATCTCGCCGAGGCCGATATCGTCATCGCGTCGACCGCGAGCCCGGTGCCGGTGCTCGGCAAGGGCACCGTCGAGAGCGCGCTGAAGCGCCGCCGTCACCGCCCGATGTTCATGGTCGACATCGCGGTACCGCGCGACATCGAGGCCGAGGTCGGTGACCTCGAAGACGTATACCTGTATACCGTCGACGACCTCGACGAGGTCATCCAGGGCAACCTGCGCTCACGCCAGGAGGCCGCCGAGCAGGCCAAGGACATCATCACGCTGCAGGTCGACGAGTTCCTCGCGTGGATGCGCTCGCTCGACGCGGTCGGCCTGATCCAGGATTACCGCAACCAGGCCAACGGTATCCGTGACGAGGTGCTGGCCAAGGCGCAGAAGATGCTCGAATCCGGCAAACCGCCGGAAGAGGCGCTGAACTTCCTCGCCAAGACCCTGACCAACAAGCTGCTGCACACCCCCAGCAGCGAGCTGCGCGAGGCCGGTAGCGCCGGTCGCCACGAGCTGCTCGAGGCCGCGAACACCCTGTTCCGCCTCGGTCACGGCAGCGCCGGCAACGATTAGCGGGCTCGGCCCGCTGCGCACCCCGGCCGCGCCCTGCGGCCGCTTCGCCCCGATCCCGACCAGGCCCGACGTCGCCGACGATGAAACCCAGTATCCGCAGCAAGCTCGAACACATCAGCGAACGCTACCAGGAGATCACCGCGCTGCTCGCCGATCCCGATGTCCAGGGCGACAGCAACCGTTTTCGTGAGCTCAGTCGCGAATACGCCCAAGTCGAACCGCTCAGCCGCTGCTATCAGCAGTATGTCGACGCCGAGAGCGAACTCGCCGGCGCCGAGGAGATGCTGTCCGACCCGGAGATGGCCGAACTCGCCCGCGAGGCCCGGGCCGAGGCGCGCGCGGCCCTTGACGGGCTCGAACCGGAGCTGCAGCGCCTGCTGCTGCCGCGCGATCCGAACGACGAGCGCAACGTCTTCCTCGAGATCCGCGCCGGCACCGGTGGCGCCGAGGCCGCACTGTTCGCCGGCGACCTGCTGCGCATGTACCTGCGCTATGCCGAACTGCGCCGCTGGCAGACCGAGACGATCAGCCAGAGCCTCGGCGAACAGGGTGGCTACAAGGAGGTCATCGTGCGCATCGTCGGCCACGGCGTGTACTCGCGCCTCAAGTTCGAGTCCGGCGCGCACCGCGTGCAGCGCGTCCCCGAGACCGAGTCGCAGGGCCGTATCCACACCTCGGCCTGCACGGTCGCGATCCTGCCCGAGGCCGAGGCGGTCGACGCGTTCGACATCAACCCTTCCGACCTGCGCATCGACACCTTCCGCTCGTCGGGCGCCGGCGGTCAGCACGTCAACACGACCGACTCGGCGGTGCGCATCACCCACCTGCCGAGCGGCGTCGTCGTCGAATGCCAGGACGAACGCTCGCAACACAAGAACAAGGCACGCGCGATGTCACTGCTGCAGTCGCGACTGCTCGCCGCGGCGCAGGCGAGCGCCGCCGCCAGTCGCGCCGAAGACCGCCGCCTGCAGGTCGGCAGCGGCGACCGCTCCGAGCGCATCCGCACCTACAACTTCCCGCAGAACCGCGTGACCGACCACCGCGTCAACCTGACCCTGTACAAGCTCGACGAGGTCATCGAGGGCGCACTCGACCAGGTCGTCGACCCGCTGCTGCAGGAGCACCAGGCCGAGCAGCTGGCCGCGCTCGGCGACGACTGAGGCGCGATGCCCACGCGACTGCGCGACCTGCTCGACGACGCGGCTGGGCGCCTGGCAAAGCTGTCGGACAACCCGCGGCTCGACGCCGAGGTGCTGATGGCGCACGTACTCGGCCGCGACCGCAGCTGGCTCTATGCGTGGCCCGAATACCAGCCCGACGAGTCCGAGCTGGCCGGCTTCGCGCGGCTCGTCGATGCGCGCGAAGCCGGCCGCCCGGTCGCCCACCTGACCGGCCGGCGCGAGTTCTGGTCGCTGCCGTTCGCCGTCGACGAGCATGTCCTGATCCCGCGCCCGGAGACCGAGCAGCTGGTCGAGATCGCGCTGGCTCTCGACCTGCCACCGGCCGCGCGGGTGCTCGACCTCGGTACCGGCAGCGGCGCGATCGCGATCGCGCTGGCCGGCCAGCGCCCGGGCTGGCGAATCACCGCCGTCGAGCGCAGCGCGGCGGCACTCGACGTCGCCCGCGCCAATGCCCGCCGGCTCGGCGCCGGCAACGTGCATCTCCTGTGCAGCGACTGGTTCACCGCGCTGCCGGCCGATGCCCGCTTCGAACTGATCGTCGCCAACCCGCCCTACATAGCCGCCGGCGACCCGCACCTGGCCCGCGGCGACGTGCGCTTCGAACCGCGCTCGGCACTGGTCGCCGGCGGCGACGGCCTCGACGACCTGCGCCGGATCATCGCCGCCGCACCGGGTTTCCTGACCGCCGGCGGCTGGCTGTGGCTGGAGCACGGCGCCGCGCAGGCCGCCGCGGTCCAGGCCCTGCTGCGCGCGCACGCCTTCGCCGACATCGCGACGCGCAGCGATCTCGCCGGGCTGGCGCGGCACAGCGGCGGCAGGTTTTCCGGCGCCTGACGCTGTTATCCCGAATATCATTCGGGTATTGTCGAGGACTCAGCGCGACCGCCGCGTCTGCAGTGGTCCGGACAACGACACAAAGGGGATGCCGCCGTGCAAGCACTGACCGATCTCGTTTCCTCAATCAATAGCGTGGTCTGGGGGCCGCTGATGCTGGCCCTGATCCTCGGCGTCGGCCTGTACCTGCAGATCGGTCTGCGGGCGATGCCGATCCGCCACCTGGGCAACGGCTTCCGCCTGTTGTTCAAGGGTCGCAAGGTCAGCAAGGAGCTCGAGTCCGAGGGCGAGGTCTCGCCGTTCCAGGCGCTGATGACCGCGCTGTCGGCGACCGTCGGCACCGGCAACATCGCCGGCGTCGCGACCGCGGTGTTCCTCGGCGGCCCCGGCGCGCTGTTCTGGATGTGGTGCACCGCGCTGGTCGGCATGGCGACCAAGTACGGCGAGGCGGTGCTCGCGGTCCGCTACCGCGAGGTCGACGAGCTCGGCAACCACGTCGGCGGGCCGATGTACTACATCCGCAACGGTCTGGGCGCCAAGTGGAAGTGGCTGGCCTTCCTGTTCGCGGTGTTCGGCATGCTGGCCGGTTTCGGCATTGGCAACACGGTGCAGTCGAACTCGGTCGCGCAGGTGCTGCAGAAGACCTTCTCGGTGCCGGAGTACGCCACCGGCCTGATCCTGATGCTGCTGACCGGCAGCGTGCTGCTCGGCGGCATCAAGCGCATCGGCGCGGTCGCCGGCAAGCTGGTGCCGTTCATGGCGATCGGCTACATCGTGATGTCGCTGGTCGTGCTGACGATGAATGCCGGCGCGATCCCGGATGCGCTCGGCCTGGTGTTCAAGCACGCGTTCACGCCGATCGCCGCCGAGGGCGGCTTCGCCGGTGCCGCGGTCTGGGCGGCGATCCGCTTCGGTGTCGCCCGCGGCGTGTTCTCCAACGAGGCCGGGCTCGGCAGCGCACCGATCGCGCACGCCGCGGCGCGCACCAAGGACCCGATCAAGCAGGGCATGGTCGCGATGCTCGGCACCTTCATCGACACCATCATCATCTGCACGATGACCGGTCTCGTGATCCTGACCTCCGGCGCCTGGACCGCCGGCGAGAACGGCGCGGCGCTGACCTCGATGGCGTTCGCGACCTCACTGCCCGGCATCGGCGCGCAGCTGGTCGCGATCGCGCTGGCGATCTTCGCGTTCACGACCATCCTCGGCTGGAGCTTCTACGGTGAGAAATGCGCCGAATACCTGTTCGGCGTCAAGGCGATCACGCCGTTCCGGATCCTGTGGATCGCCGGCGTGCTGGTCGGCACGCTGGTCGAACTCGACTTCGCGTGGCTGCTCGCCGACACGCTGAACGCGCTGATGGCGCTGCCGAACCTGGTCGCGCTGATCCTGCTCAGCCCGGTCGTGTTCAAGCTGACCCGCGACCACCTGGCGAAGAGCGCGGCGGCGGCCAGCGGCGACAGCGCCTGACCGGGCGATCGGCGCCGCAGCCGCGATGGCTCAGGACTCTGCTTCGCCGGTGGCGCGCACGGCGCGCCACCGGGGCCGTCGACATGGCCCCGTGCCACGCCCGCCGGGACGGCGCAAGCCGCTGAAAGCCTGAACCTTTCTGCCGTCATGGTCGGGCGCCGCCAGGGCCCCATAGCAAGCGCTCGCGCGGCGCTGCCTGCGGTGAATCCCCCCTTGACCGGTACGGCCTTTCGGCACAGCATTGAATGAATGGATACGCCGTGCGAAACCCTGTTCAAGCAGCGTGAGATCACGTTCTGCACATTGCACCCGGACCCGGACCAGCCGGGCTCGGCGGCCGCACTGCTGATCGACATCGAGGGCGTCACCGAGGTCAGGGTGCTCGACGACGCGACGCTGAGGGTGCACTACCACCTCGCGGTGATCTGTCTCGCCGATATCGAGATCCTGCTCGAGGAGCGCGGCTTCCACCTCGACAACGGCCTGGTCTACAAGATCAAGCGCGCCCTGTTCCATTACACCGAAGAGACCCAGCGCGCCAACCTCGGCTGCCCCAAAGGCGACCCCAACTGCACCGAGAAGGTGTTCGTCAACCGCTACCGCAACCGCGACCACGGCTGCCAGGACGAGCGTCCCGACCACTGGCGCCGCTACCTGTAACGGTGCGACGTCGCCGCGGCCCTGCAGGCCCGGCGCCGACGTGATTCAATCCGCGCATGGACGACGCCGCCCTGTTGCGCTACAGCCGCCAGATCATGCTCCCGCAGCTCGGGATCGAGGGCCAGCAACGCCTGCGTGCGGCGCACGTCCTGATCGTCGGCCTCGGCGGCCTCGGCTCGCCGGCCGCGATGTACCTGGGCGCGGCCGGGATCGGTACGCTGACCCTGGTCGACGACGACGCGGTAGACCTGAGCAACCTGCAACGCCAGATCGCGCACACGACCGCGCGCATCGGCACGCCGAAGACCCATTCGGCGGCGCAGACGCTGCGCGCGCTAAATCCCGACACACGGGTACAGACCATCGACGCCCGCCTGCACGGCGCGGCGCTGCAGCGCGCGGTCGACGGCGCCGACGCGGTCGTCGACTGCAGCGACAATTTCGCGACCCGCTTCGCGCTGAATGCCGCGTGCCGTGCGCGACGCACTCCGCTGGTGTCGGGCGCGGCGATCCGCTGGGACGGCCAGGTCGGCGTGTTCACAGGGCGCCCCGGCGATCCGTGCTACCGCTGCCTGTATCCCGACGACGGCGACGAGGACCTGCGCTGCAGCGACAACGGCGTCATCGCGCCGCTGGTCGGCATCATCGGCGCGATGCAGGCACTCGAGGCGATCAAACTGGTCGCCGGCGTCGGCGAGACGCTCGGCGGTCGCCTGCTGGTCCTCGACGCCCTGCGCATGCAATGGCGCGAGCTACGCCTGCGCGCCGATCCGGCCTGCCCCGTCTGCGCCGCGTGATCCTGTTCGTCCACGGCTTCGGCAGCTGCGGCTGGGGCGCCAAGTCGCTGCTGCTGCGTCGCCACGTCGGCGTCGATGCGATGCTCGCCCCCGACCTGCCGTTCACGCCGCAGCGCGCGCTCGCGCACCTGCGCGGTCTGCTCGCGCGCTACCCGGTGCGCGCGCTGGTCGGCTCGTCGCTAGGCGGCTTCTACGCGACCTGCCTGAATACCGGGAACCGGCCGCTGCCGACGATACTGATCAACCCGGTGGTCGCGCCGCACCGCCTGCTCGCCGCGCACCGCGGGCCACAGCGGCGCTGGTGCGACGACGCGCCGTTCAGCGTCGACGACGCCTATGTCACGGCGCTGCAGCAGCTGTACCGCCCGCGGCTGCGCGACATCGAGCCTTACCTGGTGCTGCTGCAGCAGGGCGACGAGGTCCTCGACTACCGCGATGCCGCCGACTACTACCGCGCCAAGGACCTGGTCGTGCTGCCGCACGGCAGCCATCGCTTCGACGGCCTGGAGCACCAGCTGGCGCGGATCGACGCCTGGCTGGCGGCGCACGCCGAAGCCTGATCCGCGCCTTTCGTCGTCGGCGGGCGCGGCGGATAATGGCGTACGACTGCCCGGCCGCGCGGGTCCACGCGGCCGGCGCGCCCACCGTAGCGAGCCGACGATGCCGAAGAAACCCCGCCCGCCGCTCGACCTCGCGCGCCTGCGCCAGGACATCGTGTTCCGCGACACGCTGCTCGGCCACGAGCTGACCTTCCACACCACGTGGGGCCTGTTCTCGCCGAAGGCGATCGACGACGGCACGCGGCTGCTGCTCGAACACCTGGAGGTGCGTCCCGACGACCGTGCCATCGACCTCGGCTGCGGCTACGGTCCGCTCGGCCTGGCGATCGCCCGCGCGGCGCCGCACGGCAGCTGCCTGATGGTCGACAAGGACTTCGTCGCCGTCGAGTACGCCAACGCCAACGCCCGGCGCAACGCCGTCGACAACGCCCACGCGATGCTCAGCGACGGCCTGCGCCACATCCCCGACCAGACCTTCACGCTGGCCGTCACGAACCTCCCCGCGAAGACAAGCAAGGAGCATTACTATCTGTTTTTCAACGATATATTCGATCATCTGGAGCCCGGTGGGCGGTTTTACGTGGTCGTCATCAGCGGCCTGCGGCAGTTCATTGCACGGGCCTTCGACGAGGTGTTCGGCAACCACCGCAAGGTCAAACAGGGCAGGCAGTACACGGTGGCGATGGCGCAGCGTGACGGCGCCCGCTGAAGGGCCAGCCATGACACCTGACGCCGGCCCACCGGCAGGCGCGCAAGGGCGTGAATTGCCAGCAAATTCAGCCGACCCGGCTAAAGTTATGCCGGGCCGCGACCGATAGCCGGGTACCACCGTGACGAGATCGCCGACTTGCCATCAGCACCGGCCATGAACGCCGCCGACGACACCAACAGCGAGAAGGCTGCCGAATACCTGCGCCTGACGCTGCCGCTGATGTCGCGCCACCACGTGCCGGCGATACCGCACAACTATGCCGTCTGGTACACCTACGTGTCCGGCGAGAACCCGGCGCTGTGCGAGGAGATCGACCGCCTGATCGGCGCCGGCGAGGCCTTCACGCCGTCGGTCAATGCCCACCTGTACCGCCGCTTCATCTCCGAGCAGGACCTCGGCGAGGTCGAGCAGGTACGCAGCGAACTCGGCGTGCTGATCCAGGAGGTCAGCACATCGCTGCGCAACGCCGGCAAGGACGCACAGGCCTTCGAGGGCGTGCTCGACAATTTCGCCGGCGACGTGTCGGACTGCAGCGATCTGAAGAGTATCAGCAGCCTGATCGGCGAGCTGATCGACGAGACCCGCAACATGCGCTCGAACACGACCACGCTGCACGTGCACTTCGAGGAGAAGTCACGCGAGATCGAGAACCTGCAGGAACAGCTGCAGGCCGAACGCCAGCGCGCCCTGTCCGATCCGCTGACCGGTCTCTACAACCGCACCGCGCTGTTCGAGCACATCGAGACCGCGATCGCCGCGGCCGAACCGGCCATGCCGCCGTCGCTGATCATGTTCGACATCGACCATTTCAAGCGCATCAACGACACCCACGGCCACCTGATCGGCGACCGCGTGATCCGTTTCGTCGCGCAGACGCTGCAGAAGAACATCAAGGGCCAGGACACCGCGGCGCGTTTCGGCGGCGAGGAGTTCACGGTGCTGCTGCCGAACACCCCGGCGAACGGTGCGATGGCGGTCGCGCAGACCATCCGCCGCATCATCGAGACCGCGCAGCTGGTGCGCGCCGACAACAAGAAGCCGCTCGGCGACATCACGATCTCGGCGGGCGTCGCCACCTTCCGGAACGGCGAGGACGTCATGGACTTCATCGACCGCGCCGACCGCGCGCTGTACCGTTCGAAGAAGGACGGCCGCAACCGGGTCAGCGCGGCCGGGTGAGCGGCGCGCTCAGGCCAGCCCCTTGGCCAGCCACGGACCGATGGCCCGGCTCACCGACACCGGCAGCTTTTTCCAGGCATTGATGAACAGCCGGTACTTCGGGTTGTTGGGATTCAGGTCCGGCATCTCGCGCGCCCTGACCAGGTGGTACTCGTAGCTCAACGGCTGCGGCTCGAAACCCCAGTGCTTCTTGAAGCGGTACGACCCGGTATCGACCTTGCTGCGGCCGAAGTCGAACACGCGGCAGCCGCGCTCGACCGCGCGCCGCATGACTTCCCAGTACATGAAGTCGTTGGCAGCGAGATTGCGCGCCGCGCTGATGCCGCCGCCGTAGAACGGCAGCACCTGGTCACGGAAATAGTAGTTCATGACCGACGCGACCACGGCGCCGTCGTGGGTCACGGTGACGACGTCGACGTCGTCGCCGAACTCGTCGCGGATCGCGCGAAAGTGGGCCTTCGGAAACACCGGCGTGCCGAGGTTGCGCACACTCTGCGAGTAGGCCTCGTAGAGATTGTCGATACCGGCGTCGAGTTCACCGATCAGCCCGGCCTTGATGCCCTTGCGGACCATCGCGCGCTGCTTGCGCGGGATCGCGCTCAGGTTGGCGTTGTGATCGTCGCTGATCGCCTTCTTGAAGGTGACGTACAGGCCGTCCTTGCGCTGCCAGTCGGCACGCATCGGCCGCTCGTTGCGGGTCTCCAGATGGCTGACGCCGAGCTCGGCGGCCAGCTGCATCGCGCGCGCCTCGAGCGCGCCCCGCGTGTCTTCGTCGTCGGCCAGCACGCCGCCATAGACGCAGAACGGCACCGAGATCAGCGAGTGCCCGAACAACAGGTGGCGGACCTCGCCCAACGGCAGCACCCCGTGCAGCCGGCCGTCGCTCTCGGCGAGCAGGTAATGCCCCGGGTAGCCGTAGGTGGCCTCGATCAGGCGCTTCCAGCCGTAACGGTGGAAAAAGGTGCCGTGGGCGTGGGCCGACACGTAGCGGTCCCACGGATCGGCATCCTGTGCGGTGGCGGGTCGGATGTTCAACGGCGTTGTCGCAACCTCGGCTGTGGGTGGTTTCGGCTGCCGCGCAGGGTACCCGCTATGGCTGCGGGACAAAACCGGCAGTGGCGTCGGGCCGGCCGCCGCCCGGCGCAGCGGTCGTCGACGTCGTGACTGTCGATGACTATCGGGCGGCCGCGCGGCTTTCTGAAGCCGGCGGCCGCGGCCAGGCCGCCGCTAGCCGTCCAGCATGCGCTGGCGGGCGCGGTCGAGCTGCTCGATCGTGCCCTCGACGACGACCGCATCGTCGGCGCGCAGACGCGTGTCGGCCAGCGGCTTGTCGCCGCGGATGCCACGCCGGCGGATCGCGACGACGCGGGCGCCGATCTCGTCGAGGCGCAGATCGCCGAGCCGGCGGCCGACCGCGTGCGCCCGCTCGCTGATGCAGACGGTCTGCAGACCCGGCTGCTCGCTGGCCCGGCTGGTGTCGTCGCCGACCGCGAAGGTCGCACGCAACTCGTGGTAACCGGTGCGACGGATGCTGTCGAGCAGCGGCTGGATGTCGGCCTCGGCATAGTCGAGCCGGCGCAGCAGGTGATCGGCCAGCGCCAGGCTGGCCTCGAGGGTCTCGGGGATCACCTCGCGTGCACCCTCGTCGAGCAGCAGCTCGAAATGCCGATCGTCGCGCGTGCGCACCAGCACGTCGACGGTCGCGTTGACGGCCCGCGCCGCCGCCAG
>JASJCU010000063.1 GCA_030065815.1 Gammaproteobacteria bacterium | reverse complement strand
GTGCGCGCCGCTGCCTGATCGGTATCGAGGACAACAAGCCCGAGGCGACCGCGGCGCTGCGCGACGCGATCGCCGCGGCCGACGACGACAGCGGGGTCGTCGTCGTGCCGAGCATCTATCCGAGCGGTGGCGAGAAACAGCTGATCAAGCTGCTGACCGGCAGCGAGGTGCCGTCGCAAGGCCTGCCCGCCGCCATCGGCGTCGTCTGCCTCAACGTCGCGACGGTCGCCGCGGTCGCCGACGCAATCCTGCGCGGGCTGCCGCTGACCGAGCGCGTGGTGACCGTGACCGGCCAGGGTGTCGCGTCGCCGGGCAATTTCCTCGTCCGCCTCGGCACGCCGGCGACCGACCTGATCGCCGCGGCCGGCGGCTACCGCGACGACTGCCGACAGCTGGTGCTCGGCGGCCCGATGATGGGATTCGCGCTGCACAGCGACGCCGTGCCGGTCACCAAGGCGACGAACTGCCTGCTCGCCGCATCCGCCGCCGAGATGCCGGCGCACGACCCGGAGCGGCCATGCATCCGCTGCGGCGAGTGCGCGCGCGTATGCCCGGCGCAGCTGCTGCCGCAGCAGCTGTACTGGCACGCGCGCGCCCACGACTTCGACAAGGTCCAGGACTTCCACCTGTTCGACTGCATCGAGTGTGGCTGCTGCGCCTACGTGTGCCCGGCGCGCATCCCGCTGGTGCACTACTACCGGTATGCGAAGACCGAGATCTGGGCGCAGGAGCGCGATCGCGACAAATCCGATCTGGCACGGCGCCGCCACGACGCACGCCAGGCCCGCCTGGAACGTCTCGAGCGTGACCGTAAGGCGCGCCTGCGCAAGAAGAAGGAGGCACTGGAGAACAAGCCCGCCGGTGCCGCCGATCCGAAGAAGGCTGCGATCGAGGCGGCGATGCAACGGGTCGCGGCGAAGAAGGCCGCACAAGAGGCAACGACCGAGACACCGCCGGGCGAGTAGGCATGTTATTCGCGACCGCCAGTTCACCGCACCTGCTCGGGCCGCACAGCGTCACCCGGCTCATGGGCATGGTGTTGCTGGCGTTGATCCCGGGCACGTTGGCGATGGTCTGGTACTTCGGCTGGGGCGTGCTCATCAACATCGCGATCGCGACCGTCGGCGCGGCGCTGTCGGAGGCGGCGATGCTGCGCCTGCGTGGCCGGCCGGTCGGCCCGGCCCTGATCGATCTCAGCGCCATCGTCACGGCCTGGCTGTTGGCGTTGGCGCTGCCGCCGCTGCTGCCGTGGTGGCAGACACTGCTCGGCAGCGTGTTCGCGATCGTCATCGTCAAACAGCTGTACGGCGGCATCGGCTTCAACCCGTTCAATCCGGCGATGGCCGGCTACGTGCTGCTGCTCGTATCGTTCCCGGTGACGATGACGCGCTGGGTGCCGCCCGACGTCCTCAGCGGCCAGTCGCTGTCGTTCGTCGAGTCGCTGCAGATCATCTTCACGTCGACGCTTCCGGCAGGCATGAGCTGGGATGCGATCTCCAGCGCGACACCGCTCGACCAGATGCGCAGCGAACTGTCGCAGAACCGCATGATCAGTGAGATCCGCACCAGCCCGTTGTGGGGTGATTTCGGCGGCCGCGGCTGGGAGTGGGTCGGCAACTGGTTCCTGCTCGGCGGACTGTTCATGATCTGGCGCGGCGTCATCAGCTGGCGCATACCGGCCGCGATGCTCGGCGCGCTGGTGCTGGTGGCCGGCTTCTTCTGGGCAATCGACTCGGAGACCCACCCGTTCCCGGCGTTCCACGTGTTCAGCGGCGGCGCAATCCTCGGTGCGTTCTTCGTCGCCACCGACCCGGTATCGGCGAGCACGACGCCGCGCGGCCAGCTGGTCTACGGCGCGTTGATCGGGGTGCTGGTATTCGTCATTCGCACCTGGGGCGGTTACCCGGACGCGGTCGCATTCGCCGTACTGCTGATGAACATGGCGGCGCCAACGATTGATTACTACACCCAGCCACGCGTCTTCGGCGAGCGCGAGGAAAACGATGCGTAGCGCCTTTCCGGTCTTGATGTCGGGGATGCTACTCGGACTGTTCGGCGTGGTCGGCGCCGGCCTCGTCGGTTTCAGTCACGAAAGCACCGCGCAGCGCATCGCGCAGAACGAACGCCAGGTCCTGCTCGACCAGTTGCACGTCCTGGTGCCACCGCAGTACGTCGACAACGACATGCTGGACGACGTCGTCGAGGTCTCGGCGCCCGAACAACTCGGCACCGCGCTGACCCGCGTGTACCGCGCGCGGCGCGACGGCGCACCGTTGGCCGCGGTGCTCAGCCCGGTGGTCACCCAGGGCTACAGCGGTCCGATCCAACTGATCGTCGCGATCCGCGCCGACGGCACGCTGGCCGGTGCCCGTGTGCTGTCGCACCGCGAAACGCCGGGTCTCGGCGACAAGGTCGAGGTCGAACGCTCGTCGTGGATGCTCGGCTTTGCCGGCCGTTCGCTCGGCGACCCGCCGCCTGCGCGCTGGAAGGTCAAACGCGACGGCGGCGTCTTCGACCAGTTCACCGGCGCGACGATCACACCACGCGCCGTCGTGCGCGGCGTCAAGGCGGCGCTGGAGTACTATGCGGATAACCGCGACGGCCTGTTCATCGAACCGCCGCGGAACCCGGAGACGAAGGATGGATGACGGCTATCGCAGAATCATCACCGACGGCCTGTGGACCAATAACCAGGCCCTGGTCGCATTGCTCGGCCTGTGCCCGCTGCTGGCCATCTCGAACACGCTGATCAACGGCCTCGGCCTCGGCCTGGCGACGACGCTGGTGCTGACGCTGTCGAACGTCTCGGTCTCGGTGATACGCAACTGGGTGCGTCCGGAGATCCGGCTGCCGGTGTACGTGCTGATAATCGCGTCGTTCGTGACCACGGTCGAACTGATCATGAACGCGTACTTTCATGGCCTGTACAAGGTGCTCGGGATCTTCATCCCGCTGATCGTCACCAACTGCGCGATCATTGGCCGCGCCGAGGCGTTCGCGTCGCGCAACCCCGTGCCACGCGCGCTTGCCGACGGCCTGTCGATGGGGATCGGTTTCACGCTCGCGCTGGTGGTGCTCGGCGGCGCCCGCGAACTGATCGGACAGGGCACGCTGTTCGATGGTGCGCACCTGATGTTCGGCGATGCCGCACGCACCTGGCGCTGGACTATCGACGAGGACTATCCCGGGATCCTGCTCGCGATTCTGCCCCCCGGTGCGTTCATGGGCCTGGGTATGCTGATCGCCGTGAAGAACGTGATCGACAACCGCCTCAGCAGGCCGCGGCCGGCAGCGGTCGCCGACGCCGACGCCGAACCGGCGACACCCTGAACCACCGGGGCGGCGTCAGATCGGCCGACACGCGACGCAGTAGCGCACCAGCATCTCCTGCAGCAGCTGCGGATCGACCGGCTTGGTGATGAAGTCGTCCATGCCCGCGCGCAGGCATTCGGCGCGCGCGTCGTCGGCCGCATTCGCGGTCAGCGCGACGATCGGCAGGTGCGTTCCCGCGGGCTCGCGCGCGCGGTGGGCACGCGTGAACGTCGGGCCATCCATGTTCGGCATGCGCATATCGATAATTGCTAGGTCGAACTGCGATCCCTGCGTCGCCTCGAGCGCGCCGACACCGTCGCCGACCAGCGTCACGCGGCAGCCGGCACGCCGCAGCAGACTGCTGACCAGCTTGGCGTTGATCTTGTCGTCTTCGGCGACCAGGACGCTGCAGACGCTGTCGGGCTCGTGCGCGGCGGCCTCGTGGGCCTGCGGCAGCCGCGTCTCGGGCTCGTGCGATACCACGACGTCGGCCAGCGCGCGCCACAGCTGCTCGCAGTCCACCGGCTTGAACGCGCGCGCCGCCGCCATGTCCGAGAACGCCGTCTTGCGTCGCGGGTAATGCAGGTAGACCAACGGCGTCGCGCCGCCGAACAGGCGGCGCACGCGATTGCCGACGCGTTCGAAGTCGATGCCGCGCGGCGCATCGGCGATCAGGACCATGCGCTCCGGCTGTGGACCGGCGTGCAACGCTGCCAACCCGTCGACATCGGCGACGACGTCGGTGACCATGCCCGCGGCCGCGCAGACATCGGCGATCGCGGCGGCGCTTTCCGCGTCCCGCTCCACGATCACGGCATGCATGCCGCGCAGGCCCGCGGGTGCCCGCGGTGCCTGCTTGTCCTGTGCGTGCAGCAGCGGCAGTTCTACCCAGAAGGTACTGCCCTGCCCCTCGGTGCTGTCGACCCCGATCACACCGCCCATGAGGCGGGTGAGATCGCGCGCGATTGCGGTTCCGAGGCCGGTACCACCATGGCGCCGGGTCGACGACAGATCCGCCTGCCAGAAGCTGTCGAACACGTGCGGCAGCCGGTCTCGCGCAATGCCGATTCCGCTGTCGCGGATCTCGATTCGGACATGGGTCTCGGCGATCACGCGATCGGCGGGCACCAGGCTGGCGTAGAGGCCGACATAGCCGCTCTCCGTGAACTTGATGGCATTGCCGATAAGGTTGAACAGAATCTGGCGCAGGCGTAACGCGTCGCCGTGGACAAGCTGTGGCAGGTCCGGCGACACCCTGCACACGAGCTCCAGCCCCTTGTCGAGCGCCGGGTTGCTCAGCGCCCAGCAGGTCTCGCTCACTGCCTCGCGCAGGTCGAAGCTCTCGGCCTTCAACTCGAGCTTGCCGGCGTCGATCTTCGACAGATCGAGGATGTCGCCGATCAGCGACTGCAGCACGTCGGCCGACGTGTTGATCGAGTCGACGTAGTCGCGCTGCTCGTCGTCGAGCCGGGTGCGCTTGAGCAGACCCGACATGCCGATGACGCCGGACAACGGTGTGCGCAGCTCGTGGGTCATCGTGGCCAGGAAATCGCCGCGTGCCCGGTTCGCTGCCTCGGCGTCTTGTTTCGCACGCTGCAGCTTCTTCAGCAGCACGTACTCGTAGGCCGGCAGCACGATCAACACCAGCGCGACGAAGCCGACCTCGAGCGCCTGTGTCTGCCAGTCGCCGAGCACCGCGGCCACCAGCGTGAATGCCAGCAGGCTGCACAGCGACGCGATCAACAGGTTCGTCGCACCGTAGCGCATGCCCTGCGACAGGAACGACACCGCATAAAGCAGGTAGAAGGGCCCGGTCGCGTCACCGGTCAGGTACAGGGTCCCGGTGGTACCGCTGAGATCGGCGAGAATGGCAACGTAGGTCCGCGACCGCGACAGCTCAGGCCGCCGCAGCGTACTCACCAGCAGAGCGACGAACCAGACCAGGTGGACGCCGAACAGTACCAGGTACTGGTTCCACGTGAACGTGTAGTCCCCCATGTAGCGGGCGATCGCGAGCATCGGCAGCATGAACGCCCAGATCGACAGGCGGATAACGGCCGACTGGAACTCTTGCGATGCGCGAATCTGCGGGGAAAGAAGACGCTCCAGCATTCCTTGTCTCGACTCGCTCGGAAAACCGCCGGCGCCATCCCGCCGCCGACCGGGTGACGCCTCGGCGCAGTTGATATGATCCCGGGCATGATACCAGCCAGTCGTCGACTCGCCGTGGGCAACGCAAGATTCCCGTTCGAACCGCAATGAACAGGCAAAAGCGGGAACAGATCTTCGGCCGCCTGCGCGAAGCCAACCCGCACCCGACAACCGAACTCGTGTTCAACAGCCCGTTCGAGCTGCTGGTCGCGGTGATACTGTCGGCCCAGGCCACCGACAAGGGTGTCAACAAGGCGACCGCGCGCCTGTTCGCCGTGGCGGACACGCCACAGGCGATCCTCGACCTCGGCGTAGACGGCCTGAAGGGATACATCAAGACGATCGGCCTGTACAACAGCAAGGCCGAGAACATCATCGCGACCTGCCGCCTGTTGCTGGAACGCCATGGCGGCGACGTACCGCACCAGCGCGCGGCCCTCGAGGCCCTGCCCGGGGTCGGCCGCAAGACCGCCAATGTCGTCCTCAACACGGCATTCGGGCAGCCGACGATGGCCGTCGACACCCACATATTCCGGGTCGCGAACCGCACCGGCATCGCGCCGGGCAAGACCGTTCTCGCCGTAGAAAAACGCTTGCTGCGCCTGGTCCCCGAACCGTTCCTGCACGATGCACATCACTGGCTGATCCTGCACGGCCGTTATACCTGTGTGGCGCGCAGGCCGCGCTGCGCTGCGTGCCTGATCGAAGACCTCTGCGAGTATCGCCACAAGACCGCATAACGTCGGCGACGGCACCGCAACCCCACCGATTTCAGGGGTATTGACCCCCGTGCCCGGCGGCGAGCACGCTGCGGGCAGGCGGCGCGCTATGGCAACATGAGCCGATCGAACGGCCGGCATCGCTCCAACCCGTGGATAGAATCGGCATCCGCCGCCACTGTGGCGCCGGCTGGCAGCGAATGCGATCGCCGATGGCGTGAGAGCAAGACAAACCGCAGCTGGCTGCGAAACGCAGGGATCCCAATGGCACGGCACCGGCCACAGATCGCAATGTCCGAATCTTCGCAGCACCTGATGACAGCCACCTTCACGCTGAGAACTTGCGGGGTCGGCGCTGTTCGGCTCATGCAACGTGCGGGCTAACGGTGTTTGGGCAGGATCGCGAGCAGCTGCGGCGGTTCTTCGCAACGAGCTGGCGCAAGCGCCAGTCCGGTGAGCCGCTGCAAGGGCTCGAGCAGCTGGTCTCACAGATCGTCGAACAGCACCCGGAGTACCACGCCCAGTTGGCCGACGACGAACAGCTGCAGCGCGACTTCACGCCGGAGACCGGCGAGACCAATCCGTGGCTGCACATGGGGATGCACGTGTCGCTGGGCGAGCAGCTCGGCGCAGACCGGCCCGCGGGGGTGCGCGAGCTGTACCGGCAGATCGCGGCCCGCCACGGCGACGCCCACGCCGCCGAGCACGCGATGATGGAGTGCCTCGGGCTGGTGCTGTGGGAGGCCCAGCGCGCTGGACGAACGCCGGACGAGGCCGCGTATCTGGAATGCCTGAAGCGACTGGCGGAGTGAAATGTTCGTGATACAGCCCCGGTCCACTAAGCGGAACCCTGTGCGGCGTCGACGATCCAAGACACCACAGCGGCGCGACGGACCGGATGAGGCAGAATCCACGGCGTGGCCGTCTGCGCCCGGGGCGTTCGACTGGCGGCGACACACCGGCGCCGACCGGTGGCAGCGTCTGACCAATTGTTGTCACGTGTGGTAGATGTGGCGGCGGTTTGTAGATGAGGAGGGGGTACCCATGAACAAGACGATGAAGCCGGTAGCGGCCGCGATCGGTGCGGCGTTCGCAGGATCGATGATGGTCGCGGGGCAGGCCGGTGCATCCGCCAACCCGTTTGCCCTGGTCGAGTTGAAAGGCGGATACACGCAGACTGCAGATGCCCAACAGGGCAAGTGTGGCGCCGGCAAGTGCGGCGGTGCGATGACCAAGGGCGCCGAGCACAAATGCGGCGCCGGCAAGTGCGGCGGCGCGATGCCGAAGGGCGCCGAGGGCAAGTGCGGTGCCGGCAAGTGCGGCGGCGCGATGCCGAAGGGCGCCGAAGGCAAGTGCGGCGGCACCATGACCAAGGGTGCCGAACACAAATGCGGCGCCGGCAAGTGCGGCGGCGCGACGGCCAAAGGTGCCGAGGGCAAGTGCGGCGCCGGCAAGTGTGGCGGCACGATGACCAAGGGTGCCGAACACAAATGCGGTGCCGGCAAGTGCGGCGGCGCGAAGTAAACCGGGCCGAGCGAAACCCGTGGCGGGTGCCTTGTGTCACCCTGTCCACGACTCGCGGTAGGCTCGGCATGCCGGCGCGTCGCGGCAACGGCGGTCCCGCTGCATGAGCGCACAACCGCAGACAGCGACGGAGGGCCGCTACCCGGTGACCGGCGCCGGCCTCGGCCTGCGCCTCGAACTCATCGACGAGATGCGCGTCGATCCGCCAACGCAGGTGGATTTCATCGAAGTCGCACCGGAAAACTGGATAGGCGTCGGCGGGTCCCGCGGTAAGGCGCTGCGCCACTTCACGGAACGCTACCCGCTGGTCTGCCACGGCCTGTCGCTGTCGGTCGGCGGACCGGCGCCGCTCGACGACGCGTTCCTTGCCGCACTGAAACGGTTTCTCGACACCCATGGGGCACGCGCGTACACCGAACACCTGTCGTACTGCGGCGACTTCGGCCAACTCTACGACCTGATGCCGATCCCGTTTACCGAAGATGCCGTGCACTATGTCGCGGCGCGGATCCGGCACGTGCAAGACGTCCTCGAACGCCGCATCGGCATGGAGAACGTGTCGACCTACGCCGCGCCGGCCGGCGAGCTCACCGAGATCGAGTTTCTCAACGCCGTCGTCGACGAAGCCGATTGTGGGCTGCACCTCGACATCAACAACATCTTCGTCAACAGTCGGAACCACGGTCTCGATGCGGCCGCCTATCTGGACGGCATCCCGGCGCCGCGCATCCTGTATGCACACATCGCCGGGCATTTCCGCGAACACGACGACCTGCGCATCGATACCCACGGCGAGGATATCCTGCCCGAGGTCTGGGACCTGCTCGATGCGGCCTATGCACGCTACGGCGTGTTCCCGACGCTGCTCGAGCGGGACTACAACATTCCGCCGCTCGCCGAGCTGCTCGAAGAGGTCGACGAGATCGTCGCACGACAGCGTCGCTGGCAGGCGGCCGAGGGCAGCCACGTTGCCTGACCGGCACGGACTGTTGCCATTCCAGCGCCAGCAGCTGGCATTCACCGCGCACATCCGCGATCCGCATGACTCGGCGCGTCCGCAAGACATCCCGGCGCGGCGCATGGCGATCTATACCGAGCTGTTGTTCAACACCATCCACGACCAGCTGGCGGCGAACTTCCCCGTGCTGCGGCAGATCAGCGACGACGACAGCTGGCGGTCACTGGTTCGCGACTTCATGATCCGGCACCGCAGCGAGACGCCGTTGTTCACCCAAGTCGGTCTCGAGTTCGTCGAGTACCTGCAAAACGAGCGCGAACCGGAGCCGGGTGACTGGCCGTTCATGATCGAGCTGGCGCACTACGAATACGTCGAGCTAGCGGTCGCGATCAGCACTGCCGACGAGGACGTCGACGACTTCGATCCCAACGGCGACCTGCTCAACGGCCGACCGCTGGTCGGCCCGACGGCGTGGCCGCTGACCTACCGCTGGCCGGTGCACGCCATCGGGCCGGAGTACCTGCCGGACACCGCCCCCGAGGAACCCACGCACCTCGTCGTGTATCGCGACCGCATGGACAATGTACACTTCCTGCAAGTCAATGCCGTGACACAGCGTCTGCTGCAGCTGTTGAAAGAAAAACCGACGCTTTCCGGTCGAGATGTACTGAATGCGATTGCCGACGAGCTTTCCCATCCCGATCCGGAGGCCGTTGTCGCGGCCGGCGAGGAACTCCTCGGCGACCTGCGCAATCGCAACGTAATCCTGGGGACGCGTCGCTGATCGTCTACCCTGGGGCCAACGCGAACGACGTCCGACGTACGACCCCGGGGGATAGACATGATTGGACTACTCAACCGACTGCAAGACATCCTCGACGGCTTCCGCGCCATCGATTTCCTAGCGCCGCTCGCGATGCGCCTCTACCTGGTGCCGGTGATGTGGGCGGCCGGCGTCAGCAAGCTGCGCGACATGGACAGCACCATCGAATGGTTCGGTAACCCGGAATGGGGGCTCGGCCTGCCGATGCCGGAGGTCATGGCCTGGGCCGCCGCGTTGACCGAGGCCGGCGGCGCCGCGCTGCTGCTGGTCGGGCTGGCGACACGTTGGGTCTCGATACCGTTGATGATCACGATGATCGTCGCCGCCGTCACGGTGCATTGGCAGAACGGCTGGGCGACGATCGCCGAGGGTTACGATGCATCGGATCGCCTAAACGCCGCCAAGTCACTGCTGCAGACCCACGGCGACTACGAATGGCTGACCGGATCCGGCCAGTTCGTGATCCTCAACGACGGCATAGAATTCGCCGCGACCTACTTCATCATGCTGCTGGCCCTGTTCTTCATCGGCGCCGGCAAGTACGTCAGTCTCGATTACTGGATCGAGCGCCGTTTCCGCGATCGCTGATCGACGCGGGCCGGATGGCGGCAGCCGTCCGGCCATGCCGCCCAGGATCAACGCAGGCCGAGCGGATCGCCCGGGTCCACGCCGTCCATGAAAGGCCGGCGCCGGTCGCGGTGGGTGAGCTGGTATACCAGGCCGACCCAGTTGCCGACCACGGCATGCGCGGTATCACGCCACGTGTTGTCCAGCGCCCGGCCGACAAGGTCGTCGGGGAACGTCGGCAACGGATCCGTACGCTCCATCGCTGCCGTCAACAGGCCACGGTACTCGCGCAGCACGGCGCGGCTGCGCATGCCGAAGTAATTGTCGACGAACGGTGGATACTCGGCGAGTTCGCCGTGCGCGAAATGCATGACCTCGCGCTTGTACTCCTTGAGCAGCGAAATCGTGTCGTACTCCGGGTGCCCCTGGAAGAACACGAAGCGGAAACCGTCGGGACTGGTCGCGAGATGCACACCGACGTCGCTCTCGGCCAGCACGTGCAGACCGGACGCATCGAACTGCGCCCGCGATACGTCGTTCCAGCGCGAATGCGGCACATCGAAGCGGGTATTGACGTCGTGTACCAGCGGGTGAGCGCGATCGACCAGCCGGTGCGGGTAGACACCCCAGGTCTTGCGCGGCCGCGGCGTACGCCGCTGACCGTAGCGAAACTCCATGACCGCGTGGGTCGCCAGGCAGCTGCACAGCGTCGACGTGACATTGTCGAAGGCCCAGTCGATGACGTCGATCAGCGGATTCCAGAACGGCTGACTCGACAGTTCCGGTCCGACCACGTTAGCACCGGTGATGATCAGCGCGTCCAGCCCCTGTTCGCGCACGTCGGCGACGCTATCGTAGTACGCGTCGATATGCGCGGCCGCGTCGGCGCCGCGAGCGAGTTCCGGCAGCGTGAAGGGATGTACGTAGAACTGCGCAATCGGGTTGCTTTCGCCGACCAGGCGGAAGAACTGGCGTTCGGTCGCGGCCAGCGCCTTGTCGGGCATCATGTTCAACAGACCGATGTGCAGCTCGCGGATGTCCTGGTGCAGCGCCCGGTCCGGGTGCAGCACTGTCATACCCTCTTCGCGCAGGCGGGCGAAAGTCGGCAGCTCGTTGTGGGCGACGATCGGCATGACAGGTTTCCTAGCGGGTACGGTCGATTGCGCTCTCGAGCAGGTCGAGAAAATCCGCCTCGTCGCGCACCTGCGCGACCTCGCTCGATGTCACCGTGTAGCCGTGGGTCGCGATTGCCTCGTAGCGAGGCACACGCGAATGAAACAGCCGCGGAAACACCCAGCGGGTAAAGGCGTCGGGATCCATCTGTGCAGCGTATTCCAGGCCGTGCTCACTCAGATAGGCATCGAGCTGTTCGCGCAGGAACTCCGGTCGATAATACAGCGGTTTGGGGTCGCTCTGCGCGCGCTCGATCAGCTTCTGCTCTTCGGCCGCATCGGTCACCTGGATATAGAGCATCAGCGTGTGCTCGACCAGCAGATCGATGACCCCGGGGTCGTCGAGTTCGCACAGCGAACCGCCGACGTCGTTGATGAAGTGCCGGTAGCCGTAGATATGCTGGCCCTTCTGGATGAACGCGGGGACATCGTGCATCGCCGCGATCTCGGCATCGCGATACTGCGCCTGGCGGCGTTCGAAGTCCGGCAGCGGTACGCCGCCGAGCTCCGGGTTGCCGAGCTTGCCGACGAAGGACAACACCGGACCCAGGTCGGACACCTTGATGTTGTTGCGGATGTAGATCCAGTCGTTGCGCAGCAGCTCGCTGATGAACGGGACCTGCATCGCCTGTGCCTTGATCAGGTCGAGGATGGCCTCGTCGAGGTAGCGTGTGCCGATCCGATAGTCACCCGAGTAGTGATACCACTGGTGGCGTCGCAGCAGCGCCGACAGGTGCGTCTTGCCGACGCCGGACATACCCAGCAGCGTGACCTTCTTGTGCTTCCAGTCGCGGAATTCCTCGACGCTGAACTTCACGGCCCACTCCGTCCATCCGACCCAAACCGTGCATTATCCGCGATGTCATGCCGCGTGGGAAACGCGGCTGCGCCGCGACCGGTCAGCCGGCGCGCCGCAGCGTTGGCGGCAGTGCCGACGGAAGCGGGTACCGCGACCCGCTCTCGGCGACTGCGTAGCCATGCGCGCGCAGCAAGTCGGCGGCCCGCGCGGATTCGTAATGGTAGAGCACGAGGCGCCGTCGCAGTTCCGCCGGGTAGTACTTCGGCAGGTCCGCAGCGCCCGTGTGTGACGGGCTGCCGCGCAGCGCACAATCGTGGAACACGCGTTCGCCGCGACCGGCAAACCGCGCCAACACCTGTGGTATAGGTCGCGTGTCGCCGGTATAGAGAAAACGCCCGGCCAGCGCGATGCCGAAAGCGCTCTGGTACTCGTGATGGTCAACCGCGAACACGTCGAACAGGTGGTCGGCGTGCCAGAAGCGCTCGCCGACCGGGATCAGCTGGAAGCGGTCCCAGAAATTGCTGCCGCCCTCGGCGAGCTTGAACGCGTCGTCGGCGAGCCGCCGGTGCAGACGCGCGACCAGCGCGGCCGGGACGTAGAGTCGCACCGGCGCGAGGTCTGGGCGTTCGCAGGCGAGGCGGTAGAACAGATTCTCCAGCCCGCCGATGTGGTCGAGGTGGGCGTGGGTGATGAACAACGCCTCCGGCAGCATGGCGTAGCGCTTCTCGAAGGCCGGCAATGCCAGCGGTCCGCAGTCAATCTGCAGCAACGGCGCGCCGGCGGCGCCTTCCAGAACCACCGACGCATTGCCGAGTTCTTGCGCCGATGCGTTGCCGACGCCGAGAAAAGTCAGGTTCAGTTCAACCTGCATGCAGTACTCCGGAGCGCCGCGCAGGCGCAATGATAGGGGCCTCGATGAGGCCGCTGTATGACAATTGACAAAAATATTCGCCGCCGTATCGGCGCCACGGCGGCACGCCGCTCTATACTCGGCCCTCACCCCACACGCCGCTGGAGTCCATGGGCACCAGAAACACTCTCGTCGTCGTGTATTGCACGATGGTCGGGTTCGCGGTGCTGTACGCACCACAACCGCTGCTGCCGCTGCTCGCCGAGCAGTGGGGCCGGCCGGTCGGCGACACTGCACTGCTGACGACGGCGACGATGATCCCGCTCGCGCTCGGGCCGCTGCTTTACGGCTACGTGCTCGAGCACGTGTCCACCAAGCACATGCTGACCGCAGGATTCGCGGCGCTGACGGTCACCCAGTTCGTGATCGGCACGGCACCCGACTACCCACTGTTCTTCGCGCTGCGTGCCGTCGAAGGCGCGCTGCTGCCGGCCATCTTCACCGCGCTGATGACCTACAGCTCGGCAGCCGGCGGACCGCAGAACACGCGCAGGAACATCACGATCTACATCGCCGCGACCATCGCCGGCGGTTTCAGCGGCAGGGCGTTTACCGGCATTCTCACCGACCTGTTCGACTGGCCAACCGCGTTTCTGTTCTGGGCACTGGCCGCCCTCGTCGCGACGCTGCTGACGACCGGCCTGGCATCGGATCCACGCCTGCGCCTGGGCCGCGTTCGCTTGACCGAGATCCGCGAACTGGCGCGCCGACCGGTGTATGCCGAGGGCCTGGCCAGCGCGTTCCTGCTGTTCTTCGTGTTCGCGGCGATGCTCAATTTCCTGCCGTTTCGCATGCGCGACAACGATCCGCAGATCTCGCAGAGCGCCATCGCCCTGGTCTACACCGGCTACCTGGTCGGTGCCGTGATCGCGCTGGCGTCGCTGCGCCTGATCGAGCTGTTCGGCGGCGAGCGCCGCACGCTGGTCGCCGGCAGCCTGGTATACGCCGCCGGCACCGCGGCGTTCCTGCTGCCCGGCAACGCGCTGGCGTATCCGTCGATGCTGGTGTTCGCCGCCGGCATGTTCACGCTGCACAGCGTGCTGTCGGCGTTCCTCAATCACCTGGAGAGCGAACGCAAGGGCCTGATCAACGGCCTGTACGTCTCCGCCTATTACACCGGCGGCGCCCTCGGCTCGTATCTGCCGGGTTTCCTGTACCTGGCGTGGGGCTGGAATGCATTCGTCTCGGCACTGCTGGTACTGCTCGGCCTGCTCACGGCGCTGAGCGTGGCGCTGCGCCATGCGCCGTCAACGGCGCGCGAAGCCTGATCGCCGCTGCGACCGGCGTGCAGCGCGCCACGTGACCCCCCACCCTCAAGCAGTCAGCGAAAATGCCGACTATGCTGATGATATTCAGTGAGTTGGACCGGCAACACGATGCATTTTCTTCGCCATGCCCCGGGCGTTCGCGCCTGGCTGCTGCCGATCGTCGCCGTCCTGTGCCTCGGCGGCTGCCTGTCGACGACGCCGCCGCGCTGGCAGTCGACCGGGCCGCCGGCAGGCCACGGCACGGCGCGCGCCGAACTGCTGCGGATCGCCGCCAACCAGATCGGCACGCCCTACCGCTACGGCGGCAACGACCGGCGCGGCTTCGACTGCAGCGGCCTGGTGCAGTACACCCATCGGCACATCGGCGTCGCCGTGCCGCGCACGACCGCGCAGCAATGGTCGCGCGCGCGGACCCCGGATCGCCGCCACCTGCTACCCGGCGACCTGGTGTTCTTCGACATCGGCGGCCGCAGCGGCCGCCACGTCGGGATCTACGAGGGTGGCGGCGTGTTCATCCATGCACCGTCGAGCGGCAAGCGCGTCAGCCGCGCCTCGCTCGACAATCCGTACTGGCGCCGACGCATGATCGGCGCCCGCACCTTCCTGTAGACCGTCGCAGCGTCTAGGCTGGCGGGTACACGGCGACGACGAACGGGGGGCCGTATGTCCAAGTCACCAGCGAACCAGCCTGCGGCGCGCGAGACACCGCCGGCAGCCCGACCGCGCCAACGCGACAGCGGCATGCGCAAGAGCATGCACGACGGCGTCGATGCATCGTGCGACTGCTGCTCGTGCGAGGCCGAACCCTACTGGATCGCCGCGATGGCCGAGAGCGACCGGCGCGGGCAGCGGGACTGAAGACGGGCGGGAGGCGACGGGCGCCCCACCGCCACCCGGCCGGCCGCTACCAGGTCTTCGGCGGGATGCGGATCTTCTGCCCCGGGTAGATCAGATCCGGGTCCTTGATGACCTCGCGGTTGGCGTCGAACAGCTTCGGATAGTCCATCGCGTTGCCGTAGTACTGTTTGGCGATCTTCGACAGCGAGTCGCCGCTGACGACCGTGTAGTACTCGACGTCCGCCGCCGGCTCCGGCGCCTGCATGCCGTCGATCTTGACCTCGGTGACACCCTGCACGTTGCCGGCCATCAACACGGCCTTCTCGAGCGCCTCGGCCGACGCGGCCTTGCCACTGAGGCTGACGACGCCGTCATCGAAACTGACGCCCAGGTCCTCAACGCCCGGATTCGCCTCGGCAATGCTGTCCTTGATCTTATCCGCCGGATCGTCGTCGCCGCCGAACAGCTTCTTGCCGAGGTCTTTCGCAAAATCGAACAAGCCCATGTCAGTGCTCCTGTGTCGTTGTCGTTGCCGGAAGGCACGCGATCGTCCGTCCCGACGCACCAGTCTAGCGGATCCGGTTGCCCGCCACCGCGTTCAGAAACCGGCAAAATGTGACGCGACGTCGACATGACGTTTCGCGTAGGCCTCACCGACCCTGCGGATCTGCGGGATGTGATCGGTGCTGTCCATCTTGCGTACCGCCTGCGGGTCGACCTTCGCCAGACCGAGTCGGCGCAGCCCGGCGGCCGATACGTCCGGATCGTAGCGGACGTACGAAAAGTGCTTGCCGGGATCCTTGCCCCACGCCGACTTGCGCACCTGCTGGCTGCCGAACTCGCGGTCGATCGGCGCGCCGAAGCGGCACTCACCGGTGATCCGGCAGCTCATGTCCCAACCATCGGCAGCGGCGTTCATCAGCGCCGACGGGATGTTCTTGGCATGATCGAGCAGCCACAGGTCGTCGCCGCTGAGACCCGGCCGAGCATTCGGGCTGCGTCCGGTGCCGACCGACACGACGAGCAGGTCGTCGACGCCGCTCTGCCAGTTGATGCCGTAGGGCGGCGCCGTGACCATCTGGTACGCCAGGTAGGCAGGATTGTTATAGGTCGTCACGCCGCCGTCGACGAACAGGAAACTGTAGGGTTTATCGCTGCCCTCGCCGAGCACGACCTGCTCGGGCGGGAAGAACGTCGGCGCGGCCGTGCTCGCGCGCACCAGCTGCCACAACGGCAGCCTGAGATTGCAGTCGGGGCGGTCGGGCTGATTGTACTTGCCGAACGGGTTGTTGCTGATCGGCCACGGCGAATCGGTCGTGTGGTTGCGCATGACCATCATCAGCAGGGTCCGCAGCCCGTCGTCGCCGAGTAGCGCCTTCGGCCGGCCGCGGCGCTTGGCGACCGGGTAACCGAGCGCGCGATCGAGTTCGGCCTGCAGCTTGAGCGCCAGCGGTTCATCGTTGTAGCTGTAGCGCAGGCGCTTGAGGAGAAACGCCTTGTCGAACATGTCCTGGCCGCTGTCGATGTAGAACTTGCGCACGGCATCCATCGACATGCCGCACGATACGCAGGCCGCGATGATCGCCCCGGTGCTGGTGCCGCACGTGAAGTCGAACCAGTCGGCGAGCACCAGGCGCTTTCTGCCGGTGAGCGCGCGCAGCTCGGACTCGACCCGGGCCAGGATCTCGACGCTGATCAGGCCGAGAATGCCACCGCCGTCGCATGCCAGGATCTTTTTCTGACCCGGCGTCGTCATCCGTTCACGCAGTCTTGCCTGCTTCATGCCCCTCTCCTCGTTGCTGTCGGAATGTCAATCACGATCGCGGCGGCCGTGCGCCCGGCGGCGCGTGCCGATCGCGATCCGCTGCTCACAGCGTACGCGTGTCGACCCAGTGCACCTGTCCAGTCCGCTTGGCCACCTCGTCGTACATGTGCGCGGTGCCCCCGGGACCGTCGCCACCGCCGCCGTTCCACAGGCAGACGAAATGGACCTTGTCGACGCCCCAGGCCAATGCGGTGTAGAGCAGCCACAGATTACAGCGTTCGTAGGCGTAGCCGGCCTCGGCGAAGGCCGGCGGCTCGCCGAGCGCCTGCGGCGCGGCCAGTATCGGTTGCTCGAGGCGCTGGCGTGCGTCGAGGTAGCGCTGGCGCCAGTGCTCACCGCAGCGCACCACCGACCGGAGGATGAAATCCGGCTCGAGGAACGGCTGCAGCCAGGTCAGGCGGACACCGCGCGCGAGGCACGCCTCGCTGAACAACAGGTCGCCACCGCAAGCACCCTGGGTCAGCGCGAGGTCGTCGGGGCCGGCGTCGAGCTCGCCGAGCAGCTCGGCGATGCGCGCGCCGGCAGCGTCGACATGGTCGTCGGGAAAGCGCGGCGTCTCCCGTTCCGGGGCGTCGACCATGTGCCCGCTGAACAGGAACACGCGGCGCGGCTCCCATTCGCGGCCGGGGAGCGGCAGGCGGTTGATCGCGCGATCGAACACCGCGATACCGGCGTCGACCCGGTCGACGGCGAAGTCGAGATCGCGCAGCAGTTGCAGCTGGACGCGGCAGGAGTCGAGCGCAAACCAGTTGTCGCGGTTGATCGCGACTGCCTCCTGGTAGGCGTCCTCGGTCGACGCGACCGTGCCGGCGAGGACTTCGAGATCGCCGGCCGACGCGCGCGCCCAGAACAGCGCCTCGGAGTCGTCTTCGCACGTGGTCGCGAAGCGCACCGCACCGGCCATCGTCGCGACGGTCTCGTCATAGCGGTCGTCGCCGGTCAGGTGCCGGTAGAGGTGCATCAGCGCCAGGGCATTGACGCCGGAGTAATGATGCTTGGGGTCGCAGCGGAACGCCTTCTCGTAGCAACCGATCGCCTCGCGCAGACGGGCCTTCTCGAAACGGGCCTCGTCGACCATCTGCGCCGGCGCCGCCTGTGGCTGCCGCCAGCTCGCGACCCAGGCGTCCTTCTCGACCCGGCCGAGCAACGCCCAGGTCTCGGCGTCGCTGTCGTCCTGCTGCAGCATCGCGAGGTAGTGGGTACGCGCCATGTCGAGCGGGAAGGCCGGATCGCCGCTGAGCGCGAGACGCTGCAGGCACATGCCTTTCTCGCGCAGACCGTCGCTGTCGGTCGGTTCTATCTCGAGGCCCTTGTTTAGCTGCTCGAGGGCAAAGCGGAAGTGTCCGATGCGGCGCAGCGCCTTGCCGGCGCGGATCCACGCCCCGGCGCGGAACGCGGACATCGGCGCTTCGTCGGCGAGCACCAGCATGTCTCCGACGCGGCCACGGCGGCGCGCATGTGCGATGCGTGTCTCCCAGTCGTCGTAGGCGTCCCAGAACTCGCGCAGACCGCCGATCCGCAGTTTTCGCCACTGCGGTTCGACGAGGTCGGGTATCAGTTTGTACACCGGGCTGATCTTGCGGCCGTGCCACGACTGCATGGTCTGCGTGATCATCTCGCTGAGGCGCTCGCGGTCGTCGGCCAGCGTGTCCGGATCCGGGCCGCCGTCGCGCAGCCCGTAGCTGAGCTTGCGGTCGGTGTAGATATCGAACGCCTTGGTCGCCTGGCCGCCGGATATCAGCACCACGCCGCGTGCGCGCAGCGCATGGCGGACGCCGAGTTCGTACCAGACGTTGGGGTTGTCGATCGTCAGGTCGACGACGACAAGGTCGGCAATCAACAGCTCCTGGAACATGTCGACGCGGATGTCGCCGGCGCGCGTCTCCTCGTCGGCACGGAACGCGAACAGCCCGGCCGCTTCGAGTGCCGGCTTGATCAATTCGGCATAGACCCGGTTGAAATCGACCGGCTTGTCGTCGTGATCGGGCTTGGTCCCGAACGGCATGGCGACGAAGGCGTGCGGTTTGATGCTCAAGGTCTCGGATCTCCCGATCGTGGCGCGTTGTTGTTATCCGCCGGGCATGGCGCCCGTCCACAGAATAGCACCGGACGTCCGCCCGATCGGGCGTCGATGCGCGGCATCGACGGCGCGCGGGTTATGATCGCGGCGGACCTCAGCGCGCGGTATCCCGGCATGCAACAGCACAAAGCGCTACAGCCACCGCACAGGCGACCGACACCCGAGCCCTGGTGCACGCTCGCGCTGTGCGTGTGGCTGGTGACGACACCGGTGGACGCCGTGCAGCGTATCGGCGACCGGCCAGAGGCCGTGAGCCTGCTCGCCGAGTCGCTGATCGATGCCGATGCCGCCGATCGCTGGGCGTTCGCCGACGCGATGCTCGAGGTCATGATCGAGGGCTACGACGACGAGATCCGCAGCGCCGCACGCGACCGGCCGTCGACCCGCAAGGGACAACTGAAGCTGCAGCGCTGGCGGGCGGCCACCCATGACCTGGTCGACCGCCTGACCGCCGCGCGGTTGCACCTGACCGAGGGTGCCGACGCCGTGATCCATGTCGACCCGCAGCGTCAGGTGCTGCTGTTCGTCGGCACGCAGGCGATCGCACTGTCGGCGCCGCGCCCCGGTGCCGAGACCGAGATCGGCTCGCGCGTCGTCGCGCGGTATTGTGCGTTCAATGACTGCAGCATCCTCGATGGCCTCGCCGAGGCCGCGACGCGCCCGGAGCCGGGCGGGACCTGGGCGATGCGCGACGGCTATCCCCCGGCCTACGCGCTTGACGACAGACTGTCGTGCCAGTTCGCCGACCTGCGGCAGCGTTTCGCCAAGCAGCAGGCGTGCCGCGACCTCGCACGCGAATCGCAGATGCTGCTCGACACGATCCGCAACGCCCAGCGCAGCGGCCATCGCATCGCCTGGTCGCGGCTGCGCGCCGAGCGGCGCGTGCGCGGTAGCGAAATCGTGCTGCCGGTCACGCAGGCCGGCGATTATCTGCGACTGCCGGCAGCGACGCTGGGTCGCCTGCATGACGCCGACTGGGCCGGCCTGTTGGACTGGGTGCGCAGCGCGGTGACGTCGGAAGACACGCCGCTGCAGATCCGTTACGCCGACACGCTGCTGGCGGACGTCGACGACTGACGTCAGCCGCCCTCCTGCTCGACGACGTTCTTGCCCTTCAGCGTCAGCTTGTCGGACGCCTTGACCGTCACGCGCTTGCCACTGATGAAGATGTCGCCGTCGGCCTGCAGCTCGATGTAGGCATTCTGGTTGTGAATGCGGATCGCGTGCTGGCCACCGATGACCAGGCGCTTGCCCGCGGAAACGGTCAGCCTGTCGTCCGACGTCACGGTCATCGACTTGCGCGATGCCAGATCGCATCGGCGGTCGGCGTCGACCGAAATGTCATTGCCGAGGCTGATCGTCGTCGTGCCGTCGACGGTGCCGATCAGGTTGCCGTCGACCGTCGTCATGCGACCGCCTCTGAAGGTCTCCGACAGCTGCCCGCCGATCTCGACGAAGGCGTCGTTGTCGACCGACAGCCGGTAATCGCGCCCCGCCTCGAGCGCCATCAGCTCGCTGTCCGCGGTATCGTCGAGGCGCAGCGCGTTGGCCGGGCCGCTGGGCAATGCACGGGTCTGCCACAGGGTCTGCGCCTGGTTGTCGGGCAGGGCGACCGGCGGCACGTTCGCGCCGTTGTACAACGAGCCGACGACGATCGGCCGCCGCGCATCGCCGTGCTCGAAGGCGACCAGGACCTCGTCACCGATGCGCGGTATCGACAACGCACCGCGGCCGGAACCGGCCCAGGCCTGGCTGACGCGGACCCACGGCGAGGGACTGTCGGCTTGCTGCCACGGAAACCGCACCTGCACGCGCGCGTGCTCGTCGACGTGGGTCGTTTCCCCGTCCGGGCCGACGACGGCCGCGGTATGCGGTCCGTGCAACAGCGGCCGGCGCGGTGCCAGCGGCAACGGCAGCGGCTGCTCGACCGGCGTCGCCGCGAACGCCGTGTGCAGCGTCGCGACGACGACCTTGGGTCCAGCGGCCGTGGGTGGGCCGGCGACCAGTTCGATGGTGCTCTCGGTCGGCACCAGGTGCGCGCCGTCGTCGATTCCGGGGTAGCCGTGCACTGCGAATGGCCGGCCGACGACGACACCGCGGGAACGCGCGCTGCCGGCAAACGTCAGGTAGCCGACCCGCGCGGCATGCAGCCGCGTCCGCGCCAACGACGCGCCGTGCGCCGCGGCGCGATAGCCGCCGGGGTATTCCGTCACTGTCGCACAGCTCTCGCCGCGCCGAACCGTGCCGGCGGCGCTGGCGAGGTCAAGCGTCGGCGACAACGGGTCGACGTCATCGAGCTCGACGCGTGTCGCCCTGGCACTTACCGCGGCATCGAGGCGCACGATTCCCTCGCCGCTGTCGCCATCGGCGAGCAGCGTCTGGCCCGGATACCCCGGCCACGCGGCGAGGTCTGCGGGATCGTCGAACAGCTGCAGCGTGTGCCCGTCGACGGCATGCGCGAAGCGGTAGAAGACCCCTTGTTCGGCGAGCAGTCGCGACACGAAGTCGAGGTCGGATTCGTTGTACTGCACGACCAGTTCGTGTGCGACGTGTTCGCGGCGGTACTGCGCCTCGAACGCGATTCCATGCTGCGCCAGAATGTCGGCGACGACATCGACCGGCGACATTTCCGCAAACAGGCGTTGGCTATTGCAGCGCGCGAGTTCGGCCAGTGCCGGCACCAGCTCGACGCGGTAGTCGCCGGACTTGCCATGCACCGCGCCGGCGCTGGCGCGATCGACGAGGCCGTGGAAAAAGCGCCCCAGGCGCCCGGGCTGATCGACGCGAACCGACACCCCCATGCCCAGCAGACGATCGAGATCGAGGCCTGCCGACCCGCTGACGTCGAGCACGTAACGGTAAGGCGTGGACAGCGCGTCCGACGCGTGCATCGCGGTCAGCGCGAAGCGTATTCGCCGACTGGTCGCGATGCTGACCCGCGTGGAAACTCCCTGCTGCATGACACCCTCCTCGGACGCGCGACCAATCGCCCGGGTGAACGTTGTTGTTGTGCAACGAGTGTGGGCGAGGCGCGACGATTGGTCAAACCACGCGGCGCGGGCGCCGAAACAGTGCTGTCATCGAGCATCGACGGGCCGCGCGGTTCGCTGATCGCGGCTGTCGGCCGGCACCAGCAGGCCATGAACGACGCAGGGCCATCGACCGACCGGTCCTGACGACGTCCGGCGCATGCCAGCGCGTCGTCGACAGCGGTCACGCGGCGGGCGTGCCGCGACCCGGCACGCGCCCATGACCTCTGCGCCGGCACGCGAGCGCGGGCGTGGCGGTGCCAGGCACACGGTCATGACCGGCAAGGCGGGTGGCCGCGGGCCGCGAACCTCCCCGGCAGAGCGCGCTGCTTGCCCTGACCGCGGCAATTACCCGGGAATCGCGATGGAATAGCCGCGGTGCCGCCGCGAACTTTGCGTCGAGACTGCAATCCCATAGAGCCAACCGACACCGGAGAACACAGCACGATGAATAGTCGCCTCCCATCCACGTTGTCCGCCATGGCGCTCGCCGCGTCGCTGATCGCCGGCCCTGCCCTCGCGGCCGGCCAGCCTGCGACCGCGTACCTGCATCGCGTCGCCCACGCCGCTGCACACCAAGGACCTGCAACCTCGGCCGAACGGCCGCGCCTCGGCATCGCGATATCCGCGATCTCGCAGGCCGACCTCGACGCCGCATCGCTCGAATATGGGGTGCGCGTCGACGGCGTCCAGCCCGAGTCGGTGGCTGCCGCGGCCGGTCTGAAGGCGGGCGATATCGTCACCGCAGTCGGCGACCGGCCGGCCTACTCGCCGGAGCGGCTGCAGCATCTGGTGCGCCAGGCCGGCGACAGCACGACCGTGGCGGTCGTCCGCAACGGTGACGAGATGACGCTGCGGACCCAGTTCGCAAAGCCGAAATCCGGCAGCGGTCAGGCGCTGCTCGGCATCCGCATCCAGCCGATGACCGACGATCTGCGCGAGGCATTCGGTGCGGTCGCCGGTAACGGCGTGCTGATCTCCCAGGTCACCGACGGCTCCGCTGCCGCCGACGGCGGCCTGAAGGCCGGCGACATCGTGGTCAGCATCGACGGCGTCGGCGTCGCGACGACCCGCGACATCCAGCGTCTGGTCCGCAGCCGCACGCCGGGCGACCGGGTCAGCATCACGATTTTGCGTGACCGCGCGGAGCAGCAACTCGACGTCGCTCTCGGCGAGGCGCCCAAGGTCGCCATGGCAAAACCCGGCGGGCATCCGCACGGCATGCACGGCCATGGCAAGCACCACCACGGCAAACACCACGGCAAGGCGCATCCGTATGGCAAACACCACGGCCACGGAAGCTACGGTGGCAAGCACGGTTGCGACATGAAGGAGAAGAAGTACCGCGCGTCCTGAGCACTTCATCAGGACTCATCGACAGGCCGGCAGCCGATCGCTGCCGGCTTTTTTTGTCCGGTGGCGCAGCGATGCCGGGCGCCGCTCGCTCAACCTCGTGGCACGCGATCTCCAATCGTTTCCTGCATTGGTTCGATGTGGCCGGCCCCTGTTTCGACCCGGACGACGCCACCCGATCGGGTGCGCCGCGCTATCGGACGCGACCGCGCCGGGCTACGGATCGAACGGCAGGCCGAGAAAGTCGAACAGCCCGCCCGAATCGGCCGGCACCAGTCTGGTCATGACCTCGACGAGGTGGGTGGCCGTGAACTGTGGCGATTGCAGCTGCCCCGGCGGCACGTGGCGCTGGAACGGCGCCGACAACCGGGTATCGGTCGTGCCGGGCTGCAGGCCGACGATAACGAGCCGGTCGCTCTTGCGCGCCAGCTCTATCGCGTAGTTCCTGATCAGCATGTTCAGCGCGGCCTTGCTGGCGCGATAGGCGTGCCATCCGCCGAGGCGATTGTCGCTGATGCTGCCGACTCGCGCGGACAGCACGCCGATCCGGCACAGGCGCGACAGGTCCATTCGCGGCAGCAGGTGCTTGATCAACAGCGCCGGTCCGACCGCATTGACCCGATATGCCTGCATCAGGTGTTCGGCGTCGAGGGCGCGGAAGGTCTTCTCCGGGCTGTGCGCCCGATCATGCAGCCAGCCGGTCGCGACCATGACCCAGTCCGGCGCGACGCCGTCGGGCAGCGACGACACGGCCTCGCGGAG